>JAJDCH010000010.1 GCA_029260905.1 Candidatus Levyibacteriota bacterium | reverse complement strand
TATCTCAAGCCAAACAAATGTATTATGCCGGCGAATAAGATCTTAAAAAGTTTTTATATTATTATCAGCCCTGTTTAGAGTCTCATTTGCTAGCCGTACAATGAGAATTGAAATTAGTAAATCCTCTAAATAATTGATTATTTTTTTGCCAATTTGTAGTAGCTTGTTTTGGTCTTTCCAAATTTCTCAAGAAGTCCCTTTCCGACAAGGGAGGAGAGAAGTGAGTGCGCCTGTTGGCGGGTGACACCAAATGCTTCTTCTATATCTGATGTTTTAATTGCTTTTTTCTCGATGATAATTTGCAAAACCTCCTCCTCACGGGCGGTTACCAAAACTCTCTTCTCGCCCTCAACATCATCTAGATTGGTGCGTTTCAAATCAACAATTCGTCCCTCAGCTGCCTGCATGGAGCTGGCGATTCCCTCCAAAAAATACTCAAGCCAGGCAGTTTTGTCCCCAGCATCAGCAGTATGTAGCGTATCTGAGTAGAGATGACGATCAATATCATAATAATCATCAAGTATAAAATACTTACTAACTTCATAGTGCTTGAGAAGTAAAAAATAGGTAGTCAAAATCCTGCCCACACGGCCATTTCCATCAAAAAATGGATGGATATAGGCAAATTGATGGTGAAAAATACCAGCTTTAAGAAGCGGATGAATATCACTTTCTTTCCTTAGCCAATCATAAAGCTCATTGAGTGCCTTTTTGATCTCACTTTTTGTATGATATGGGGGATTGTGCTTGACGACCATTTGATCTTTTTCCTTGTGCCCGACAAAAACCCCTGAATCTCTGAGTCCCCATTTGCTTTTCTCCTCCAGCCCGTCCATGAGCTGAGCATGAAATTTCTCTGTCAACTCAACTGAAACAGGCACATTTTGACGCGCCAAGTTAGTCAGACTAGTCAGAATTGCAAAATAATTTTTAACTTCTTTCTCTGACTTGGTAGTCGGCACTTGGTCGCCCAAAATCACATTGGTCACGTCTTGTGGTGAGAGGGGATTGCCCTCAATCGATGTTGAGTAATGCGTTGCCAAAATCTGATTATCCTGAAAAAGCTTAAGCGAAAGGGATGGGATCAGCTTCTCTGAATGAAGCTGTCCATAAAGTCGTTCTATACTCCCCAGAGTTGAGAGCATTTTCATGTTTAGTGTGAATTTAGGCTGAAACATAGCTAAATTATAGCACAAAAAACTTTATTTGTCAAGTTATTTGTAAACTTAATTGTAAATACTGTATATTTGTAAGCTTAATTGTAAATATATATGTAAACTTAACTATCAATCTTTGAAGCTAGAATAAAATCGTTTTCTGACAGGCCGCCGATTGCATGAGTTGAGAGCGTTAATTTTACCTTATTCCAGCCATACAGATTGATGTCTGGGTGATGACCCTCTGACTCCGCAATCTGACCAACGCGATTTACAAACCCCAAAGCTTCTCTGAAGTTTTTAAATTTATATTCCTTCTCAATTTTCATCCCATCAATATCAACCCATCCATCCAATTCGTTACGCAAATATGCACCGTACTCATCCGGCGTCAGGGGCTTTACACCACCCTCGCAAGGCACACATTTTTTCTGTGTTAAATCCCCACCTATCTTCATATCCATATGATAACATACAATTTAATACTATCAAGCAATAGTCTAATAATCTAAATCATTAGACTAAATAATTTTATTGTTAAACAAGAGAGGCTGAAACACTAAGAAGCTTTTGCCTTTGGTCATCATCAAGAGCAGGTCCAATCATCTCCATCCAGTCAGAAATAGCATTTTTGGCAGCACCCTCAACTGCCTTACCAATCTGGTCATCAGAAAAAAATTTATTCAAAACAATGTTTATAGATGTAGAAGAATCTGAATTTTCAGTCAGCTCAGACTTAAATTTTTCCTTTTCCTTATCGGTCAAAAGCTCAAACAAGTCAATAATAGTTTGGATTTTAATATTTTCTAAAAATTGATTTACAAACTCATCTTTATCCTCGTTGAAGTTAATTTCTTCCAAAATTTTTAATATCAAATCTTTCATTGGTTTTCTTTTTTCATTTATTTCTGCTTAGACAAAATCAATTTACCAAACCCCAAACCCATATCCTTAGCTGTTTTACGCAAGGAGTTACTCCATTTCACTAAAAACTTCTTTGAATCTCTGGTAAGAGTTAAACCCTTACGCTCTGCAACTTCTATATAGTCTTCACTCATATGACATATAGTCTAGTTGAAATATTTGACAAAAAGCAAACTGCTTGAAATTGTATCTGGTTTAGTATATTATGGATAGATAATAAAAAATGGCCAAAGATAAAACCCCCAAAGCAACAAAATCCGAAGACTACGGTGCCCAGCAGATACAAGTCCTAGAAGGACTTGAACCAGTTCGCAAAAGACCTGGTATGTATATCGGCTCAACAGATGCCATAGGACTCCATGAATCCCTAAGAGAGCTTATTGATAACTCAGTTGATGAAGCACTGGCTGGATTTGCACGAAATGTCTGGATCCTTCTAAATAAAGATGGTTCAGCAACTGTATCTGATGATGGTAGAGGAATTCCAATTGATCCCCATCCAGTCTATAAAAAATCAGCGCTGGAACTGGTTATGACCAAACTTCATGCTGGAGGAAAATTCGGAGGATCAGCCTACAAAATTTCAGGCGGTCTTCATGGAGTCGGAGCATCTGTTGTAAACGCGTTATCCAATCATACTTGGGTTGAGGTCAGAAGAGATGGCAAAATCCACAGACAAGAATATGAAAGAGGTGTTGCCAAAACCCCAGTTGAAATAGTCAAAGACTCAAAACTCACCATAATCTACCCAGGAATTCCAACAAAAACAGGAACCACTACAACCTTCTTCCCAGATGACAGCATCTTTCAGACAGTAGAATTTAATTTCGATACAATCAAAAAAATGGTTAGAGAACGTGCCTATTTAGTTCCCAAAATATTTTTTCACATCATAGACAACAGGGTAGAGGAGGTAAAAGAAATAAATTACTATTTTGAAGGAGGTATCACAGCTTTGGTAGAAAAACTAAATGAAAACAAAGATCCGCTTCATCAAACAATAAGAATTAACAAACATCAAGGAGATGTGGAGGTTGACGTGGCAGTCCAATATAACAATACCTACTCAGAAAATGTTGAATCATATGTAAACGTTATCAACACAGTCAACGGTGGTACGCATCTGACTGGATTTAGGATGGCTCTGACTCGCGCGATTAACAACTATGGCCGTAAAATTGGCGCATTCAAAACAGAGACTGACTCAATTGTAGGTGAAGATACCAATGAAGGACTGACTGCAGTAGTCTTTATCAAAATGCCTCAGGATAAGATCCAATTTGAGGGACAGACCAAGGGAAAACTTGGCAACTCTGAGATCCAAGCAGTTGTTAATACAATTGTTCGTGAATCTTTGGCTGTACACTTTGAAGAAAACCCTTCTGATGCAAAAAGAATTCTTGAAAAGGTATATCTTGCTGCCAAGGCAAGGCTTGCTGCCAAGGCTGCAAAAGAAGCTGTTATCAGAAAAGGCGCGCTTGAGGGATCTACTCTTCCTGGAAAATTGGCTGATTGCCAAGAGAAGAATCCTGCTGTTTCTGAGATATATCTTGTTGAGGGTGATTCTGCAGGAGGTAGTGCCAAAATGGGACGAGATAGAAAATTTCAAGCAATTCTTCCCCTTAAAGGTAAAATTTTAAATACTGAAAGAGCAAGACTTGACAAGATGATTGAGCACGAGGAGGTAAAGAGCATTATTATCGCACTGGGAACAGGAATAGGCGATACAGTTAATATGGAAAAGCTCCGCTATCATAGAGTTATTATTATGACTGATGCAGATGTTGATGGCGAACACATTGAAACATTGATCCTGACATTTTTCTATCGCCACTTACCTGAAATTATCAAGAGCGGCTATCTTTATGTGGCTATGCCACCGCTTTTTAAGATACAAAGAGGTAAAGAAGTAAAATATGCTTACACTGAAGAAGAACGCAAGGAGGCATATGAAACAATTGGTGGCAAGGGAAATATAAACCTTCAGCGCTACAAGGGTCTAGGTGAGATGAACGCTGATCAGCTCTGGGATACAACTATGAATCCCGAAAACCGTGTTCTTAAACAAATTTTTATTGAGGATGCAGAAGAAGCAGACGCAGTATTTACCATGCTTATGGGAGATGAAGTTCCACCAAGAAAACACTTTATAACAACCAACGCTATAACGGCGGATTTGGACATCTAAATAAATGTCTGAGGTTGTTACTGTGTTATAATTTATAATAAATATATGCCAGATTTTAATAAAATACTTACTCCAGGACAAATTGATGAAGGTCTTATTAATGCAATTGTAGATATTCCTGAAGGATCAACTCTTAAAATAGAATACGACCGTGAACACGGTATCTTCATGCTTGATCGGGCAGAACCATCTATCTTTCCCAAACCTGTAAATTATGGATTTATTCCTGCGACAAAAGACACTGATGGCGACGAACTAGATGTATTAGTTGTTTGCTCAGAGCCAATCCCGACTGGAGTGCTAGTGCATGCAAAAATTATTGGTATTTTCAATTTTGAAGATGACGGGGAAATGGATTACAAAATTGTCTGTGTTCCAGAAGATGACCGAGACACTGGTGACAGTATTAAAACCATAGATGATCTTGGAAAAAGATGGATGCAAAAAATAGAGTTTCATTTCGCTCACTACAAAGATCTTAAAAAACCTGGAACTACCAAAGTTCTTGGCTGGGGAGATGTGAATGATGCGAAGAAGATCATCCATGAATGTATCGCTCGCTTCAAAGAAGAGGGTTTCTCCAAATAGTAAAAGACGTTATGGCACAAATAGGTAAATTACAACCAACAAACCTGACAGAGGAAATGAAGAAATCGTATTTGAACTATGCGATGTCTGTTATTGTCGCGCGTGCTTTGCCTGATGTACGCGACGGACTCAAACCAGTTCATAGAAGAATTCTTTATGCTATGCACGAGATGGGGCTCACACACACCTCCAAATTTCTCAAAAGCGCAAAGGTGGTTGGTGAAGTTATGGGAAACTACCACCCTCACGGTGATACAGCGATTTATGATGCTATGGTACGTTTAGCACAGGATTTTTCAGTTAGATACCCACTTATTCATGGTCAGGGAAACTTCGGATCAGTTGATGGTGATCCTCCAGCTGCTATGCGTTATACAGAGGCCAAAATGCAGGCAATTACAGCCGAGATGCTTGTTGACATTGACAAAGAAACAGTTGACTATGCACCAACCTTTGACAACACGCGAGATGAGCCAGTCTATCTTCCAGCAAAACTTCCAAATCTTCTTTTAATGGGAGCAGAAGGAATTGCTGTTGGTATGGCAACCAAGATCCCACCTCATAATCTGGGAGAGTTAATTGATGCAATCATCTATCTAATCAGCAAAACAAGAGTTGCAAAATCTGGAAAGACAGAAACAACAAATCCAGATGGAACGCCTCATTTTGTAAGCGATGCAACAATCGATGAATTGCTTGAGTTTATAAAAGGACCTGATTTCCCAACAGCTGGCGCGATTTACGATCAAACAGAAATAAGAAATGCATATGTGAACGGTCGTGGAAAAATAATTATTAGAGGAAAAGCCGAAATAGAAGAGATTGGACAAGGTAAATCAGCAATCATAGTAACCGAGCTTCCATATCAAGTAAACAAGGCGCTTCTTATTGCAAGAATTGCAGATCTAGCTAAAGACAAAAAAATTGACGGTATTTCTGATCTTAGAGATGAATCAGATAGAAGGGGTATGAGAATTTATATTGAACTAAAAAGAGATTCATATCCCAAAAAAGTACTTAATAATCTTTTCAAATTAACCTCGATGCAGACAAGCTTCCCGGTTAATATGGTAGCGCTTGTGAATGGAACGCCACAAATTCTTAATCTCAAACTTATTCTTGATGAATACATCAAGCATCGCTACATAATTATTAAAAAAAGATCAGAATACGAACTAAGACAAGCAGAAGCAAGACTTCATATTCTTGAGGGACTCAAAATAGCAGTTGACAATATTGACGCAGTTATTAAAACGATACGTGAATCAAAAGATCAAGAAGAAGCCAAACAAAACTTAATTAAAAGATTCAAACTCTCAGAAATACAATCAGTTGCAATTCTTGATATGCAGCTAAGACGCTTAGCTGCGCTTGAAAGACAAAAAATAGAAGACGAACTGATGATGGTTAAAGAAACAATTGCTTATCTTGAAGATCTTCTAGCTCGTCCTGAAAAAATCATGGATGTCATAAAAACTGAAATTTTAAAGTTGAGAGAAAAATACGCAGACCCAAGACGCACCAAGGTTTATAAAGGCAAGGTCGGTGAGTTCTCTGAAGAAGACCTAATCGCCAATGAGCCAACTGTCATCACTTTAACCAATACGGGTTATATCAAAAGACAATCACTGACGTCTTTTCACACTCAACATAGGGGAGGAAAGGGAATAACCGGCATGAATGTCAAAGATGAAGACACCATTACCCATATTCGCTATGCCCAAACACATGACAATATAATCTTTTTTACCAACAAGGGAAAGGCATACGCGCTTCGTGCTTATGAAATCTCAGAATCATCAAGAACCAGTAAGGGCTCAGCTATTGTAAACCTTCTCAACATCGAGCAAGGCGAAAAAGTAGAATCATTTGTAGTAATGGATAAAAATGTAAAATCCGGAAATATCTTCCTGGCAACAGTCAATGGTACTGTCAAAAAGAGTAAATTAAAAGAATTTGATAACATTCGCAAATCAGGAATGATTGCAATCAAACTTGGAAAAGGCGATGAGCTGGTCTGGAGCAATATAACAAGTGGCACAGATCAGGTACTTATAGTTACCAAGAAAGGAAAAGCTATCAAATTTTCTGAAGAACAAGTACGAGCTATGGGTAGGGCAACATCAGGTGTAAGGGGAATTAAAATTGACTCATCAGATAGAGTAGTTGGCATGGATGTTATTACCAAAGGTGATAATGCAGAAATTTTGACAATTATGGAAAATGGTCTTGGTAAAAAAACATTGATGTCCCAATTCCCGCTCCAGGGAAGAGGTGGACAAGGAGTAAAAGTTGCAAAAGTTACTCCAAAAACAGGCCCAGTCGTTACAGCCCAAGTCGTGCCAACAGGATGTGAAGAAATAATTATCACATCTACCAAGGGACAAATCGTCAAACTTGAAATGAAAGATGTTCCAAAACTTTCCCGCGATACACAGGGAGTGATACTTATGCGCTTCTCAAATGCATCAGACGGGGTTGCATCCGCTACATGTCTGGCAACCAATGCCTCCAATTCTGCATCAATCAAAACGGAGAAAGACAATCAAGAGAAACAGGCTTCAAAAAAAGCAACCAGTTAAATGCAGTGCATCCTAGGAACAAGCTACAGTAGTCTTCATATTAAGGAATTAAAATTGGATCCAGAAAAATCAATTCATGAATTACTCAATTTTGGTTTTGATATTGTCCGAATCGGCTGCTATTGGAGCGAGATTGAAACCAAACAAAATGAATTCGATTTTACAAAACTTCATAATATCCTTTCTAGATTTGAAAAAGCCAAACAAAAATCTATTGTCACGCTTGGTATAAAAGGTCCCCGTTGGCCCGAATTTTACATACCACCATTTGCAAGAAGAGAAAATGAGCTTCCCCAGATATCAACTGCTTTGGCCTTCATAGAAAAAACAATAACTGAATTTAAAAAATATAAATATATAACTTGCTGGCAAGTTGAAAACGAACCTCTGAATAAAAGCGGGCCTGATAAATTAATAATTCCTTTAAGTTTTCTGGAAAAAGAAGTAAGTCTAGTAAAAAAACTTGATCCACAAAGAAAAATAATAATTAACTTTTGGGGAAATGAACTTTTTTCCAAAAATTTGAAAAGCGTAGCTGAAATTTCAGACATAATCGGTCTTGATATTTATCCAAAAGTGCCTATCTTTAAAAATCTTTACGGAGGGTTTCAGGCAGATAATAAAATTATAAAAAACAAAATAAAAAATATTACAAAACCAATATGGATTACAGAACTTCAGGCAGAGCCTTGGGAAAAATCATCGGCAAAAAAATTTGCAGATAATCCCAAAAGTATGAACCCTGAAATATTAAAGATAAATTTTCAAAAAGCAAAAAACTTAAACCCGGAAGCAATTCTTTTTTGGGGATTTGAATACTGGCTATGGAAAAAGCAAAAAGGGGATAAAAGACTCTGGAATACAGCAAAAAAACTAATATCAAACTAGCAATCGCCTCGAGGAATCTCGATAATAACTGTTTCAAAGCCGAGCGATTTAAACAAACTCGTCAATTGATTTCTTCCATTTTTTTCTGCTTCCTGAAGAATCCCGCCAGTACAAGCTGCACCTCTGATAACATTTTCTGCTTCAAGCCTTGCAGTTGACTCAAGCTCCTTATCTCCTTTGGTCAAAAGCCCTTGCTGGCGATCATAGACTCTCGTCTCATCATTATCCAACTTACTAACCAATATCTCAGGTGAAGGCATCTGAATTTTAAGAGTCCCACCATTTATTTCTACATCTTCCTCACTAAGTTTTGAAAGATCAAATCCACCAATTACCTGACCATGCGCGATAAGCAAAATCCTATCTCCATAAAGAAATTGATCAAAAGCATTTCCGCTTTTACCAACCTCAATCACTTTCTCGATTGTAAAAATAGAGGTCTCTAGTTTATTTAATGATTGAATTTGCTTAATCACTGTCTGCCTACTCAAATTTACATTATAATTTTGTTTATTCTTAAAAAAATTAAAAAACCAAAAAATTAAAATTCCCAAGACAACGATAGTTAAAACTTTTGAAATCAGACTAAATCTTTTCATCATGTGCCAATTATACAATAATAAGCTATAATAAATCTATGAAAATAAGCGGGAAAGAAATAGCTGAAAAAATCTATGCAAAATTAAAAAAAAGAGTAGGGGAGTTAAATAAAAAAAATATAATACCTCATTTAGTAGTGTTTTTAGTTGGAGAAAATCCTGCATCGGTTGCATACGTAGCACTCAAGCAAAAAAAAGGCGAGGAAATAGGTGCCAGGGTTACACTTCTAGATTACCCAACTACAGTGACAACTGATGAGCTACTTGATAAATTAAATAAACTAAATGATGACTCAGCTGTTCATGGAATACTAATCCAACGACCACTTCCCGATCAAATAAATGTTGAAAAACTTGAAATGTCGACAAACCCTGAAAAAGATATTGACGGATTTCACCCTAACTCACCATACACACTACCGCTGCCACTAGCTGTAGTTAGAATTTTGGAGGAAATATATTTCAAATTTGAAGCACAAAATCCGAAATCCGAAACAAATTTAAATAATCAAAATACAAATGATGAAAATGCTTTGAGCTTTGAAAATTATAATTCTGATATTGTTTCGAGTTTCGATATTCGAAATTCGGATTTCTTTTCTTGGCTCAAAAGCCAAAAAATAATTATCCTCGGCAAAGGCCCGACCGGTGGGGGGCCTATCATGGACTACCTGAAGAAACTTGATGTGCCGTTTACACTCATTGACAGCAAGACTGTAAATCCAGATGAAATAATGAGGCATGCAGATATCATAGCGGGGGCAGTCGGACGGGAAAATATAATTACTCCTGAAAAAATCAAGAAAGGCGTGATACTTGTGGGAGTTGGTATACTACGGGGAGAAGACGGAAAATTAAAAGGCGATTATGATGTAGAAAAAATAAAAGATATCGCTGGATACTATACACCAACACCTGGCGGAGTCGGACCTGTAAATGTAGCAAAACTAATGGAAAACCTCATAACCGCTGCAGAAAAACAATCTTAAAATCTCCACTCTCCAAACTATGTCAAAATAATGATTTATTGACATATTAACCAGAATTCTCTAAAATAGCATAAGAATAAGAAAAAATTAGACTTTTTTAACACCAAAATATATCTTTTTAAAGATTTTAAACTAAGAATATACGAAAATGAAAAAAACAACCACCTACACTAAAGTTGCTTCATATGAAGGGAGGAAGGGAGAAGTCAAAAAAGTTGTTCTGCTTTACTCAGGAGGACTTGATACCTCAACTATGCTCAAATGGATTCAGGACGAATACAAAGCACAAGTCATAGCTGTAACAATAGATGTCGGGCAGCAAACAGACGATCTTGAAGAAGCTCGCAAGAAAGCTCTCAAGCTAGGCGCTATAAAGGCAATGGTTATTGATGCAAAAGATGAATTTGCCGATGATTATCTTTCAATGGCAATCAAGGCAAACTTGATGTATCAAGGAACTTATCATGTTTCAACAATCAGTCGTTATCTTTTTGCAAAAATAGTTGTAAAGATTGCAGCAATTGAGGGAGCAGATGCTATAGCTCACGGATGTACAGGCAAGGGGACTGATCAGGTCAGGATTGAAGGAGCAGCACTTGCGTACAATCCTGATATCAAAATCCTGGCACCAGTTAGGGAATGGGGAATGGGTAGAACAGAGCAACTTGAATACTGCAAAAAACACGGCATCCCTGTCAAACAAACAACTGATAAGCCTTATTCATATGACGACAACATGTGGGGAGTGACTGCAGAGGGTGGAGAAATCGAAAATCCTGCAATTGTACCACCACTTGAAAAGATTCTTCAAATTACCAAGACTCCTGAAAACGCAAAAAACGAACCAGAACTTATCAAAATTGAATTTGTAAAGGGAGTGCCTGTTGCTCTTGATGGCAAACCAAAATCACTAAAAGACATTATCATTGAACTTAATAAGCGGGCAGGGGACCATGCAGTAGGGATAGTTCATAGCATTGAGGACCGGGTAATAGGGCTAAAGATAAGAGGTGTCTATGAAGCACCAGCTGCTGAGACCTTGATAAGAGCGCATCAGGCACTTGAACAATATACATCAACCATGAGGGAGAATAAATTCAAGACACTTATTGATCAAGAATGGGGATATCTCACATACGGCGCGCTTTGGAACGAACCACTCATGGATAGCCTGAATGCTTTTATTGATAAAACAAACGAAAAAGTAACTGGAGTCGTGACAATGAAACTCTTTAAGGGACATGTTGAAGCAGTTGCCCTAGAAACTCCAAACACAATTTTTGATGAGAAGCTTGCAACTTTCATGGAAAGCTCACAAGAATTTAATCAAAACGCATCAGCTCCTTTCATCGAACATTACACCTCTCAAATGGTCAAAGCTCAACAAAGAGAACATACAGCACTCATCTCAATTGGTAAAAGGGCAAATAAGATAAAACTTTTGCCAGAAATTAAAAAACTCTACAAGCTTGGATACAAACTGTACGCAACATACAAATCTCACAAATTCCTCAAAACCAACAAAATTGAAGCAATTTTGATCAATAAAATTTCAACTCCAAATCTCAAACCAAATCTTGCTGATCTTTTAAATGCAGGCAGATTTGATCTGATTATAAATATCCCAACCGGCACAAAAGATATTTCATCTGATGGAAAAATAATAAGACATAAAGCAGTTGAGAAAAACGCCCAACTCATAACCTCAGTAACTGTTGCCAAAGATTTTATTGAAAAACTGGTTGCAAGCAAAGCCTGATGATTAGACACTTAGTATCAATTACTGACCTCACAGAAAAAGAAATCCTCTCTATTCTAAAAAATTCCATAAAGCTAAAACAAAAATTAAAATCAAGCAAAAAAGCAACAGAGTATCTAAAAAACAAAACTTTGGTAATGATTTTTGAAAAACCAAGCCTTCGCACAAGACTTTCATTTGAGATTGGGATGACTCAACTAGGAGGACATGCAATTTATCTGGGACCAACTGACATTGGCCTTGGAAAAAGAGAATCGATTGAAGATGTAGCTCGCGTTACATCCAGCATGTCAGACATCATCATGGCACGGACTTTTTCTCATGAATCAATTGTTAAACTTGCAAAAAATTCATCAGTTCCTGTCATAAACGCGCTATCAGATTTAGAACATCCGTGCCAAATCTTAGCAGACTTCCAGACAATTCTTGAAAAAAAGAAAAAATTAAAAGGACTTACAATCGGATTTGTTGGAGATGGAAATAATAACGTTACCCACACCATGCTACTTGGGGCGATGATGCTTGGGATAAATTTTTCCTTGGCCAGTCCTAAAGGATTTGAGATGAATCACGATATTGTAAAAAGGGCAAAAAAAATCTCAGAAAAAACAAAAACAAAAATATTTGAGACAAATGATCCAAAACTTGCAGTTAGCAGAGCTGATGTAGTAGTGACAGATACGTGGGTTAGTATGGGAAGTGAGGCAGAGAAGGATAAACGACTCAAAATATTTAAGCCTTATCAGATAAATTCTACTCTGATGCATTTTGCCAAAAAAGATGCAATCTTTATGCATTGTCTCCCTGCATACCGAGGATATGAGATAGCTGCTGATGTGATAGATGGACCACAATCAGTTGTCTTTGAAGAAGCAGAAAACAGACTCCACGTACAAAAATCACTAATGCTTTTTCTCATGAATATGCTAAACTAATTATTAATAAATTATGACTAATAAAATTGACTATTTAAACTTAAAAGAAATAATTCTTCAAAAAATTAAAGAGAATGGGGGATGGGTCAATGCCCATGCGCATTTTGATAGATCCTATACTGTCACACCTGAGCTTTTCAAATTAGTTAACAAGAAACGTGATCAAAAATGGCTTCTAAACAAAGACATCAGAAAAAACTCAACTGTTGATCAGATTTATGACCGTATTGCAAAATCACTTGAGCTGATGATTGAACAAGATGTTACTGCAACTGTTTCTTTTATAGATGTAACACCGGATGTAAAAGACAAAGCAATAAAAGCAGCAGAGAAAGCAAGGGATGCATACAAATCGCAAATATTAATAAAATACATTTGTCTTCCGACTTATGGTGTTTTGAAAAAAGAAAATAGAGACTGGTTTGAGGTGGGAGCTGATTTTGCTGACATCATCGGAAGCACAGTTAAAACAGATTCACCACATGAAGAAGAACATATAGACATAATTCTTAAGACTGCAAAAGAAAAAAATAAAATGGTTCACATGCATGTTGATGAGCTGAACATCCCCGAAGAACATGAGACAGAACTACTTGCCAGAAAAACAATTGAATATGGAATGGAAGAAAAAGTTGTCGGCATACATGGAATATCAATTGCAGCCAGACCAAGAAAAGAAAGAGAAGAAGTCTACAAACAGATGAAAAAAGCGAAAATGATAATGGTAGCAAATCCAATGTCTTGGATAGATGGTTGGAGAAGCGAAGTAATGACACCAACTCACAATTCCATAACTCCAGCTGATGAGCTGACAAAATTTGGCATACCAGTTGCGATAGGAATTGATAATCTTTATGATATCTTCAAGCCCATGAATGATGGAAATATGTGGAATGACCTTAGACTCCTGATGGAAGCAAACCGCTGGTTTGATATTGAAGAAATAGTTAAAGTCGCGACAATAAACGGAAGAAAAGCAATGGGAATAAAATAATATGCTACACACACCTTTTTACGATCCAGAAAAAACTTTTGATGATAACTATAAAAATGGTCCATTTGGCGCGTTTGCTGATGGAAAAGTTATTAAAGATCATGGCGAGCCGGCTTACGACTTTTTAGGTCATAAAGTCTATCTTCCGTTTGGAATAGGAGCAGGGCCACTCTATAACGGCAGATTTGTAAAAGCAGCGCTTGATAAGGGGTTTGATATCGTAACCCACAAAACAGTAAGACCTGAAAAATATCCTTCCAATAAATTTCCAAATATACTTGCCGCATCGGAAATAAAAGGAAACCTCAGTATTGATAAAGCTCAAGCAGGAGTGGTTGGAACAAATAAATATTATGAACCTTTAAATATCATCAACTCTTTTAATAATCCTTCATTTGAACCAGGTGTTTGGCAAAAAGATCTTCGTAGCGTCCTAGACTATCTTAGAAAAGGTCAAGTACTTATCTGTAGCTATGAGGCTATTCCCGATTCTGACTTTGCCCTATTTCTTAAAAGCTGGACCAAGGGAGCAAGACTCATAAAAGAAACGGGTGTTGATCTTATTGAGATGAATACCAGTTGTCCGAATGCAGGCAAGACAAGCCTGTTGTGTTTTGATGTTAAAAGGATGAAGAAAATTATATCTGAGGTAAAAAAAGAAATAGGGGATACGAAAATCATAGTAAAGCTCGCATACTTTAAAGATAAAAAAATTTTGGAAGATCTGATCAGGGCAACAGCTGAATATGTTGATGCATATTCAGCT
The DNA here is from genome assembly GCA_029260905.1 of Candidatus Levyibacteriota bacterium. Taxonomy (GTDB): domain Bacteria; phylum Patescibacteriota; class Microgenomatia; order Levybacterales; family UBA12049; genus JAJDCH01. Next base: position 63,911 of record JAJDCH010000010.1, on the reverse strand, counting down.
ATAAATACAATTCAGGCAAAAATCGTTGATGAAAATAAAAATCCGATACTAATGGATGAACCAAGATTTGGAAAAGCTGGTGTAAGCGGAGACTGCATAAGACATCTGAGTATTGAAATGATAAAAGATCTTAGGTCAATAAGGAAAAAAAATAAATTTGATTACAAGATAATAGGAACTGGAGGAGTCTTTAATGCCAGCCATTATAAATTATTTATGGAATCCGGAGCTGATGCAGTAACTAGCGTAACAGGTGTCATGTGGAATCCATATCTAGCACAAGAAATAAAAGAAACTAAAAACAGATGACATTTCAACAAAAATTAGACAAAGTGATTGACAAGAATAACTCACTTCTTTGTGTGGGGCTTGATCCTGATTTAGACAAGCTTCCAGAAAAAATAAAAACCCAAAATAATCCGCAATTTGAATTTAATAAAAAAATAATTGACGCAACGACTGATCTTATCTGTGCGTTTAAACCCAACTCTGCATTTTACGAAGCAAGAGGCGAGCAGGGAATACATGAGCTGAAAATGACTTGTGATTATCTACGGAAAAACTATCCAGAGATTCCCATCATTTTGGACTTCAAAAGAGCCGATATAGACAGCTCCAATTTGGGCTACATCAATTATGCCTTTGATTATATAGGAGCTGACGCAGTAACACTTAATCCATACGTTGGAAAAGTTGGATTGCAGCCATTTTTGGATATTCCAGATAAAGGATTGATTATTTGGTGCAAAAGTTCCAATAAAGGCTCAGAAGAATTTCAAAATCTACTCGTTGATGGAAAACCCCTTTATCAAATTATTGCAAAAAACGTTGCAACTGATTGGAATAAATTAAATAATTGCTTACTAGTAGTTGGCGCTACTTATCCTACAGAACTAGCTGAAATTCGACAGATTGCTGGCGACATGACTCTTCTTGTCCCAGGCATTGGCGCACAAGGCGGAACAGCTGAGAGATTTGTAAAAGCCGGAATAAACTCCCAAAAGAAAGGCTTGATAATCAATGCTTCAAGAAGTATAATCTTTGCAGAAAATCCCAAACAAGAAGCAGAAAAACTAAGAGACGAAATAAATAAGTTTCGTATTTAATACTTTTATGAACGACGAGGTTATTGAAATACTAAAAAAAACACAGGCCATAATTGCTGATAGTCATTTTGTTGGTACATCAGGACGCCATTTTGCAGCATACATAAATAAAGACGCTCTCTATCCGCACACTACTGAAACATCTCGAATAGGAGAATTATTTGCTAAAAAGTATAAGGATCAAGACATAGATGTGGTAGTCGGACCAGCGCTAGGTGGAATTATTCTTTCAACTTGGGTCGCGTATCATTTGTCCAAATTAAAACAGAAAGAAGTTCTTGGTGTTTACACAGAAAAAGATACTGAGAAAAATCAAATATTTACAAGGGGTTATGACAAATTGGTAAATGGAAAAAATGTTTTGATAGTCGAAGATCTCACCACAACCGGTGGATCTGTCAAAAAAGTAGTCAATATGGTTAGACGAACTGGGGGAAACATAGTCGAAGTTTGTGTAATGGTAAACCGCGATCCAAATCTTGTAACCGAAAAAATGATGGGTGCGCCTTTTTCATCTCTTGCAGTCTATGAAGTTCCATCTTATACCGATAATGAATGCCCGCTTTGCAAATCCAACATCCCGATAAATACCACAGTTGGCCATGGTAAAAAATTTCTTGAAGAAAAAGCTGCAAAAAAATAATAACCTCCCTTTTCTTCTAGGCTTGTTCGTGGTACAATGACCAAATGGCAATTGGCAGAAAAGCCCGCAGAAAAAGGATAATCAGTGATGGCAGCATAATACAGGTTTCAAATCTTATTAAAAAATTTGGCGACTTCAAGGCAGTTGATAACATTTCATTTTCTGTAAAAAAAGGAGAAATCTTTGGAATTCTAGGTCCAAATGGCGCAGGAAAAACAACAACAATTGAAATAATCGAAACTCTACAGGAGCAAACAGACGGCACAGTTACAGTAGATGGATTTGATACATTAAAAAATCCTTGGGAGGTAAAATCTCAAATAGGAATTCAACTACAATCATCAAATTTCTACCCGCAATTAAAATTAACTGAACTTCTCAAGATGTTTGGAGCTTTTTATGACACAAATGTTGATGCTGAAAAAATGCTAGAAAAAGTTAACCTGATTGAAAAAGCTGACAGTTATGCTGACAATTTATCTAGCGGACAAAAACAAAGATTCTCAATAGCTACAACTCTGATTAACAAACCAAAAATTGTTTTTCTTGACGAACCAACAACCGGACTTGACCCACAGGCAAGACTGAATCTCTGGGAAATGGTAAGTGATATTAAAAAAACAGGCGCAACAATAGTCCTTACAACTCACTACATGGAAGAGGCAGAAAAGCTTTGTGACAGAGTAGCCATCATGGATGGTGGAAAAATTTTAAAGATTGATAAGCCCAAAAAACTTGTAAAGGATTTACTTGCAAAAGGTTTTAAGAAAAAAATATCCCGTCAGAATGCAACACTAGAGGATGTTTTTCTAGATCTTACTGGCAGACATTTAAGAGACGAGTAGCATGAGCAGACAAAAAAACAAATTAAAAGAAACAAATCAGATAAGAGCCTATCTTGCAATGACTTGGTATTCGCTTATCGCCCAAACTAGAAATCCTGCAACATTTGCATTTGGATTTATTTTTCCGGTTGTTTTCATAACTATCTTTGGTCTGATTGGCAACAGTACCCAGACCCTAACCATCGGCATTCCTGACAGCACAGAACCAAATCAAATACTAACAGTGATTGAAGAACAATCATACATGAAGCTGAAAACAGATAAAAAATCAGTTCTCGAACAAGAACTTGTCCAAGGAAAATTATCAGGAATTATCGAAATGCAACCACATGATGTAACAATTACAACATCAGTTGCCAATCCCCAGCAAGCTCAAGCTATCGAGTCAATAATGCGAGGGCTTATAGATGAAACGAATCTAAGGATTGCTGGAATTGAAAAACCCTATCTCACTTTATTCAAAAAAGAATTATCTGGCAGACAATTTCGCTATATTGATTTTGCTCTTCCAGGGCAAATAGGATTTGCTCTTTTGTCAACCGCAATCTTTGGGACTGTTTTTGGAATAGTATATCTCAAAAAAACACTTGTTCTGAAAAGACTTTTTGCAACACCAGCACGCCCTCTATCTCTTCTTCTAGGACAAGGAACAAGCAGGCTTATCATAGCCCTTACTCAAACAGTAATAATTCTTGGAATAGGTATCTATGCATTTGGTTTTTATCTCCCGCATGGATTTCAGACCTTTTGGAACATAATGATAATTACAACAATTGGACTAATAGCTTTTCTCGGATTTGGATATTTTTTTGCTGGTCTTGCCAATGATGAAAATTCAGCAGGTCCATTAGTTAATCTCATTACACTTCCTCAGCTTTTGTTAAGTGGAACATTCTTTCCAGTTGAAAATCTTCCATCATGGCTCCAACCAATTGCTAACAATCTTCCACTCTCGTACTTCAATCAGGCAATTAGAATAATTACAGCTGAAGGAGGAAGCCTAGGCGATACAGATAAATTCATAGCAGGACTTTCTATTTGGGGGATTTTGATGTATGCGCTTGCGGCCCGCACTTTCCGCTGGGAATAGCATTTGACAAATTAACAAAAAAACCTCTAATATAGATATATGCTAAGAGATCTTAAAGTTCCTTTTCTGACAATTGCTTTTGCTCTTTTATCTCTTTTTATATTTACCAAAATCTTTGGTCCTATTCCTTTTTCTGTAACCAGTATTACCACCAATAAATCAAGCTTCTTTTCTGCCTCTGGCACAGGAGAAGCAACTGCTGTTCCTAATACTGCTATGATTTCACTTGGCGTAAATAAAGAAGGCGCTACAGTTGAAGCAACGCAAAATGAAGTAAATACAATTATCAATTTAATTACAAAAGATCTCAAATCACTAGGTATAGGAGAGAAGGATATTAAAACCAGCAATTATTCGGTTAGCCCACAGTACGATTTTTCAAATGGAAGGCAAAGCCCAAATGGATATCAAGTTAACGCAACCCTAAGTGTAAATTTGGATTCTATAGAAATGGCAAATCAAGCAATTGACATCGCAACAAAAGATGGTGCGACACAAGTTGGTAGCATACAATTTATTCTCAGTGAGGAGGATAGAGAAAAAGCAGAAAGTAATGCAAGAAAGGAAGCAATCGCCAATGCAAAAACAAAAGCTGAAAATCTTGCTAAGGATACAGGAATAAAACTAGGAAAATTAGTTGACGTCCAAGAGTCAGGAAGCAATGGAGGCCCAATTCCCTTTGAGAGAACAGCAGTTGCTCTTGATGCAGCAGAAAAAGCACCAACCGAGCTAAGTCCTGGGGAAAATAAAATCTCAGTAACAATCACCCTTTCCTACGAGACTTACTAAAAACTCCAAACACTTGTTTTGCTTTCTTAAATTTAAAACATCTAATGTAAAATCATTTTTAAACAACGTCCTTACATTCTCAAGCATGTAAGGTTGTCGAGAACAATTACTTAACTAACCAATAAAATATTCTCTCAGGAATAAAACAAAAAGCAAAATGTGTATATATCCAAATAAGGAAACAAGAAATATTTTAAAATACTTATTTTGTATGCCTGAGAGGGCAATAAAAAATCCTAATGCCAAAAGAGAATATCTAGGAATAGATGTAAATGTTCCAGTTAGAGTCGGCAAAATCATAACTGCGATTGAATAAAGATGGATTGAGAATAAAATAAGGCTTTGCTTTTTTTTATTTTTTAAAATCCTAAAAATCTCAAACGCCAAAACACCAAAAACAAATATAAAAATAATAAATTCCAAGAGAGCAATTGTGTATTGAAAACTAAAATCTGCAGTAAGGAAAATTTTTATATATCTAAAAATAACTTGTGGTAAAAAAATAATTGCATCAGTTGATCTATTAGCGCCAAATGCGCTTTGGGCATGATAAAAATAAAAAGGATCTCCATAATTAATAAAAAGATAAGTAGAATAAATAATTAATCCATAAATAGGGGAGAGGGCAGCAAAAATCAATTTCGGCATATTCATAAGTTTTTTGAAAAAATCAAAAAAGATATTTTTACCAAAATTAATTTCATAAATTGAAAATACAAAAGGAATAATAAGAAAAATTCCCTGAATCTTTGTAAGCGATGCAAAAGTTGCAAAAATAGCTGCAAGAAAATATTTTTTTTTCATTAGATAGAAAAGTCCAGCTGATGAAGTAAACAAAAAAAGACTTTCAGGATAAATCGCTTGGTAAAAAAATGCTGTTGGAAAAAATAAAAGAAAAACGATCGACCACTTAGCTTTTTTCCTATCTTTCAAAAGTAGATTCACAAATTTATAAAAATAAATAATACCTGCAAAAAAAGTTAAAAAGTTTATAATCAGACCAGATAAAAGATATTTGTTTGGCAAGATACTGTGAGTTAATATAGATATAAAAAGCGGGAATAAAGGAAAGTAACCTTGCTGAAACTGCTTATAACCATCCTTTGCGATATCAAGATATTGAATTCCGTCAAAATTGGCAAGAGGGGTAAATGGTCCAAATGAAAAATATTTATAAAGTATGCTACTGTATGGAGCATGACCTGAAATAATAAAATCAGGTAAATTAAAAAGAATTAAAAGATGAAAAAATATAAACAAAAAAAAAGCCCAAACAAAAAATCTCATCAATAAAAGTATAGCACTTTATTTATTCCCAGAATGAAAGGCTTTATGAACATCTCTTAATTGTTTATTTGTAATATGGGTATAGATTTGTGTAGTTGCGATATTCTTGTGTCCCAACATCTCCTGAACAGATCTGAGGTCTGCTCCATTCATAAGTAAATCCGTTGCAAATGAATGCCTGAGCGTATGAACTGTCGCATCAACTGGAAGTCTTGCCAGACGAGTATATTTTTTGACAATTCGTTCAACCGATCTTACAGTAAGCCTCATTTTCTCACCACCATTTTCATCAATCACTTTTCCAGAATATCTGATAAAAAGCGGCTTAAAACTATCCTTTCTTATTTGTTGATATTTACCAATCCAATCAGCAGCCCTATCAGATATAAAAACAATTCTTGCTTTTTGCCCTTTTCCAATTACTCCAAATTCCCGTCTATCAAGATTTATCTTTTCTTGATTAAGTGATACCAGTTCTGATACACGAAGACCTGTTGAAAAAAGCAACTCCAAAACAGCTCTATCTCGTACACCATCTTCCTTGCTGGTATCTGGTGTTGTGACAAGTCTTTCAACCTGGTCTCTCTCTAAAAATTTCAAACTTCTGCTTTCTGTTTTAGGCAGATCTATCTTGCTAGGTTCTAGAGTTTGAACATCATTTTTGATCAAAAATCTCAAGAATGATCGTAGGGCAATAACATAATAATTTTGCGTAACCCTTTTTCTACTTCGTCCTTTCGCGTCCTGATAGTTAGCTAGAAAAACTCTGTATTTTCGTATAAGTGATAAATCCAAATCTTTTACAGTTTTTCCTGGAAGGGAAGTAGCAAACCAATCATTGAACACCTCCAGATAATGTTTGTAATCACGAATAGTAAGCTTGCTGCAGTTTTTTTCAATCTCCAGATATTCAAGAAATTGCTGGATTTGCTCAGTAAGATTTAGGTTTTTCATGGGCAGTAAATATATTCTACGACATGATGGAAGTCAAATGCAAACAGAAAGATACAATTGCATGAATTATTTCTTCTTCAGTCTTTCTCCAATCTTTTTTCCAAGTGGCATGAGTCGGGAGAGGATTTTATCACTTGAGTTTTGAGAATTATAATAATATGCCTGAGATAGATCCTTCACCCATTGATAATTACCACTCACTTTATGTCCTGCTTGAAGATACACAGCCATAAAAAGCCATGAAATCGCATTTGCAACAGTCAGATAATCTTTATTGGCATATTGAACTGCAGCTGCACTCATCTTCTTGTACTGCCCTTTATCTACAAACAACTCATACATCTTGTCAGCAACCTCTTGTGTATTTCCTGGCTCTATCAAAAACCCATTTACACCATCCTCGATCTGAAGCGGAATCCCACCAGTCTTATATGCAACAACTGGTTTTCCTTTCATTAACCCTTCTGTTACTTTTACCTCAAAGCCTTCTTTAGTTGAAAGCTGAAGAACTATATGGCTTTTGCGAAGTAATACATTTAAGAGCTGGTCTAGGTGCGGAAGCCTGACTACCTTAACATCATCTGACAAATAACTGTATTTATCAGTCTTGAGAAGCTCTAGGGTCGCATTATGAACCGGCACACCATCCGGATCATCTACTGATGCGTTTCCGCCAATCACAAGACTTGGTATAACTTTTCCTTCTTTAACCAGCCTCTCCCTAAGAATTCTATATGACTCGATCACATCTGGAATTCCCTTTGCAGGATCAAATCTGGCTATCTGCACAATATATGGCCGATTCATATCTAGTGGCGCTTGCCCCTCTTGAATAAGAAGAAGTTTATTGAAAATCCTCATATAATAATTCATCTGCGCCTCACTCAAAGGCTTATTAAGCCCATCTAAGGGATCAGTTGTTGCAGGCATATATAAAATCTTTTCCATTGGCACATCTGATGGAATAAATTCTTTAATCGGATGGCTTATAAACAAGTCTGAAAGCTGGATGCTTTTCCAAAGAAATTCCCAAGTTTTACGCTGAACTGTATTATTTGTGCTTGCCAGCTCACCAACAATCTGAATATGCGATCTATATATTATTTTGACCCTTGGGTTTATCTTTTTTATATACGGTATCAACCCAGCAGGCTGAGGATCATCAACCACGATAACATCTGAATTCTTAAATACACTTGCAAACTTCTTAGCATTCTCATCAGTCCACGAATTATAGATATCCTTATCTTCATCTGTCAGCTCGATTCCCACAGGAGAAACAGCCTGAAGAACATTGTGAAATTTTGATTTTGTAATTGCAAATGCTTCTTTCTTGGGAATCAAAACATACCAATGAGCATCAACCCCAAGCAATTTATATAACCTGATTAATGCATGTCTCATCAAGGCAACGCCTCCACCCTGAGGTGTTGCTCCCAAAAAAGTAAGCTTCTTACCTTTAAATTTCTTAACCAAAAATTTAAGATTACCAAAATCCTCGTCTGGTACTGTCTTTCTGTAGTCTTCAAGCGAAACAAGCTCAGAAACCTTTACCTCATTTGTAGTATTCATTTGCACATAGACCAGGTTCTCATCATTAAAATGCGATGAGACCTCACGTGCGACCTCTGTGATACTTCTATTCTCCCGTGTCTTTCCAAAAACAAATGGAACAATATCTTCTTTCAGCCAAAGCTCTGAAATACTTGTTTTAAAATCATTTTTCCCATGAAGCCCAACAGCTATATATTTAACATTTCTACGTTGTCCTGATTCATTCAATGCTGTATGAATCCCTTCATGAAAATTTCTTATATGCACTTCATTGCTATATTCAAGTCTGTTTTCACGATTTATTTCAGCAAGATCAAATTCATCCTTATGTGATTTGATAGCTGCGTATAGTGCTCCCTGTATGTGAAGATCTGCTACTTGTGTTCCAACAGAAACCTTGGGCTGTTTTTGAATCTTTTTGAGAGCTAAGATGCTTTGGCCCATAAGTCAATCTTACCATTAGAAATGATCTTATTCAAGCTTTTTAAGAAAGAAACGCGTATGAAAATACACTTCTCCAGCCAAAGTTTTATAAAGGGGGGAGTGATTTTGTGTTTTTAGGCACAAATATTAGTGTTTTAGCTTCAAATTTATAACCCATAGTAAATAGGGGAGACTCATAAAGTTGACTCGGGAACCAAAGAAGATTTAAGAGGGTAATTACTCAGAGTTAAAAACAAAAAAATAATTAAATAGATTTATTTTACTTGAATTTAACAAAACCCAGAGACTCCTCCCCCCTGGCTTTGAGCCTGGTTCATGTCGTAAAAGTATTATTGTGCGACATAAGAGTATTTCCTTCTCCGCGACTATAATGGCCTTTTTTTACCAAACAAGACATTCCTTATAGCAAACAACGCAAATAGAGTGGCGTAGGGGTTATCACTTCTTGCTTCTTTCATTAGAGTAAAACAATTTAAATTACTTAATCAGTTTCTATAACACTTTGACAAAACTGATCAGATGGACTCTAGCACTAGTTGGTCCCTGATGATTGATGTTGTAAGAATGTGAATTTAGCCTGCAAAATCAATCTAAACAGCAATTTTTAGCCTTAAATATCATTCAGAAGCACTATGCAATTTTATTCATTTTAGATTGAATTAACAGTCTAAACATAAATTTTTAGCCTCAAAATTATCCCGAAAACGTTTTCGTATTTTTTTTGATTAGCCTTCTTCCCCATAAAGAGTATTAGGCTCAATAAAATAATAAGGAGAGTAAATATAAAAATTTTACTAACTAAATAATAATCTTTTAGGCGTTATTTGCAAGAAAGAGCTAGAAAAAAGTCAAGGTAACCAATCATCCTACTTCTATAAAGAAATAAGTAGTATCAAACTATATCATTTAGCCTTGATTATGAGTGATAGTCATATATAATTATTGACTGTGAAAAGTCAGTTCTGTGAAAAGTTATCCACATTACTATATCAAATTATATCACATAATTATAGGACTTAAATTCCCCTTACTCCCCTGTTCCCGACTTTCAAGACCTACCTACTTTCCCCATGGGGTAAATAATATTAGGACAAAAAACACAATACAACCAACCCACACATACTCCCACATTACTCCTTTAAAAAGACGCCTTTCAAACCAGATGTGTGAAAGACCAACAATCGTATAGAAAAACCCTGACATGAAAAGAGCTATCACAGTAGGACTAGATGGGAAAAACCACAAGGCAGATGCGCCCTCAACAAGACAAACCGAAAGTGCCAAAGACCAAACATTGATCTTCTGATTCTTGGCTAGATCATATGTCCACAAGGAGTGAAGGACAAGTGGAAAGCTATAAAAGAAAATAATAAGCGCCACGAAAAAAACATTTATATGAAGAGCAAAAAGCGCATTGGTTAAAAAGAAATATGAAATAAGTCCTGCAACAAAGGAAACTATCCTTGCGCCCGACAAAAGCGTGATTGTCCTTATTGATGAAACAACCAAAATATTGGAACTTAGAAAAACTGAATACATCCCAAAGGCGTAGACAGCAACAAGAAGAAGATGAATCAGAAAGGAAGTAGGTGTCAGAAAGTAAAAAAGGCCAAACGAAAGACTATAAAAAAACGGAAGTAAAAAAACTTCAAAAGATCTATTCTCCTTTACATCAAGCCTAATTGCCCAAAAAAGAAATACCACGGTAAGAATAGCCAAAATAAGTGGAATCACTATCCCCGACTGACTCAACTGAAACTCTGTAAAAAATAAACCAAGTGACAATACTAAAGTAGATATTACAAATTTTTGCCTCTTATCAATTGAAAAAAATTTCCCCTTTTTCCTAGGACGTCTCCAGGTTTTGGCATCTATCGTTACCTTATGTGAAGTATCAACCGCCTGATCCATTAAAAGATTTTTTCTTATTTCATCCATACCTAAACCAAATCATCAGCTATATCAAAATTTACATAAACTTTTTGAACATCAGAAAGCCCCTCAAGCTTCTCAACGAAATCCATTGCTTTTTTTGCCTGATTTTTATCTGTTATTTCTGTTAAAACGGTTGGCGTGAAACTCAACTCTGCTGACTTTACGCCAATTCCCTCATCAGCTAATTTCATCCGAACCTTCCCAACCTGATCAGGTAAAGTATAAATAATTGCATTAGATTCATCATCTTCAATATCATCCGCACCGCTCTCTGCAGCAATCAAAAAAAGCTCGTCCAAGCTTTTGCCATTTTTATCAATCACTATTTCTCCCTTTTTTGAAAATTGATACAAAACACTTCCCTGACTCCCTAGCGATCCCCCATTTTTACTAAAAATATTTTTAACCTCAGATACAGTTCGCTGAATATTGTCAGTTAGTGCCTCGACAATAACACTAAAGCCTCCTGGCCCAAACCCCTCATAAACCGCTTCAGACATCTCTCCCCCATCCCTGCCCGCTGCACGAGCTATTGCACGTTGAATATTTTCCTTTGGCATATTTTGGGATTTGGCCTCTTCTATCGCCATCCTCAGACGAGGATTACTTTCAGGATCAATTACCCCACCACCTTCCCTAACAGCTGTTGTGATACTGTATGAAATTTTGGTAAAGATCTTGCCCCTCTTTGCATCATTTGCTCCCTTTTGTCTTTTAATGGTTGCCCATTTTGAATGTCCACTCATAATACTATTATACCTTCTAAGCCTTGACTTTTGCAATAAATAACTGTAGAATTTTTCCCATCACTAAAACTGCATGGTACCCTTAAAAACACAAGCAATCGAAAAAGCTCTAATCGGAAACTGGACTGAAGCAATTGAAATAAATAAGCTGATTCTTCAGGAAGAAGATTTGGACGACATTGACACCCTCAACCGTCTCGCCTACGCATATCTCAGCAACGGTGACCAAAAAGATGCAGAAAAAATCTACAAAAAAGTATTGGAGCTTGACATGAAAAATCCAATTGCAATCCGAAACCTAAAAAGACTTTTAGATGGAAAATTCAAAAAAATAACAACAAATATTAACAACTTATTTATTGAGGAAACTGGAAAAACAAAGGTGATTGAGCTTTTAAACGTCGCTGATAAAAAAATCTTATCAAGTCTAAGATCTGGAGAATTTCTAACATTAACAATAAAAAGAAATCACATTTTTGCAATTGATCAAGACAATCAATATATTGGCATGCTTCCTGATGATCTAGGACAAAGAGTAATAAAATTTATGGATGGCGGAAACGAATATGAAGCTTATGTTAGAACAGTAAATTCAAATAAAGTTTCTATTTTTATCAGAGAAACAAAAAGAGCTAAAAAATACAAAAACCAGCCTTCATTTATATCTGGTGAAAAATCTAAAATATCACTTAGTAAAAAATCTTTATTCAAAAAAGATGGGGACGACGATGATGAATGATAACTAAAAAATTATACCGTATTTTTTAGCATCATTTCCTATTTTTACAGTAATATCAGCAATCCTTTCATCCTCCACTTCTTCAATTGGTAAACCTGTTAATCTACCAATCCTTTCAAGGGTATAAGTTTTTTCACCAGCATATTCTATAATTGATTTTTCATTACTGTTTTTAGACGACGTGACTGATACAACATTAGCGCCTATATTTTTGAATGCTCTTTCAAGCATTTGCCCGAGTCCAGAAACATCTGTTTGATTAATAATTTGTATACTAATATTTTCTTTAGATACGATCTTATCAGAGGTTATTGATAAAATTTTTTTATCTAAATCCTGAGTCTCATCATTAATTGAAATCTCTTCTTTTTCCATGTCTTTTTGAGCAACAGTTCTTGAGAGAAGAAAAAATCTTAAAGAATCATAAAGATTTATATTTGAATTTTTATGATTATAAAACAAAAATTCCTGCATCTGGATACCAATATCATTTGGGTCTTGATCTTTGGATATCTCCATATTTCCATCCGCTAATATCCCAAAATTTTCAAACACATCATCTTTTATGACTTTATTATCACTCACTCTTAGTATTGATATATCATTTGGCTCTGTGTTGAAAATAGCAAATTTTATAACTTTTTCCTTTTCTGAAATAGATAAAATAAAGTGCCCCCCTTTATATTTGCTTTCTTTTATTAAAGATGCAGTTTTTAGAATTAAAGAAGCAGTAATTAAAGTTAAAACAACTGACAAGTATATAAAAAAAGTTTTTAGACTGCTACTTTTTTCATGCTGAGCTTTTTTTTTCATATTTTATTTAGCATATCATCTTCTAGAAATCCTAAATTTTTTTCATTGAAGATATAAAACTTTTCAACTCATCAGTTAATGGAGATTCAAAACTCATGCTTTCCCCCTTAATTGGATGATTAATCATTATCTTTGCAGCATGAAGAAAAACACGAGGTAAAACTTTCCTATCTTTTTTTGATGTTTTTCTTCCTGCATAAAGAAAATCAGAAAATACAGGATGATTTATATATTTTAAATGAACCCTTATCTGATGTGTTCGACCGGAATGAGGATAAAGCTCCACCAGAGATAAAATCTCCTTTGTTCTTGGATTTTCAAAATATTCTATAACCTTATACAAAGTTTTTGATTCTCTGCCTCCTGGTAATATTCCAAACTGCTTTCTACTCCAAGGCAATCTACCAACTGGTACATTTATCTCACCTTCTTCAGGAACAATCTTACCATGAGCAAGTGAAAGATAAACTTTTTTTACAAATCTTTCTTTAAATTGTTTTTGCAGATTTTCAAATACTTGAGGGTTTTTTGCAATTAATAAAATTCCAGAAGTTTCTTTATCAAGTCTGTGTACAATCCCCCCTCTTTTATAAAAATCATGAGCTTCCTCTTCATTTGATTTCTGATTTTTGATTTCTAACTTTTCTTCAGCCCATTCTTGAACTGTATCCTGATTAACGGTTGTTTCTGATTTATTTACAGTTATTCCAGCGGGTTTATTAACCACCATAAAATCATCATCCTCATAAATTACTGGTATTTTCATAAATTATCTTCTTGATTGTTTTATTAAAAGAAATATACTAATTAAAAGAATTAAAATCGATGGAATGTGTGTTTCGCGTACTAAATTTGAAAGACTCATTCCTTTCTCCATAATTAAAAAAGCATATGTAATTAATGAAAAAAGAATAAAGAAAAAAATAGTAATACTCCCCTCTTTCAAATCATTTCTCATAAGTCTTGGATACAGGAAAAGCATAAATAAAAATGAAAGAACTAAATAGATAAAACTGCTTGCAAATACTAAAAACTGTAAAACATTTTCTAAGAAAAAAGCAGAAACAAATAATCCAAAAGGAAGCGCAATCAAAAAAGATAAAGTAAAGAAATCATATATTCTATATGTTGGGAATTTTTTGTATCGTGACATAAAATATAGAAATGTAGAAGCAGCAATAAGATATGAACTTAGCATAAAATTAATTGTTTTAATTGAATCGGGAACAACCAATATAAAATATAAAATGCGAGGCGCCAAAAAACCAATCAAAACAGTCAAAAATCCAGCATCAAAAATCATCTCTTGAGAGATATTTTTTCGAATTAAAACATAATCATCCCTACTTAACTTGTAGAGGACATATAAAAAGATTAAAAATGATGGAATTTGAACTAAAAAAATCATGTTCTTTGAAAAAACTTAGCAATTCCTATTGCTATAATTAATAATGCTATTGCTGTTATTACACTACCTACTCCAACTATATCTGAGAGGCCTCCACTAATCAAGATCGGCAAAAGTGACAAGATTCCAACAATCATGTTTAAAAGTCCATAAATCTTACCCCTGACACGATTTTCTGTTTTTTCCTGAAGCATCGTATTTGCAGGAACTGTAACAAAAGAATTTGATACTCCAATAAAGAAAGCCAGAAAACCTACTGTCACGAGCTGAATAATTGTCACATTTAAAAAACTAGGTATAAAAAATAATCCTTGCTTTATTGAAAAAAATGAAGCGATATCTGCACAGTATGGCAAAAGCAAAATAGATAAACCAGCAAGAACTATGCCTATATTTATTGCTTTTTCTCTTGATTTATTTTGAAAAAAATTAACAAGTATTACAGCACCAACCCCCATTCCAATAGCAGCTGGAACAGCAAATAAAAGCGGGAACTCTTCTGCTCTTATTTTCAATATATCTGTAGCGTAAGCTGGTGCAATTGTTGCTATGACCAGAATTAAAATCTGTGAAGACGCAAGAAGAATAAGAGAATTTGTTACTGAATTACTACTTTGCATTAACTTTAATGTATTTTTTATATCGTGAAACACATCTGGTGATGAAAATTTCTTGGAGTCTTGCTCCTTTTTTGCAAGTTTTATTTTCCATATAAAAAATGCACCAATAGTTAGCATAATTGCGAGAATAAAAAGAGTCATTCTCTGCCCAACTAATAAAATTACCGATCCAGAAAAAACATAGGCAATTAAAATTGATGCAAAAATTGCAATACCAAAAAGCGCATTTGCCGAAAAAAGATTTTTAGACGATACAGAAAGTGGAACCATTGGAATCTCAGCTGGGATAAAAAATTGAACCAAAATAGATACAACAAGTGAAACAGCAAAAATTACAAAAATATTATCAAGAAAAAACATTAGAAAAATAAGGCAAAATGCTCTTATTAAATTGGTGATTACAAGAACTTTTTTCTTGTTCCATCTATCAACAAACACACCAGCTATTGATCCAAAAATAATCGCTGGAACTGTAAATGTCAGCACAGCAAAAGATACTATTGTATTTGATTTAGTAAGATTAAAAATAATCAGGATGAGGAAAAAATTAAATAGATGAGTTGGAATTTGTGTAAAAATTTCGCCGATCCAAAGATTTAGGAAAGGCTTCTCCGATAATGCGGAAAATGCGTTTTTGTTCATGCCTTCTCACTATATGCGCCCGTTCTGGTATCAATTTTAATCTCTTCTCCTATTTTTATAAAAAGAGGAACTTTTGTCTTAACCCCATTTTCAAGCACTGCATCCTTAAAAACATTTGTTGCAGAATTACCCTTTGCACCTGGTGCTGTTTCTGCTATCTTGAAAATCATTTTTGATGGAAGTGATACCTCAAGAGGCGCTCCTTCAAGAAAACTAACAGAAAAGCTCTCTCCTTCTTTAAGAAACATATGACCTGAAACAAGCTTTAAAGAGATACTTACCTGTTCAAAAGTTGCTGGATCCATAAAAAAAACATCTGAATCATCTTTATAAAGATATTGCATATCCTTTTTACTTAGAGGAACTGTATTTATCTTTGCTCCATTTATGTAGCTTTTTTCCGTTGTTGATCCTGTTTTTATATTTCTTACCTTTACTTTTATATTGGCGCTACCCCTGCCCATTTTTATATGTTCATATGAAATTACTGTAAAATACTGACCGTTTTCTTCATATGTTGTTCCTGCTCTTAAATCCGTAACTCCAGTCATTTATTTTTTCCCTTTCTTTTTACGCGGATAAATCCAGAGCATGGAATAACTTCTATTTCTTTTTCTTCCAGTTCATCGAAAAAAATATTTGCTCCAATTGAATCACTGGACATATGCCCAGTATTAATAACGTTTACGTGTCTTTTCTTCATCTCCTTTACAGCATCCTCTGGCATATGCATATCAACAACAGTTCCAACACCCGATTTTGCCAGCTCAACATACATCTCCTTTGATGGATTTGTACCTCCAGTAAAAAATATTCCTATCTTACCTACTCTACTATCACTACTTCCTGAAATAATAAGCGGGCCTGCCTTACCCCTTGCTGCTTCAATATATTCAGGAATTTCCATCAAATAATCAAAAATTTCTCCCACAGTATCATATTTTCGCTTCCCAAGATAATCTTCCATAAACTTATTTCCTAAATTGTCCCAAAATGTATGCATTGCAACGAAGGGAATATCCAATAGTCTTGCCGTATCAATTGTCTGATTGTGATTTGCAGGATGAATTTTTCTTTTTATATCTATCATTCTCTCAGTCATTAGAGCATGAGCTATATTTATTGGCACGCCTGCTCCAGCATAAGTCTCAACTTGTAAGTCCATTACTTCATGTAGGCTCGCATAAGCATTCCCTGATGGGTGATGCCCCACTACTACATCTATATTTTTGCCTTTTTGATTTAGTCTATCTGCAAGAAGAATTTCTGTCCCATCAACATCAATTCCAGCAAGAATTTTTTTTATCTCTTTGTCAGGTTTTCCATAAAGAATTCTAGAATCTGAATATGGATTTCTTAGCGATTCTGAATCAAAATATTTTTTCTTTTTTTCTGAAAGTTCCTTGAAGTCTTTTGCGGTTTTATCAAGAAGTTTTTTCATGGCCTTCTCTCCCCTTGGATCCGACTTAATAGCCATTTCAATTGCTAAATCGTAAATCTGTTGAATAGTCATCCGATCAAGTATATAATAGTAGAACGCTAATTTCAAGCATGATGATTCTTTTTTTGATTACAAAATACATAGCTTTTTAAGATGAACAACCGATGAAATGCCTAATATCCAAACGCAATTTGGACCAAGTCTAGAATCAAGTTGCGACTAGCCGAGGTGGTGGAATGGTAGACACGAAGGTCTCAAAAACCTTTGAGCTCAAACTCGTGAGGGTTCGAATCCCTCTCTCGGCACCAAAAATATTTTTATAAAAAATAAAGATATACAATCTAAAGTAGATCAGATAAAATAAATAAATGAAAATTTTAATAATAATTTTACTTACCTTACTCACACTGCTTAGTCCAACCCTAGCAATTGCCCAAACTTTGGATCCACCAACTGCAGCAAGCGAAGCTGCCCGCCAGGCAACTCAATCAGCAAAAAATAAAGAAGGAGATGAAGAGGCTAAAGATATTACTCAACCAGAGGAAGATACAGAAAAAGAAGAAGTGCTTACCTCGCTTTTTGAAAAAAGAAGAGTTGAAAAATTAACAATAACCAACTTTGCACCGTTTGCTGTCCAATACGCAGCAAGGGCAGGTGTTCCAACCAACACAATTATTCTTATTCTTCTTCTTCCTGTTCTAGCAACAATTGTTGTTGGATTTAGATACATAATTGGATTATCAGGCATTGGGCTCCTTGTTCCAATCGCCCTTTCGATCACTCTTCTTGCAACAGGTGTGACACCTGGACTTATAATGCTTGCAACTATTCTTTTTGCATCCTTTGTTTCAAGATCAATACTTAAAAAAATACGCATTATGCAAATGCCCAAAACTGCTCTTTCTATGCTAGTTGTTGCAATACTTCTCTTAAGCGCTCTTACAATAAGTTCTGTGTATGGCATTATTGACGTTCGAAATTTATCTATTTTTCCTGTTCTTTTATTAATTCTTTTAAGTGACAGAATAGTAACTCTTTTTCTTGAAAGAGAGCTTGAAGAAACTATTCAAACAACGCTAATTACTCTTGTTCTGGGAATATTGGGCTTTCTTCTTTTGTCATGGCAGCAACTCAGAACACTTATCCTTCTTTATCCAGAATTTATCCTACTTCTTATACCTGCTAATATAATTATTGGCCGCTACTTTGGACTTCGAATTACAGAGTACTTAAGATTTAAACCAATACTAAAACATGGCAATAAGTAAAACCGTCTTGGGCATGAACGCCCGAAACTTTCTATATATCCGCCCCTACAATAAACCTTCAGCAAAAAGAATTGCTGATGATAAATTGAAGACGAAAGAAGTACTTACCAGACATAACATCCCAACTCCAAAATTGTTTGCATCCTTTAAGACAAGAGCTGATGTAAGAAATTTTATTTGGAGAAAACTTCCAGAAACAGGTTTTGCGGTAAAACCATCAAGAGGATATGGAGGATCTGGAATATTGGCTTTCAAAAATTGGAAATTTGGAAAAGGAACAACAATAAACAATGAGGTTTTTGATGTTAAAAAATTAGAATCTCATATTTTTGACATAATCGATGGAGCATTCTCGCTTCAATATCTTCCAGATGTCGCATTTATCGAAGACATCGTTAATCAACATTCTTTTTTTAAAAAAATTGCGCCTGTGGGGCTTGCAGATATCCGTATAATTGTATTCAAACAAGTACCAATTATGGCTATGATCAGAATTCCCACAGAAGAATCAGACGGAAAAGCAAACATCCACCTTGGCGCATTGGCTGCGGGAATAGACATATCAACAGGAATAACAACAAGCGCGACTGACAATTCAAGACTTATTTACAAATTTCCATTTACAAAAAGGAAAATCGCAGGTATAAAATTGCCTGATTGGGACAATGTATTACTTCTTGCATCCCGTGCTCAAAATGCCATAAAGCTTGGTTTTGCAGGAGTTGATATTGTAATTGATGCCAAAAAAGGTCCGCTTATTCTTGAATTAAATGCTAGACCTGGTCTTCAAATTCAAAATGCAAATCTTAAATCTTTAAGAACTCGTCTTGAAAGAATTGAAGACATGGAAGTCACATCACCAGAAAAAGGGCTACATCTGGCCAAAACCCTTTTTTCAGAGAGCTTTTCTGAAAAAGTATCTACTTCACCCAAAGTTCTTCCTGTAATATTTCCAGTTCAAGTCAAATATGCAGGTGGTTACAAAGAAATAAAAGCAAAACTTGATACTGGAGCATTTAGATCATCAATTGACAAAAACTTTGCAGACAAAATTGGTCTAGAAATTGGCAAGAAAAAAGTTTATATAGAATCAGCAAGCGGAAAAGCCTACAGACCAACTTCAGATATTTCATTTCTTCTAGCTGGAAAAAAAATTAACACCACGGTTTCGCTTGTTGACAGATCTCATCTAAAATACCAAATGATTATCGGAAGAATTGACTTAAAAGGTTTTCTAATCAGCCCTGAAATAAATGAGGAAGAAAAGGAAGATATTTTGTAATCTAGACTTTTCTTATTTTTTTTCTTATCCTTTCTATCAAATAATTTATAAGATACAAAAATCTTTTTATTACTAAATCATGCGCATGAAGATACTGCACATCTTCTCCTCCAAACCCTCTTTTGAAAATACT
The DNA here is from genome assembly GCA_029260905.1 of Candidatus Levyibacteriota bacterium. GTDB lineage: Bacteria > Patescibacteriota > Microgenomatia > Levybacterales > UBA12049 > JAJDCH01. The sequence continues at coordinate 44,172 of JAJDCH010000010.1, read as the reverse complement.
TACACCATAAAATCTATGATTTTTGGCATCAACAGGCGCTACACCCCAAAAATTATAGTGCTTTAAGCCTCTACTCTTAGCCTCTTTTATTGCCTCCCATTGTATAAGATATGCACCCGGATGCCTTCTTCCCTCTTCTGTTCCAACTCCATAATGATATACTGCTTCATTATTATAAAAAATTATAAATGCACCAGCTAGTAATTTTTTTTCAAAGTAGGCTCTATATAAAATCGCTTTGTCTTCATTGAAAAATGTTTTAAATTGCTCATAAAAAAACTTATATGAAAAAGGGACAAACTTTTGCCTTTTTGCTGTTTCAAGTTGTATATCATAAAATTCTTTTACATCTTTTGGGTCTTGTGATTTAGTAATTTTTATTTCTTCTTTTATCGCCTTTCTAATTTCATACCTTGTTGCCTTTCGCATACCTGCCAGAAGCTCGTCTTCTGTTTTTGTAATATCAAGCTGATAAGTAAGATCTGCTGTTAAATGCATTTGCGATTTTTGCAAACCATTATCAGCAAAAACTTTTTGGGTATAATCATCTTCAATTAACTGTGGCCTTACTCGGACAAATACACATTTCTTCTCCCCTGCTATATTTTTTACTTTAGTAAAAACTAATTTAACAAGTGACTTGTTCTTCCAATCAATTATCGGTCCGCCAGAAATAGTCATATACCTTCCTCTTTTTGCATTCTCTATAACTGCCTGCATCACACCGATTAATTTATTTTCATCAAAAAATCCAATTCTTTCTACCTCTTTTCCAAGACTTTTATGAAATTCTCCAAAATGCCAAGACTGCAAAAAATTGGCATCTGGATTTTGGTAAATAAAATCTTCCCACTCTTTTTTATCTTCAACCTCTTTGACAACTATCATAATGCAATTTGCTTGGATTTATATTTTATATATAATTCTGTTCATTTTTTAACCACAAATTTATCTTATCAGAAATCTGCCTTGCATCCTTTAGCGAAACGTTTCTATGTGTTGGCAGATTTAGTATTGCACTTGCGACTACTTCAGAATTGGGACACTCACCAATTTTGTAATCTGTTTTTTCCATATATTTTTTTGGTGCAATTGGCGCATCATACCAAATATCTGATACATATACACCTGATTTGTTTAAAAAACTGATTAGCTCTTGTCTTTTTTCAATAAAAATCGGAAACCTCAAGCAAGTAGAATTATTAACACCTGCAACAACATTTGACATAAGAAGTCTTTTGTCAAGATTGTCGCTATAAACTTTTGCTATTTCTCTTCTATAGCTTAAGTTTTTTTCAATGTTTATGAACTCATCGAGAATATGCTTACAGTACCAACTCGGAAGCTCAAGCATTTCTTCAACTCCTGAAAAAGTGTCGGGACGAGTATTATCCATTGGATTTGATAGTAGGTTTAAGTTCTTCAAAATAAAATGGATAAGTTTGCCAATTCCCAAACCGTAAGTTTTTCTAATTTTAAAAGTAAAAAAAGGATACAATCTGTCTCTTAATTGCGCCTTAAAATCCAACTTTTTAAAAGTTAAATTTTTATTCTTTAATGCCAAATTTCTTACTATTAAACCGCCACCAGTTACCCCATCAATCATTTTGTCCTGACTAAAAGAAAGGATTGTAAAATCACCAACAGTCCCTGCTTCTTTTTCATTTTCATAAGTTGATCCAATTGAATGAGCAAGATCTTCAATAAGTAGTATTTTTTTCTCTCTGCACAATTTTGAAATTTTTTCAATATTAGCTACGAATCCAAGAGTATTTTGAATTATCAAAACCTTAAGCTCAGGATTATCTGCAACTGCTTTTTCAAAGGTTTCAAAAGAAAAATTTAAATTATTTCTCTCGATATCCAAAAGGATAGGCTCATATCCTTCTTTGACAACAGAATCATAAACTGCAAAACATGTAAATCCACAAATCCCAACACTTGAACCTTTTTTATTAATTATCCTCAAAGCCATCCTTAACGCGTCTCGTCCTTTATAAAAAACCTCCGCTTCACCCTTGTATCTTTGTTGCAGAACGCTCTTAAGCTTCTCTGAGTATTCTTTATCATTACTAGCAAATAATATCTTTATAGCTGTAGAAAAATCATAATTTGAACCAAGCGAATTAAAAATATTCATAAGTTTTTATAAATTATTTCTGCAACTACTTCAGAATGCGTAAACATTGGTGAATGCTTTGCTCCATCAACAATCTCAATAATTGAATTTTTAATTTTTTCTTTCATTAATACCCCATCTTCAACTGGTGTTATCCTGTCTATACTTCCCCAAATAATCAAAGTCTTAGCTTCTAGATTTTTAAGTCTATCACGAAGATCAATCTTTATTAAGTTGACCATTGTTTTTTTCACAATCGGATCTGCCTTTTCGTAATCATGTTCTTTTGCAAATTTATATAGCAATTTTTGAAAAACTTTTGCATTTGAAAATTTCTTTCCAAGTTTTGCTGCTGTTCCAAAGACCAGACGTTTAATTCTAATCGGTAATTCATTATGATAGATACCGGCACTGTCAATAAGAATTAACTTTGCAACTTTTTCAGGATATTTTGCAGCAAAAGCCAGACAAATTCTTCCCCCATTGGAATGTCCCAAAAGTATTAAGTCTTTTTTTGAATCTATTTCTTTATTGAACCACTCAACATAATTTTCAAGTGTCCAAACCTTATTAAGTGGCGCAGTAAGTCCTGGAATTTTTAGCACTACTGGATCAAATCCTTTTTCTTTCAATTCAACTAAAAAAGGTTTCCACTTTTCAGTCGAATAAACCCATCCATGTAAAATATATATTTTTTTATTTTCTGACATAAATTAAAATACCAAACTTTAATTTCTAAATTACAAACAAATTCAAAATTATAAATTTAAAGCCCGAAAGCTTTTCTTCTTTTATCCCAGATCTTTTCGCGTCTGGGAAGCTTTTGGATGTCGGATTTATTTTTTAAAAGATTCTCAATTATTCCCTCCATAAAACGCGCGCCTTTAAAAAGTATTATCTCTCTCCCCTTTATATTATCTTTTAAGATTTTCAAAACCTCAGCAGGATTTTCTGATCCACTAACAAATATTTTATCTCCAAGTAAATTTTTCAATTTAGGAACTGTATATTTCTTAATGCGTGGCCCTAGATAAAATATTTTTTTAAATTTATACTTTGCAATTTCATCAGCAAGTTTCTCATGTTCAGTTTTTTCAGAATTTCCCATTTCAAGCATATCACCAATTACTAAAAACTTATCAATTCCTTCAAATTTACTAAACATAGAAAGAGTAGCAGATATAGACTTGGGATTTGCATTATAACTACTATCAATAATTGTGATATCTTTTACCCCATCAAATATTGATCCCCTACCAGGTGGGTTTTTAAAATTTGAAAATTTGCTATCAAAAGGAATTCCAAGAAAATTTGCCACTTTTAAACACATCAAAATTGAAACAAAACTAACATCAGGCAAAAGCGCGGATAGAAAATATTTCATACCACCTATTTCAAATCTTGTACCATCATTATCTACTCTATAACTGGTTAAAACATCTCTTGATACTTCTATGACATCAGCTGTGGTTCTTTCTGCCTGACTCTTCATGAGCACTGATCCCCCATCAATTACTGCAAAGCCTTTGCAGTATTCTAGAAAATATCCATACTCAAAAGCTATTGCCTCTTCTACTGTTTCAAATTTTTTACCAACTGAATCTTCAAATCCCAATGCATGTGTTTTGGAAACACTAACCCACAAGCAAACATCTGGTCTTAAAAATTCTGCCAAAAATCTTCCTTCTCCTGCTCTGTCACAGTCTGCCTCTACTATATATATTTCTTGTTTTGGAGATTTTTTGAAAGCATGAATGGGAGCTTTAAAAATAAGCCAAAACCATTCTTTTCTCAAAAGACTCATGCGGTGCAAATCCAAAACATCAAATGGCACTCCAAAACTGCTATTTGCATGATATGAATACAAAGCCCTATCCCCAATCTGAGCATCAAGCATGTGGAGAAGGGTTGTTTTTCCGTTTGATCCTGTGACTACAATAATTTTCGGGTTCCATCTTCGCAAACGTATTTTTGCAAAAAATCGAAAATATGATGCAACAGGAAAATAGAAAAATTTCTTAATTTTTTGAAGCATTCTTATCTTAATTTTAGCATTTATCACTTGTTTTGTCCCCCCATCATTGACATATCAATTTTTTATATCTAGTATAAAATAGAACCCAAAAAGAAGGGAGGTGATTATATGGACGATCAAAATAACAACCAAGGAGGAGTACCAACTCAAGATCCAGCACCTACTGCGCCAGCAGATCCAGGACAACCAACAGGCGGATTCGGAGGAGGAACTCCAGAACCAAGCGCACCTACACCCACTCCTCCAGTAGGAGATGTGGACACAGGAATGCCAACACCCGAGCCAGGTACGCCTTCTGAGCAGCCAGCAACACCTGTTGAAGCGCCAGCACCAGCTACGCCAGAAGTACCAGGTGGTGATTCAACACCGCCAACAGATGGTATGCCTGAAGCACCAGCTCAGGATCCAAACAATCCAAATCCTACTCAGTAGTTTAGGATTTATTGAAAATTTGAAAGAAAAAAGAGGAGTCGATAAATCGGCTCCTCTTAAGGATATCTTATTTATTAAAGCTTTTAATTACATTGGATCAGAAGAGCTACAATCAGATAAACCCCATTTTCTAGCTGAGGCTATAGAAAACACCTAAGCCTTCTTTTTCCTTTCCAAACTATTTATCGCTATTGCGCTTAAAATAACTATTAATCCTCCAACAAGCTCTTTAAGAATTGGTATCTCTTTATATATGACAAACCCCAAAATCAAAGCAAATACTGCCTGTAGCATCATGATGTTGTTCGCGATTAAAGCTTTAACATGCTTAAATCCATAGTTTGAAAGAAAAACAAAAAAAGTATTCGATAATCCTGAGGCCATCACAACCAAAAAAGTTGCAAGATTCCATTCAAATGAAATCAAACCCTCGCCAAGGAAAAAAGATGTACCAATCAATAGCAAAAAAGCAATTAAAAGCATTAGCTGTGTTATTTCTTTGTTTGTCAAAATATTACTCTGCCACCTTCTTGTTATGAAGGCAATCGCAAATGCGATTTCAGAAATAAGCGCTAAGACCTCTCCCCTTCCCCATTCAAAAATTTTTGAGAAATCATCGACCCCTATCAATAAAACTCCCATAAAAGCAGTAAGAATAAATAATAACTTTTTTAGTGTCATTCTTTCTTTAAATATCAAGACTCCAAAAAACGCTATCAGAGGCATCGCTGCGATGAAGTAAACATTACTGTATTTTGTAATGTTAATTGCTATTGTAAAAAAACCAACACCAAGCACATAATAAGATAGTGCGCGAAAGATCAAAATTCCCCACTCTTTTAAGGGAAGTTTTATTAATTTTTTAAAATTTATACCAGACCCAAAGATAAACAAACTAAACAAAAACCCGACTCCAACTCTTAAATAAACTTGCTGAAATGTAGAAAAACCAGTATTTAAGTGCCTTGCATAAAAACCCATTGATGAAGCTATAAGCGCCAGAAGTATAAGAGCAATAATTCCTTTATTTATTTTCATTCTCTCTTTTCTTCTCAACATCCTGGAAGCGGATGCGGTTTCCGCGGAAAAGAAGATCTATCTCACCTGTTGGACCATTTCTGTGTTTGGCGATAAGAAGCTTGGTTGGAATATGTGTTCCCGTTGCTTCTGCATCGGGTCTATAAAGAAACATCACGACGTCAGCATCCTGCTCTATAGCCCCACTTTCACGAAGATCAGCAAGTTGCGGCCTCTTCTCCCCACCCCTATGCTCAACTGATCTATTAAGCTGTGATGCAGCAAGAACTGGAATATTTAACTCACGCGCTAGGTTTTTAAGAGCTTGTGAAACCATTGAGACCTCCTGAACCCTACTGTCATAACGTCTTCCTGGTTCAACAAGCTGTAAATAATCAACAATAAGAAGTGACAAGTTATGCTCAAGCTGAAGCCTTCTGGCCTTACTCCTCATCTCAGTTAGTGACAGGCCTGGTGTATCATCAATAAAAAGAGGCGCTTCAGCAAGAGATCCCATGGCGCTTGATAAATTGGAAAAGTCATCATCGTTTAGTTGTCCCGTCTTTAGCTTCCAAGCATCCACATCTGATTCAGCAATAAGCAGACGGTCAACCAGCTCTTCCTTACTCATTTCAAGTGAAAAAATCCCAACCGGCTTTTTGTCCCTTGAGGCTATTGCTTGTGCGATATTAAGAACCATTGCTGTTTTTCCCTGACCAGGACGTGCTGCAAGAATAATCAAATTGGATTTTTGCATTCCAGACAAAATCTTGTCAAGATCAGCAAAACCTGTTCTCACGCCTCGCATTCCCTCACCAGTTTTCTGCAATTCATCAATTCTATCAAAGCTCTCAGTTAGTGTTTCTTTAATTGCGATAAATCCACGAGATAAATGACCCTGCGATATTGAAAAAATCGCAGATTCAGCTCTGTCCAAGACCTCTTTTGTATTAATGTTTTCTTCATGGGCAATATCAGATATTTCCATGCTTGCTTTTATCAGAGATCTCTTTGTTGAATTTTCCCGTATTATCTTTGCATACTCAGTTGCATTGGCAGCGCTTGGCACTTCCTCAACCAAATCTGTAAGATAAGATGAATCTACTTTTTTTAGTTTTTTATCTTTTTTTAGCTGGTCAGTAAGAGTCAGAAGATCAATTGGCTTTCTTTCTTCATAAAGCACCATCATAGCGCTATAAATAATCCCATTAAGGTCGCTATAAAAGTCGCTTGGCTTGAGAATTTCAGAAACACCAATTATCGCATCTTTATCGATGACAATTGCGCCTAAAACCGATCTTTCGGCATCAATACTGTTGGGGAGAGTTTTTCCTGCCATAACTCATTTCTACTCCAATATAATTGTTTCAATTTCAGCGGGTAACTTTTCAAGTTTTGTCTGATACTTGGACATGCTTAATGATTCTTTGCCAAACTTTTTACTAAGCTCTTTTGCCTTATCACCTGTAAAAATAATCACGTTTGAAACAATTGATGTAATAAAGCCAATTTCCATATCCTCATCACAGGAAACAATCAATATGTTTGCTTCTTTTAATTTTTGGTGGAATTTAAAAAGAGATCCAATTTTTCCAAGCATCACAACAATACCATCAATTTTAAAATCATAAACAGTATCTGGAACTGCTGCTGTTCCTGAAACTTTTACACCAGCTATTTCATACTCACCTGGTCCATTTATTTCCATCTCTACATCCTGAGGCGCAAGTAGAAATCCCCTCTCGCCTTCTGTCACTGAAATGCTTGCATTTTTGCCCTTGAGGTTGAGTTTTGATTTTGCAACAATAGATATTTCCATGAAACTCATACTAACATAAATCTATATTTCTTGACAAGAGATCACAATTATCGTATCATAAAAAACACCCGCACTGACCTGACCCCGTGCAGTATTGAATTTATTTTTGTTAATTTAAAGGGCTAAACTAAACTATATGAAAGCAGAAAAAATTGTACTCTCCTTTGTCGCTGTATTAATCGGGCTTATTGCTGCCGGAGGAGCTTTCTACATCTATCAACTTACTCAGATTGTGCCTGAGGAAAACAAAAAAGCAATTGAATCTTTAAATCCTACACCAACTCCAGAAGACACAAACATACTTGTCATTCAAAGCCCAAAAGACGAAGAGGTATTTAGCAAGAGACTTGTCACAATTTCAGGCAAAACAACACCAGGTGCTATTATCCAAATATCTACTGAGGATTCTGATGAAGTAATAAAACCAGCATCAAACGGAAATTTCACGGCAACCCAAACAATTCCTCAAGGAACTAGTATAATGTATATTACAGCAATTTTTGAAGACGGTCGAGAAAAACAGGAAACAAGAACAGTCACATTTACAACTGAGGAGTTCTAGTTATGAAGAAAACGCTTAAAATATTTTCAATTCTGACAATCTTTTGTTTTGCCTTTGCACAAATAGCTGTTGCGTCATCCGATGAATCACCTACCGCTGCTCCATCAAACAATATAATAAATGAAAAAATTGGCGAGCAGATAAATGAGCTAAAAGACAAAATAGCATCAAATGTATCTAAATTAAATTTAGTCGAAAAAAGAGGAACTATTGGTGTGATAACAGAACTATCAGCAAGCAAAATTACCCTCAAGGATCAAAATGGAAATTCAAAATTTGTTGATGTTGATGAAATAACAAAATTTACATCCCCCGATGAAGATTCTTTTGGATTCTCTGATCTTAAAAAAGGAATGAGCGTAAGAGCGCTTGGTCTTTTTAATAAACAAACCAAGAGACTTTTAGCACGCTTCGTTGATGTGACAGTTGATCCGACATTTGTAAGAGGTACCATAACAGACATTGATAGTAAAAACTTTATCATCACACTTGCAAAGGAGGATGGAAAGACAATCAAACTTGATATTGTAACCAGCACAGACATAGCCTCTTACTTAATTAATGATGACGAGTTAGAAGATATAGGATTTTCTGATGTTGAAGTTGGCAACCGACTTACAGCAATTGGATTCCCTGATAAGGATGATGCAAGCCTCTTGGTATCAGATCGCGTAACAATTTTTTCCGATGTCCCAGCAAATCCTCTTATAAATATATCCATTCCTGAGCCATCAATTGAACCTACAAAACCAATAAAGGTTTCAACACCTGTTCCAACAAAAATTCCATAATGGATAATCGCCTCAAAAAAATAAAAAGGCTAATTGCAGTAAAAAATCTTGATGCGATTTTTATATCTAGCATCCCAAATATCACCTATCTAACTAACTTTTCAGGATTCAGCAATGAAGACCGCGACGCTTTTTTGCTGATAACAAAAACTGATCAATACATTTTCACACATGGAATTTACAAGGAGGCTGTCAAGAAGGCAATCAAAAATTTTAAACTGATCCAAACATCACGCGACAATCCAACAGGTGAGCAATTGGAAAAACTGATAAAAAAACACAAAATAAAAACGCTTGGTTTTGAATCAGCTGACATGACTGTTTTTGAATACGAAAATCTTTTCAAAAATATAGACAAGAAAAATTTAATTCCAGCTTTACTGGTTGAAAAATTAAGATTAATAAAAGACAAAAGCGAAATTGAATTTATCAAAAAAGCTTGCCAGATGGGTGATAAAATTTATTCTCAAATTCTCTCAGTTTTAAAGACAGGAGTTACAGAAAAAAGACTGGCCTATGAAATAGAAAATCTGATGGGAATAAACTGCGTTGATCCTTCTTTCGCGACAATTGTCGCTTTTGGTGAGAATGCAGCCCACCCCCATCACAAACCGACAAATAAACGCTTAAAGAAAAACACTTTCATACTTATGGATTTTGGAGTGAAGCTAAACAACTACTGCTCTGACATGACAAGAACCATCTTTTTCGGAAAAGCAGACAGCGAGCAAAAAAAAGCCTATGAGACAGTTCTCACATCACAAAACACAGCAATCGAACTTATAACTCATAACTTAACACTTATAACCTCTAAGGTAGGAGGGCCTAAGGCCTCAAGCCCAGACAAAGCTGCTCGTGACCACATCACAAAAAACAGCTTCCCGACCATCCCTCACTCACTTGGTCATGGAATTGGACTTCAAGTGCATGAAAACCCAAGACTTTCCCCAAATTCAAAAGATAAACTAGCAGAAGGTATGGTTTTCTCAATCGAGCCAGGAATCTACCTGCAGGGCAAATTTGGCATCCGCATCGAAGACATCTTCGCAATCCAAAATAATAAACTAGAACAAATCACCCACTCACCACGAGAGCTTGTTGAAATATAAAACATACTTTGTTTGTGTTAAAATAAAAACATGAAACCGCAGACACTAAAAGGTTTTAGAGATTTTCTCCCCGTCATGGCCAAAAAAAGGCAGTTTGTTATCCAAACCCTCAGATCTGTTTTTGAATCCTACGGTTTTGAGCCCTTAGAAACACCCACTCTAGAGTACGAAGAGATTCTTACTGGAAAATATGGAGATGAAGGCGATAAGCTGATGTATCGATTTGAAGACAATGGCGGTCGCCGAGTCGCCCTCAGATATGATCAGACCGTTCCTTTGGCAAGAGTTATAGCTGAGTATCAAAACGAAATCTCTCTTCCCTTCAAGAGATATCAAATCCAATCTGTTTTCAGGGCAGATAAGCCCCAAAAGGGTAGATACCGTGAGTTTCTCCAGTGCGATATTGATACAATCGGATCAGACAAAAATTCAGCTGATGCTGAAATAATAGCAATTGCTACCAATGCTTTTGAAAAATTGGGATTTAAAAACTTTAAAATCCTTCTAAATGACCGTTCTACATTTTCAAATATTCCACAAAGGGCAATAACCATAATTGATAAGCTAAAAAAAATAGGAGCAGAAAATGTAAAGATAGAACTAGAAAAAGCAGGATTTGACCCACAAATTCTTGATAAAATTCAAAATACACTACCCTCAGAATCACTAGATCTAACTATAAAAGTTGCAACTAGAATGGGTATAGACCGCGAAAAACTTCAATTCTCCCCCACTTTAGCTCGCGGTCTTGACTACTATACTGGAACAATAATTGAGGTCGAATCCCCAGATTATCCTGCTGGATCATTGGGTGGCGGAGGACGATATGATAATTTAATTGGAATGTTCTCAAATCAGGACTTCCCGGCTGTTGGTTTTTCATTTGGTTTTGATCGAATAATTGAGGCGATGACTGAGCTTAATCTTTTTCCAGATGATCTTAACAAAACAAAAGTACTTGTCACAATTTTTGATTTAGAACACGCAGATAAGTCAGCAGAAATCGCATCTTTTCTTCGCGCAGAAAATATAAATACTGAGCTTTGGCTTAATCCTGAAACTAAGATGGAAAAACAACTCAAATACGCTGATAAAAAAGCTATTCCCTTTGTCTTGGTGCTTGGTCCAAAAGAGGTTGAAAAGAATGTGCTAATGTTAAAAAATATGAATACCAGAGAGCAAGAAGAAGCAAGTATTGAGGAAATAATAGATAAAATTAAAAATTAGTACCTTAATTTAAGTCCTTTGTCCTATACTTCTGGGTGGCCAGCTGAAATGACATGGCTTTAACATTGCTTCTCCTATTGCATCATTTAAAATTTGATATCCCTCTCTACTCTCCCATTTCTCTCTTTCTATCTCCTGCAGCCCTTCTCCTTGTATAGAAATAGTTCCCGAATTAATATTAACAGAGATGATTATTGCACTGTGATTTATTACACTAAGTTGCCCAACCTTACTATCAGAATAATCCCACCCCAAACTGGTTTCCACGATTCCATGCCTGATTACATCAAGAGTGTCTTTCTTGACATTCTTATTTGCAACATCAGGAATTTCTGCCCTTCTTGGAAAATTATTACGATTAAACTCTCTCTTTTTTTCAGATAAAATATCAGTAACTCCAGAAATTCCCAAAATTATTTTTCCAAATAATCTTTCGCCACATCCCCTTTTCTCAAGCTCTTGTGTTATACTTGGCAAATTCTCCGGAGTCATAAATTAAAAAAATATTTCAAGAAAGCCTAAGCCTGTTACCCATCCCTGCTTAGTCGATATTGAACTGTAAAATAATCACTTTTTTATAAGCTTATCACATAGAATCTTTTTTGTACTAAGCACATCCATATCTTTATGATCTGTCATAATATTTATGCTACCTTTTCAAGAATTCTTCTAGCATGAGCCCGTCCTCTGCTAAGCCTGCTCATCACAGTGCCAATAGGAATGTTCAACTCTGCTGCTATTTCTTTATATGAATACCCTTCTGCATTTAAAGCCAAAACTTTTAACATTTTCGGGTCTATTTCTCCATTTGTCAAAGCAGAAACAACCCCACTTCCATCCAATCTATCAACAACTTGTTCTGCAACATCTTGTCCAGGATCAGATACAAAATGCAGATCCTCAATTGGCGTATCTACTGTCTTGACTCCTTTTGCCACATCACGACCTCCTTGAATCACAACACTTCTAATTGCAGTTATAAGATAAGGCGTTATGTCACCTCCATAATCAACAAAATCTTTTTCACTTTTTCTTCCCAAAGGCTTAAGCGACTTAGCCAAAGCTTCTTGCACAGCATCTTCAGGACTTGCTGCGCCAATGCTACCTGCAATTCTTAGAAGATAAGCTGTTGATTCACTAATTGCAATCTTATCTCCTATTCTTAATTGACCAAGCGTCAATATTGGTGGTTTTCTTCTTTCTGGACTTGCTAATCCTCCTTCTTTCAAATTGCTCATAATTTACAAACTATAAGTCCTTTATTTTAGTTCTTTTTAGATGTCTTGTCAAGAAAATCAAATTCAGCTATAATATACAGACTATGAAGGCGCAAGCTCATCCAACATATTTTGATCAAACACAGGTCATTTGTATCTGTGGCAACAAATTTACAGTTGGTTCCACACGTGAAAAAATCCATGTCGAGCTTTGCTATGATTGCCACCCATTCTATACTGGTGAGCAGAAATTCGTTGATAGCGCCTCTCGTATCCAAAAATTTCAGGACAGACAAAAAATCGCCTCTACCTATACTGCTGTTAAGAAGAAAAAGGCAGATGATCAAAAAAAGAAAGATGATTCTCCAAAGACACTCCGCGAGATGCTCATGGGCCTTAAGTAGCTTCTTTATTCAGTTTTTCCCTTAATATTTTTTTTATGATAAAATCAATCTATTATTCAACCAGTATAAAGAATTATGTATAAAGTATTAAACTAAAACGGTGCATACTTGCTACTTACTTCATAATACTTAATACTAATTTATGAACGACTACCGCTACACACAAATAGAAGAACTCGATCAAAAAATTGAGGAAGCCAAAAAACTCCTCTCTGATCCGACCCTCATGCCTCTTGCAAAGGAAGAAATAGAAATGCTTGAGCTGCAAAAAAAAGCAATTGAAGATAGTATCAAGGAAACAGACACCAAAAATGAGCAAGATTTTGATGAAAAAAATATCCTGCTTGAAGTCAAAGGCGCAGCAGGCGGAGATGAAGCCAAGCTCTGGGCAGATGAGTTGATCAGAATGTATACAAGATTTGCACAAATAAAAGGATACAAAGTTGAACAAATGGATGAGTATGTCATAAAAATAAGTGGCAAATCAGCTGGAGTTGGAGCATTTGGAACATTTAAATACGAAGCAGGCGTTCATAGGGTCCAGAGAATCCCCGCAACTGAAAAAAAAGGCAGGATTCACACCAGTACTGCGACGATTTCAATCTTACCTGAACTGGATGATATAGATATCCATATCGCACCTGATGATATAGAATTTGAGGCATTTCGCTCAGGCGGACACGGAGGACAAAATGTAAATAAAGTCTCAACTGCAGTAAGAATAAAACATAAGCCTTCAGGAATAGTTGTCACAGCATCAGTTGAGAGGTCACAAAACCAAAACAGAGAGTTTGCTATGAGTCTTCTCAGATCTCAACTCTGGGAGCAAGAAATTGCCAAAAGAACCGAGCAGATCTCCTCTCTCAAATCAACTCAAGTAGGTAGGGGTGATAGATCAGAAAAAATAAAAACTTACAATTTCCCTCAAGACAGACTTACAGATCATAGAATCAACAAATCATGGAAAAATCTTCCCTCTATTCTGGCTGGGGAAATTCCTGAAGACCGTCCGGAGGAGTAAATTCAAGCAGCAGCAAGCATCTCCTCTTTAACCTCTTCAAATCTATTGTTATCAGCTTTTTTTAATTCCCACGCCTGTTGCGACAACTGAATTCTCGCAACTTTTGCCCCTGTTGCTACTTCTCTAAATAATTTATTAAAGGCAGATGGATTATCTGTCATTGAAAAATTGTGCATAAATTCTACAAGCAGAGTGCTCATCTTGCCAGACAGCGCAGCACTTGTATCAAGCCCCTTTGACCTTGCTCGTGGCCTAGCTACTTTATTCATGTATAAATCTGCTCCTAAGATTGTTATTGAATTATCAAGAGGCAATCTGTCTTTCTTCAAAAGTCCTACCTCAATTATAAATGCCGCAATCTTGTCTACTGTTTGGTCAAACTTTCCTCCCCTTTCTTTTGCTTCTTTTGATTGGTCAAAATCTTTCCTCGCAGCCCATCCATCTATAATATCTGTAGAGGCTAAAACAGCATGAACCTTGCGTGCCAGCTTTGGCTTATCAGCAATAAGAAGACCTGCAATAAGGATTGCCCCAGGAATTCTCACAGTAGTTGACGCATTGGCGATTTTTCTACCATTCTCTCCCATAAAATTATCAAATTGTTCTCCATATTTTGAATCAACAGAGTAAAGAATTTCTTTTATTTGTTTAATTCCAAATGACTCGCTCAGGCCAGGAGGAATTGCATCTAAAACTTCTTGTGGCAAAACTACATCTGGTTGACCAACTCCAATAATCCTGCTTTTACTCCAGAGAAGTTCAGGAACTTGTTCCAAGCCCTGAGGCCTGTTCATATTAAATTCAGATTCTTTCTGAGAAGCGTATTGCCTTAATGTCGCTGCAGGCTCACTAGGAGGAGGTGCTGGAAAACCGTCAAATTCTTTGTTTGGTCTTGTTACCATCCTTATACCTGCCTCAACAGGTCTTCTACCAATTCTATCACCTGGTAAATCTTCCCATCCAAGCCGATCCACCCAAACAGAATACATCCCAGCTCTATTTGCTGCCAAAACATCAGCAGTTACCTTATCCCCCACCATTACTGCCTGATTTGTATCTATGCCAAAATGACTCGCTGCCTTGAGAAGCATCTTGGACCCAGGCTTTCTTTCACTTCTATCAAGTGGCGTAAAAACAACTACATTCTCCCCAAGTTGTTCTGCCCAGTGATTAAGTCGCACAAAGTCTTTTTCTGTGTTTGGTCTTTTATTGGAAACAATTGCAATATTATCAAAGTCTTGAGATTTTATCCTTTTAACAATTTTAGGATCTATGTCCCAGCCATTATGCTCAACAAAACTTCCTTCACCATCAAGCAAGAGAGTGTTTACACCTCTTTCTTTAAAACCAGAAAAATTGATTTCATTAATGTGGGATACTTTAAGAGTAGGACGATACCAATCAACAAAACCTAGTCTTCTTTCACCTTTACCAAGCCTCTCATTCATAGATCAAAATGAGATTTTACCATGGGTGCGGGCTAAATGCAATTGGGGATTAGTATTCTACTACGTAGTTTATTTGGGCTTTGGCTTGAATGTCTGCTAGCCATTCCTGCACTTTTGCTTGAAGCTTTTGCTGCTTAAGACTCTCCCCTACTGATTCTTTTATCTCTTCTTCAGATTGTGTTTCAGGAAATGTCTCTTTATTTGCTTCAATAAAATCATCAATTTCTTTATCTGTTGCCTTGATGTCTTGTCCGACTAGCTTTCCAACCAATTTATCAAGTCTTAGCAACTCCCTCAGCTCTCCTCTACCCATGCCCTGAATTTCAAGAACCTGATCAAGCTCCTGTCCCTGCTCTTTCAAAGTATCTTCAACTTTTTTTACTTCCTGATCAATCTCCTCTTCTGTCACAGTTATATTTTTCTTTTTTGCTTCCTGTTCAATCAAAATATTTCTGATTTGATTTGACATGACCTGTTTTCCGGATATCTTTTCTGTTTCCTTGATGATGTCCCATCGATAGATAGGTTGTCCGTTAACAACTGCTGCAACAATCATGCTCCTTAATGCAAAAAGCAGTCCTGCCAATGCAATAGCTATCAAGACTGCAACAACATAAACTGTCTTAAATTTGTATGCTTTGATATCACTTGTTGAGGTTGTTTTTGTTTTTTCAACTGATGCTTTTGCTGATGTTTTAGATGTGGATCTACTTGCTGATTTTTTAGCTGGAGTTTTTTTGGCAGCTGGTTTCTTTGTGGTTGTTGATTTTGCCATGTTGTAATATATTATAAATATAAAGAATCTTGTTTGCAAGAGGCATTTTTGTATTTAGCCCGTCCTTTCCTGCTTTTTATTATTCTTGAGGGATTGTTTCAAGAGTAGCTGTTAGATTTTGACTCTCACCATCTCTATAAACTTCTATATCTAGCTTATCGCCTGTTTTTTTAGCAGCAATAACTACTGCCAACTCCCTATCAACTGTGAGCTTATCGCCATCTAATTTTGTAATAATGTCTCCTTGCCTGATCCCTGCTTTATCTGCTGGTGAACCTGCAATAACTGATTGAACAAATGCTCCCTGAGGCACGTTATTGATGAGGGCTGTCTCCTGGGGTATCACTCTGTATGAAACACCAAGATATGCCCTATCAAACTTTCCTGTTTTATTGAAATTATCAAGAGATTTTTTAATAGTATTAATAGGAATTGCAAAACCAATATTTTGCCCAGCAGCTGAAACAGCTGTATTTACCCCTATCACCTGACCACTGGAGTTGAGAAGCGGACCACCACTATTTCCTGGATTTATCGCGGCATCTGTCTGGATCACATTATCAATCCTCTCAACTGATCCCTGAAAGGCAGATCCTGCTGTGATTCCCCTTCCAAGACCTGATATAACTCCAGTTGTAACTGTATTCTCAAATTCACCAAGAGCTGTTCCGATAGCAACTACGTATTGTCCTGCCTGAAGATTGTCTGAATCTCCAAGGGGAATAGGATTAAGAGCTTTGTTATTTTCAGTTGAATCTATCTTCAAAAGAGAAATATCATTCAAGGGATCTCTATAAATATTTTCTACTTTGTATCTTTTCTGATCATTTGTTATCACAAAATAATCAATCCCACTTTGCTGAACAACATGCTTATTAGTAACCACAAGTCCTTCTTTGTCAATTATAAAACCAGTTCCTATACTTTGAGGCTCAATTTCACTACTTTGTTCTTCCTGCTGTGGAATATCAATAGAAAAAGGTCCTATTCTAAATACTCCTGTATTTTGCGTTACCTCCTCAGCAATAGTCACAACTGATGGACCAACCTTTTTAACAATATCAATAGTTATTGATTCCTCACTGACTATTTTTATATTCTCACTACCATTACTATTTTCAATTTTGGTTTGAAGCCTGGTTGAGGGAAAAAAATACTGAATAACACCAACTACGCCCAAAAGAGCAAAAAGGAGAATGATGAGAACACCGATTCGTTTCATAGAGAATTTATTTTAACAACTCTTCTATTGCTTTTTCAAGCTGGATATCGTGATCAGGCCTCTGCTCATCTGGCTTTACTTCCAGGTCTGGCTTAAGACCAGATCCTGTTTTACCATTTCCAACCCATGTACCATTTGGCGTTAGCCATTTAGCAATTGTTACGTGAATTCCTGATCCTTGACCCAATTCTGCTGCCTCCTGTATGGTTCCCTTTCCAAATGATGTCTCACCAACAAGCTTTGCCCGCTTATGATCCCTAAGCGCACCTGACACAATCTCACTTGCTGATGCAGATCCTTTATTTATAAGAACTACTACAGGCACATCTGTCAAAAGCCCTTTTCCAGAAACAGAAAACTCATTTGTTTTGCCATTTCTGTCTTCCTGAAGAACTGCATTTCCATTTTCTATAAACTCAGATGCGATATATACTGCATCTCCCAGATAGCCACCAGGGTTATTTCTCAAATCAAGAACAACGCCTTTTATGGAACTGTCAGATTTTATCTTCATATCTACCTCATTTATAGCTTTTAGCCATTCATCATTGGTCTTATCACCAAATTGCGTGAGCTTAAAGTAAACAATTTTATTATTTTTGTTCGCATCCAGAACTCCCATTTTATCAATTTGATCAAACTGATTTATTGTCTTTACTTCAGTCGTGAGACTATTTATTTCAATCGTGTCTCTTGTTATTTTAATATCTGTTAACTCACTATCATCTTTATGCAAAACCGTCAGAGTAACCGAAGTTCCTTTCTCTCCTCTTATTACTTGCACAGCCTTAAATACATTCCATCCTGCAGTTGACTCACCATCCACTTTTACAATTGCATCACCAATTCTTATTCCTGCTTTTTGCGCAGGAGATCCTCCCAACGGCTTTACCACATAAATTTGTTTGTCTTTCAGAGCCAATTCAGCTCCAATTCCTTCAAATTGACCTGCAAGTCCTTGCTTGAAATCATCATTTTGCTGAGGAGGAAGATACAGAGTGTATGGATCGTCAAGGCTATCTACCATGCCTGAAATCGCGCCATCCAAGATCTTTTGTTGATCAAATGCTGATTTATCATAATATTTTTCTTCTAGCAGATTAAGAATACTCCAAAACTTGGAGAAATCACTCTGTGTAACTGAAGGCGGTGGCTCTTTACTTGAAAAAGCTACATGGGGTTGAAAATTTTTAAGCTGAAAATCTATCTTGGTAACACCTATAAAATAACCAATAAGACCAGCAATAAAAATCGCCAGAAAAAATCTCATCTTTCTTGGATTAAAAAATCCTTTTGATTCTTTTTTTTCAATTTCAGTATTCATAAATTATATTTGAAGAAAAACAATAGATTTTAGACTTCCATCCATAAAAATTTTTTTATCATTCCATTTTTCAAGCTGCAAAAGTACATCTATATCCACTTCAAGAACTGGCATATTTAGATTTCTGGATCTTAAAAATTTTAGAGCATCATCCTTTATGTCTGTTGCTATCATCCCGAGCGCATCAAGCGCTGAACCTTTTAGTATTATTTCTGAATCAAAACTTTTTCCAACTATAATCTTTCCGCTTGCTTCACTAGTCAAAGCATAGGCATCTTTTTCTCTAAAAAAATAAACATCCCCCTTTGCTGACATCCCAATTCCTTTTGTTCCAAGCGCAGCATGTTTGGACGTCTGAATTGTTATTTTTTCATTATCGCACAAATCAATTACACCATCAACAGGTGATAACATTTTTTCATTTGCGCTAAAACCAGAGAGTCTCACTGCCAAATTACTCGTATCTCTTTCGTATCTGGTTATTGTTCCATGCACCCTGCTTCTTAAAGTTTTTTGTCCCCAAAAACCTTTTACAATCGCCAACACCTCTTCCTTTCTGACTTCATCGCCTGGATTTTTCAAAAGATATTTTCCTGCATTTTTGGACTTTACTCCAAGCATTTCTGAGAGATTTATTATTACTTCATCTTTTGCCTTTTTTTCAGCTATAGGAGAAGATACAGAGACAACATCACCTGCTTTAACAATTGGAGTAAAATTCTCGGGGATAGGGATGGGCAAAGATATCATAGGTGCTTAAAATTCGAATATCTAAATTCAAAACTCTAATATGTCAAATCATAGGGTTTATTCTTGATTAACGAAAGGTAATAAGGCAAGATGTCTTGCGTGTTTTATGGAAGCTGTAACTCTTCTTTGATGCTTTGCGCAAAGTCCTGACCTTGACCTTGCAATTATCTTGCCACGATCTGTTGTAAATTTTTGCAGATCAGAAACCTCTGAATACCAAGGAGTTTTCTCTTCTTTGCAAAAGTAACAACTCTTTGGAACTACTATTTTTCTTTTTGGAAATCTTTTCTTTTTCATACAACTTTTCTTTAATCTTACGTCTTATATCTTATATCTAAAAAGGTATATCATCTGGCGCAACTTCTTCTTGTCCTGAACCTGTTGAAGGATCATCGCTTGCCTTTTCTACCTTTTTTTTATCACTTTTTTTTGCTTCTTGTTTTTTTTCTTCAACTGGCTTTTCTTTTGACTCCTTTGCCTCATCATGAAAATCATGGGTTTCATCCGTTGACTCCTGTCCTCCACCTTTATTATCAAGAAGGATCATATTATCAATAACAACTTCTGTTGTTTGCTTCTGCACTCCATCTTGCCCTGTCCAGCTTCTGGTACTCAATCTTCCCTCAACATAAACCTTTCGTCCTTTAGTCAAAAATTGACTGCAAAGCTCAGCCAGCTTATTCCAAGCAACAATCCTATGGAAATCAGCTTCCTCTCTCTTCTCACCATTATCTGTTGTCCAATATCTATTGGTAGCAAGAGAAAAAGAACAAACAGCGTTTCCATTTGGTGTATACCTAAGCTCTGGATCCCGTGTCAAATTCCCAATCAACTGTACTTTATTTAAACTTCTTGCCATATCGTGATTTATGATTTAGGATATATGATTTATGAAAATCTTATTCTTAAATCTTACTTCATACATCTTAAATCTATTTAGTTCTCAACAAAAGGTGTCTCAATACTCCGTCTTCTCTCAAAAGTCTTTTTTCAAAATCTGTTGGTATCACAATATCGCCTTCAAAGAGCCATTGCAGATAATGACCTGAGATTTCTTTTCTAATCGCATAAGAAAGAGGCTTTTGTCCCCAATCATTTTCTTTGCCTATTTTAATTCCCTTCATCCATTCTTTTACTGTATCAAGAATTTTTTTGCGTTCTAGATCTTTCAAAGAAGACTTAAGAACAATCACTAATTCATATTTACGCATGTGTGTATTTTAGCACACCCTCACTTTATATCTCAAGTGGTAAAAGTAAACATCAGTTATTTTTTTGTCAGCTTTCTAAATTCCTCCATCAACTTATTTGTCATATCTCCGACTTGTCCATTTCCTATCTTAATATCATCCACCTGAATAACTGGCATGATTTCTTTTCTGGTTGATGCGATAAAGACCTCATCTACACTTGATAGCTCACCAAGCTCTATATCCCGCTCAATAACCTCAATGCTTCTTTTACGTGCTAGATCAAGTATTACCTGACGGGTTACACCTTTCAAAACTCCAAATTTGGGTGTTATCAATTCTTTATCAATTACCACAAAAAAATTGGAATTTGTCCCCTCATAGATCTTGCCATCATCAACAAAAATAGCTTCAAATGCTCCTTTTTCTTTGGCAAAATTGGCTGCAATCATGGCTGTTTCATAATTTATTGATTTGACATCAGGTCGTACTCTTTTTTCTCTAAAAGTAACTGCTTTTATCCCATTCTCATAATATTTATCTGGATAGACAGTTGACTCCTCATACATGACCATAAAAACACCACTTCCTGTCAAAATCAGCCGCACAGACAGATCCCCATCTTTTTGATTTTTCTTGATTCCCTCAAGAATAAGCTCCTCAATTTCCTGTTTTGTTTTGGAAGCTTCAAGCTTTAGCGAAGCAATGGAGTGCAAAAATCTTTCAATATGCAAATCAAGCATAAATGGCTTTCCTTTATAAACCCTGAGGTAGTCAAACGCGCCGTAGCCTCTGAGAACTGCTAGATCAAATGCAGAAATTTTCAAATCCTTCGTCCTTACCCATTTGCTGTCAAGATAGTGAAAATCAACCATAGCGGGTATATTATAACATTCAAAATAGGATTTTTATAAAGTTGGGAAATGAAAACTATTAATACACAGGGCTGGGAGCAGGTGAAGCAGAAAAGACAGTCACAGGGATAGATGAATCAATTTTTCTATACCTAATTTCCATATTATTACTTCGTATACCATCCTTGTCGATTCGCAAACCCCTTAAATGTGTAGCTATGTTATTTATTCCATTTTGTGTAACAGTCAGGTGTCCTTTTCCTTCTGCATCAAAGGTCCAGCTATGATTCACAACAGACCTTGAGCCTCCCCTACTTATCACTACATCGGCAGCTGTTGGTCCTGTTACACGGAGAAGTGCAGAGATATTTCCATCTTCATAAAAGGGAAATATACTACCGACGCTGAGCCTCTGGGGTGGTCCTTGTATGCCATCATCTGTTTTTTTACTGACTACAAAACTAGAAGGCCTATTAAGATTGTCTGATTCTTTTCCCTTTTTCCTCAAAAAGCGTGGAAATTCCGACATCAACTAAATAATAACAACGAGAAAACTAAAACGCAAGATTTAGCTGCCGATCTTGAACTCCACCACATCTCCATCAAGCAAATAATTCTATTTTTTCATCTCTTTAACCTCAACAACCCAACTAACTTAAGAATATTTTTTTATAACTTTTTGTACTTTTCCTATAATTTCCTCTGTAGTAGACAAATTGGGCTCTTCATCCTTAGGAGATATTTTACTCTGATTTAGTAAACCAGGATATTTTTGATAAAACTTCAAAAGGCTTATATAATCTAACTTAAAGCTATTCACCTCAGCCATTAATCTATCTCTATTTTTTACCTGCTTGCTCGGAGACAAAACTTTTTCACACAATTTCAGATAATTTTCACCTGCTGATACTAGTACTTCTGCATGATAGTTTACCCCTTTTGTAAGAACAGAACCAAGCAGATATCCAAATTCCAAAAGTGATTTTCCCATATATGGCAGAAAATCAGGATGCGGAAGCCTCTCGTCACTAATTAAATAAGGAAAAGGGAATACATACTTGCCTCTTAGAGATGAATTTTTAGCTACTGAATACAAGGCGAGATGTGTCAACCAATCAGCAACAGAACCATAGAATTTATCCTTCATATCCTCAGGAATAACCCTACTTATAATTTCAGCATTTTCTTCTGAGACTAAATCAGGAAATCCAGACTGAGATAATCGATTTAAAACTCCTGTTTTTTTCAAAATTACTTCACTTGATTTGGTGTTTAACTCATCAGGTGTTAATTCTCTATATCTCTCATTTGCAACAAGAGTATACGCTAAAAAGGTCATCACTTCACTATCAGCACTACTCATAGGCACAGCACGAGAAATTTCAGGACCTCTATCTTCAGAGTTAAATATTTTTCTGAATGATATGCTTCTCTTTTCTGGAACGTATAATCTTCCTGTTCGAAATATAACCTCTTCTATCTCGACCTCATCATGGGGTATATCAACAAGATCTGCAAATTCAAGAGGCAATGTTTTGTAGACAAAAAATTCAAATACTTCCCCTGTTGCACTTGCCTCGAGATAAAAATCTTTAAGCTTTTTTCTTGGGCCATACAGATTGAATTTATCAGGCCCACTAAGACGAGTACGTTGCCAAAAAGGACTTCTACTAGGATTCAAATAATTTCTTTCCTGACCTCTGTAATTATCTCTTTCAGAACTCATACTCTAAATAACTATGCACCGATCTTAAACTCCACCACATCTCCATCCTTCATAATGTAGTCTTTTCCCTCAAGCCTTGCTTTGCCCTTCTCCCGCGCGCCTTTCCAACCGTTATTCTCAACAAAATCTTCAAAACTCACGACCTCTGCCTTGATAAATTTTTTGGTAAAATCTGTATGTATCTCCCCTGCTGCCTCAGGCGCAGTTGCACTGAGTCTAGTTGTCCATGCACGGACCTCTTTCTCACCTGCTGTCAAAAATGAAATCAAACCAAGTTTTTCATAAGCTTTTTGAATCAACCTCTCCAGTCCTGACTCCTGAAGACCAATATCGCCTAAATACTCTTTCTGCTCCTCCATTGATAAAGAAGCCAGCTCTGACTCTATCTTGGCAGAAATCGCCACCATATTTTCTGAATCTATAGCCAAACCCCTTGCGTATTCTGAAACCATCTCATCAATTCCCTGAGGGGTATACTGATCCTCAGACAAATTCAGAACCGTTATCTCAGGTTTACTTGATAAAAGAAAAAGATCTTTTACAGCATCTCTTTCCTCATCTGACAAATCAACATCTCTTGCAGATATGCCCTTATTCAAGGCTTCTTTCAGTCTTTCTATCACTTCTCCATAATTCTTAATTTCTGATTCATGCTTTTTCAAATTTACTTTCTCAAGTGTCTGTAAGTCTGAGATGATCAACTCCGCATTGATAACTTCATAATCACTCTTGGGATCAACTGCTCCCTCTTTGATCACATCTGGGTCAGTAAATGCGCGAACCACGTGTGCGATCACTGATACTTCTCTGATATGGGATAAAAATTTATTCCCAAGTCCCGCTCCCTCCGATGCTCCCTTGACCAGCCCTGCGATATCGTAAAACTCAACTGTAGCAGGTTTTATTGGCGGCAACTCAGTCATTTTCTCCTCAGTTTTGGTGATTTCTCCCAATGTCTCAAGCCTCTTGTCCGGCACAGGAACGATCCCGACATTGGGCTCAATTGTCGCAAATGGATAATTGGCAGCCAGAGCAGCCTGCTTCTTAAGAAGCGCGTTAAACAATGTAGATTTACCAATGTTGGGCAACCCAACAATACCGATAGATAAATTCATAATTGTGATTATAGCAGAATCAAAGCCAAAAAATCTCAAAATAAGTAATTGGGAAAGCATTGGTGTATAATTATTTCAATATGGACACCTATCTTCAAGAACGAATGCTTCTTGGCGAGACTGTTGAAGATCGAGAGGGGTTTGTTCTTAAAAAAGCTTATGGATCAACTCTTGTTGATGAGTCGGGCAAAAAATATATTGACTTTACATCAGGCTGGAATGTCGTAAATATCGGTTGGAGCAGGCCAGAAATCGCTGATGCCATCACAGAGCAAATGACC
Organism: Candidatus Levyibacteriota bacterium; assembly: GCA_029260905.1. Classification (GTDB taxonomy): domain Bacteria; phylum Patescibacteriota; class Microgenomatia; order Levybacterales; family UBA12049; genus JAJDCH01. The sequence goes on along the minus strand of JAJDCH010000010.1, from coordinate 19,734 downwards.
AAATTCCCCTACTCCCCCATGTGGTGCTCAACAGATGTAGTTGTTAACTATGCAAAGTCTTTGCAAAAATTTCTCCCCAAACGCACTAACACTTTTTTCAAAACAACTGGTGGCACTGAATCAAATGAGCTGGCTCTTAAAATAGCAAGAGCATACACAGGTAAGAAAAAAGTTCTTTCTTTTCATAACGAATATCATGGACAGACATTTGGATCTATCTCGCTTGGAAATTCCGAAAAAACCACAAATCCTTTTAAGCCTCTTGTTCCAGGATTTATAAAAATACAGCCTCCATATAACTATAAATCCACCTATGGTGAAAACATAACGGATGAAGAATGTTCCAAAAGGTGTCTAAAAGAAATTAAGGAAAAAATAGAGTCTGAGGGAAATGTAGCAGCATTTCTTTGCGAGGCAATTCAGACTTGCCCAGGTGTTATCATCCCGCAGAAAAACTTTTTCAAAAATCTTCGAAAAATTTGTGATGATAATGATGTACTTCTTATAATTGATGAGGTTGGGACAGGATTTGCAAGAACTGGACGGATGTTTGGTTTTGAGCATTTTGATTTTGAACCAGATATCATCACTTTTGCAAAAGGAATTACCAACGGATATGGCGGGATGGGTGCTGTTGCCACATCAAGAAAAATAGCAAATAGCATGCTTGGCAAAGGAGGGACTTCTACTTTTGGTTGGCATACCCTGTCTGTTGTTGCCGCAGCAAAAATACTTGAGATTATCCAAAAAGAAAACCTAATTGAAAAAGCAAAAGAGATGGGCAATTACATGCTTGAAAAACTAAAACAAGAATTAACTCACCTAGAAATTGTCGGAGATATCAGAGGAGCCGGACTTGAAATAGGAGTAGAACTTATTACTGATAAAAAATCCAAGAAACCAAATAATCAGGCTGCCATAAAAGTCAAAAAGTTCTCTCAGGCAGATGGATTGCATATTGTCTGGTCTGGCAGAAGTTCAACTATATTAGTTATGCCCCCTATTATTATCACAAAAAACGAAGCTGATAAGGGAATTGAAATTTTGGTAAAAAATCTTAAAAAAGTATCCAAGCTATAAATGCTTTACTGGTTTTTGAGCGCTTTTTTGTGATGCTTTTCAAACTTATCACTTTCTACGTCTTTTACTTTTTCTTTCACAACTTGAATTTTATCAAGATAAAAAATAATATAACCTGCAATCACAGCAAGGATAACAGCTGCAACAAAAGAAAAATCAAAATTTTGCGGCAAAACATTTTTAACCACAACTGGCACCATCTCATTATGACTATTTAGTCTGGTTGCAACAATCTCCTGCCATGGCCAAAGCTTTCTGATTGAGCCAAGCATAAATCCTGCCAAAACAACAACTGAAATATCATGATGGTTTTTAAAAAGCCATGAGAGAACTCTTGCAAAAAGCCCGAGCCCTACGAGCGCGCCAAGAATAAATACACCAAGAGTTAAAAAATCACGCTGTGTCACAGCATTAAGCACCTGTTGATATTTTCCAAGAAGTAGAAGTATAAATGATCCAGAAATACCAGGAAGAATCATCGCAGTTATAGCAACCATCCCACTTAAGAAAAAATAAACAAGAGCTGCAGGTGTCTCGCCTGGTACGAGCCCTACTAAAAAATAAGCAAAAACAGTTGAGATAGCAAAGCTTATTTTATCTGACAAATCCCACTTCACAATTCTTTTGAGAATCACAAAAACAGACACCAATACGAGCCCAAAGAAAAAAGACCAAACATATACGGCTTGATTGCTAAGAAGATATGAAAAAAGATTGGCGAGTACAAAAATTGCACTAAAAATTCCCAAAGCAAGCGGAATTAAAAATTTAAAAGGAATTATCTTGAAGGCTTTTATTATTTTCCCTTTCAAAACCAAACCCAGCGCTTCTCCTGTAATTAATTTTATTGAATACAAAAGCTCTTCATAAATTCCAGATAAAAACGCAATCGTTCCACCAGACACACCTGGTATTAGATCGGCAGCTCCCATCCCAAATCCGGTTAAAAACAGTCTCAGGTTACTTTTGGCATTTTTGAAATTCTTCATTTTTTTATTATAACAAAAGTGAATATAAAAATATGAAGAATAAAATCTATTTCAAAAAATCTCAATATCCCTTGATACTTTAGTAAAATAAAGATCTTGTCTATACAAAATCTGAAACCAATTTTTAACGGAAATATCCTCTACGATTCTTTCTGCTGTTCTCTTTTCTTTCAAATCTGAAGTAAAGTTATCTGGTTCAATATAATCTAAAACATTAGGTGGAATTGGAATATTTGTACTCAGAACTCTTCCAACATGTCTGGCAAAATCAGCCCGAAATTTATTTATATCTTCCTGACTACCAGGAACGTCAAATCCTAGCTTAAACCATTCCCAGGCACTGCAAGCAGGAATTGCTTTTTGCTCTTCTGTTGGCTCGCATTTGACATACCATCCTCCCTTATCATTTGGAAGAATTTCTTTGATGATTCCTTGAACAGGGAAAAAATTTTTCTGAGCTTTTTCTAAATCCTCTGCGCTTATTTGAGGTGCTAGAGCAGAAACATCAACAGGTTCTGATCCAGCATTACTTTTTCTGTCAATGAGTCCTTTTACCGAAGAATTGGGAGAAGGCTCTTTTGTGTTTCCCAAACGCCCAAGACCAAGAAGATAACCCCCACCTAGTACAGTTACCCTTCGTAAAAACTCTCTCCTGCCGATCTTGTGTTCTGTCAAATCATACTCACACTCCTATTGCAGTTTATACTATCATTATAGCACTTTTTGAGATTTACTAAAAAGCTGACTCTTTATGAACTCCAGGTCTGAGAACCCTAAATGACAAGAAAAAACAAAGCAAAAGTATCACTGCGCCTGCCAGAAGCGGAAGAGGAATTGCAAATGTCGCAAGAACTCCTCCCAAAATCGGACCAAAAATCATGCCCATACTTTGATAAGACGCGTTAAGACCCAGCATAGTTCCCTGAGATCTTTCGTCTGTTTCCCTAGAAAGAATGGTTGGAATAAGAGTTTGTGCAAATCCATTGAAAAGACCAAGCCCCACTGCTGCTATAACAAAAACAGCCAGTGAACGGCTTAAAAACATCAACAAAAAAGAACCAGCAGTAATGATAATTGCTGATGAAAAAGCTTTTCTTAATCCAAATTTTTTGACAAATCTCTGAACCAGAAAAACTTGAGATAAAAGCCCGATAGTCCCAAAAAGCGTAAAGAGATAAGCATTTTGTGTGATAGTGACTCCTAGTATTTTCTGAGTAAATGGTTGAAATCCATAGATAATAGCGCAAGCAAATGCCAGAAAATAAAAAAATGTTATCAAAAAAACAGGACCAGTAGCTGGCGCAAAAAGTGAGTGCCAAAGCGCTTTAAAATTAAATAGCTTTTCCTTCTTAACCTCTCCGATGTGCTTGTTTGTTTCAGGTAAAAAAATTGTTGTAATCACAACAGCAATCAATGCAATTGTTCCAGCGATAATAAATGGCAGATGTGATGATATCCCCACAGTTAGCCCTGATATAGCAGGACCAAAAACAAATCCAAAACCAAATGACGCGCCAATTATCCCAAATCCTCTTGCTCTATTTTCCTTGGTCGTTGTATCAGATATTACGGCTGATGCAACAGGGATGTTGCCTGCTGTTATTCCATCAAGAGCTCTTGCGATAAAAAGAAATAAAGCATTTGGCGCAAAAGCCATCATAAAAAACGAAAGAGCAGTTCCTGCAATAGATGTGATCAGAAGAGGTCTTCTTCCGTATTTGTCAGAAAGTCTGCCAATAATTGGAGTTGCCAAAAATTGACAGAAAGAAAAAAGCGAGAAAAGTAGCCCATTTTGAAAATCAGACAATCCATATGTCAGACCGTATGAATACTGAATAGGAATAATGATTCCATAGCCAAGCGCATTTACGACTGCAATTAATGCAATTATCAAAGTATTTCTATTATTCCGAAACATTTTTACCATAGAGCGATATCATATCAGAGGCTAGTAAAAATGCATAGATACAAGACACGCTTGACTTAAGATGACAAAACAAAGTATGATAAATCTCATGGCTCAAACAGAAGAAAATAAAACAGACGAAAATATTTGCCCCAAGTGTGGCGCTCCCCTTTCAGAAACAACTATTACCAAAACAGGAAGAAAGCTTCAAAGATGCTCAAAAGGCTCATGGGATGCAGAAGAAAAGAAAAATATCGGATGCGACTATGTCTTGTGGCTTGAAATAGAACCTGAAGAATTGGATGAGGAGTGTCCTAAATGCAAATCCAAATTGATTCTTGCAACTACCAGATTTGGTAAAAAAATGAAAAAATGCAGTACTGGTGTCTGGAATAAAGAAACCAAAAAAGTAGATGGCTGCGATTATGTCGAGTGGATAAATGGAACAACTGAGCCACTGGATGAAGACTGTCCTGAATGCGGAAAAAAGCTTGTTCTCTTCACAACCAATGCAGGTAAAAAAATGAAAAAATGCTCAACAGCAGGTTGGGATCGTGAGGCAAGAAAAGCAACAGGGTGTACATATATTTACTGGCTCAAACCAAGCGAATATCCAGAGAGAGCTGACAACCAAGGAGAAGAATTCTTACCTCCTGAACCAGAAGGATAACAGATTAAAAATCGTATAATAGCAAAGATGAAGTTATTTCGCTTTTTCCAAAAATACCTCCCCTATTTTATCTGCCTAGTATTTATAATTGCATTCTCAACCCTTTCAATCATCCGCCATAATCACTATGAATCATATGGATTTGATCTGGGAATAAATGATCAGGTTGTCTGGGAGTATAGTAAATTTAGAGAACCAGTAACCACAATTGATCACGCCGCATTTGAATCAAAACTTGATATCCATATTGAACTTGTTTACGCTCTTATCTCACCTTTCTACTGGATCTGGAGTGATCCAAGAATGCTTCTCTTGCTTGAGGTTGTTTTTGTTTGCACGTCTGGCCTTGCTATATATCTTCTTGCCAAAAAATACAAACTTCACGAATGGCTACAAATAGTACTTCTTATTTCTTATCTGATGTTTTATGGGGTGCAAAACGCATTGTGGTTTGATGTTCATAGCGCCACATTTGCGACAGCTTTTCTTGCATGGTTTATTTACTTTTTGATAAGTGGTAAGAAAAAACTGACTATTTTATTTTTTGTTCTTGCAATTACTGCCAAAGAAAATATAGCAGGACTAACATTTTTAATATCAGTTGTTTATTTCATAACTACCAGAAAAAAAATAGCTATTGCCTATGCTCTATCTTCAATTGCATATCTCGGATTTGTATTTGGAGTTTATTTTCCTTTCCTTGTAGAGGGCGGATACAAATTTGCAAATAGTAACGGGCTTTTGACAAAACTTGATCCAGCGCTCATGTTTAATTCAATTGAAAAAAGACATGTCTATCTATACACACTATTATCAAATGGTTTCCTGCCACTTCTTAATCCCCTGTATCTTATTCCCCCACTTGGTGATCTGGCATCATATTTTTTACTTGCGCAAAATAAAGTATCTGGCGCGCAGGGGCTTTTTCTTCATTACCGCGTGACCCTTGCGCCTCTGATGAGCTTTGCAACTATTGCAACAATTGCAAAATATAAAAAGCTAAATTCTAAAAAAATTGCTCTCTATCTTCTTTTCTGCATACTTCTTGCCCAATATCTATTACATCTGCCTCTTAGCTATTTGAGCAAGAGTTGGTTTTGGACTGAGACACCAGCTGTTAAAAATATAAATACAGTTCTTGAACATCTTCCCAAAGACGCATCAGTTGTTGCTCAGGACAATATCCTGCCGCATGTCAGCCAAAGAGAAAAAATCTATATGCTCTGGCCAAATCAAAAAGACTTTGAAGAAAACTCTCCCTGCGGTGAGCCAACTTGCGATTGGTTCAGGTGGTTTAAAAATCCTGAATATATGGTCGTTGATACATCAAATCATTGGGACATCAGACATCTGGTAACAGAGAGAGATCCATATATCAGAGGAATAAAAAATCTGGAAAAAGAAAAAGTAATAAGTGTTTATAAAAGATCAGGCACCGCAACTCTTTATAAGGTAAACAGAAACCCAGAAGAATAAACAAAAATTAAAGGGAATAAAAAACTAACTCTCAAACCCGTTTAATCTTCTATGCTCTTTAACAACCTGGCTATGTATTCCTAACGCATCTTTTTGTCCTCCAAGTCCGATCAATATGGTGTTTGCGTGACTGACTAAATTATCCATAATGTCCAAAAGCCCCTCTTTGGTAAAATCAACAAATGTTGGCTGATCATCTTTAACAGCAATTATACCCGCAAGCGCTGGCTCTTCATTCATAATTTTTCTCATATGCACACTGCTCATACCAAGATGATATGCTGTCTGAACAGCTATTCGTTCTGCAGGCTCATGCTTCATTGTATCGCTTTGTCTTCGAACTAAATCTTTTTGTTTAGCAATATTCTCCTTCTGTCCCCTTGCAGATAATAAGCCCCCTACATGATCAATAAAATTATCAAAAACATCAGGTAGGTAATGCGCTGTATCTAACGTTTCCGACTCATTATCTAAAAAAACCACTCCTTCTGTTATCTTGGAATCGGATGCTTGATGAAGCATTATTTTCAGGAGCAATGAACCCATCAAAAGATGATAATAATCTTTTGGATTAACCACATCTTCATAAGGCGTATTATTCTCTTCGCTAAGGCCAGAAGACAAATAGATAGTCACTCCTCTAGGTTGCCCCCCATTTTTTCCTAGTCTGTCAAACTCTTCCCATAGTGCGTCAGCAGTAGGCACCTCTTCATTATTAGACCGAGGGGTGAATTCAGAATTATTACTCATCAAAATCTATTCCACAATACCTGGTTGGTTATATCATGATGATAAATTATTTCTGATTCTTTTACAAGTGTTCCAAGCGCTTTGGGACTCTTGTCAGCTGCTTGTTGCTTGTATGATGCATACTTCTCTTTATTCTCTGCACCCAAAATCTTGGTAATAAAATCACTTGACTTAAATATCCTAAGCGCATCATTGATATTATCTGGCAAAAACCTTGATCTTTCTCTTTTATTTTTGTTTTTCTTCAAATTGTCTCCTTCAAGACCTGTTTTGTAAATTGTGTAAAGAACAAGATATGGATTGGCATCTGGGGCAACAGTTCTGACCTCAATTCTGGCTGTTTTCTCATAAGCAACAGGAATCCTGATCATAGATCCTCTATCTTTTGCTGAAACCTTTATCTGATTTGGCGCCTCAAAACTTGGATCCAGCCTTCGATAAGCATTAACTGATGAATTAAATACCAAGCAAATCTCAGACGCATGCTGCAGAAGTCTTCCAATTATGTCCCATGCAATTTTTGATAATCCGTCAGGTCCTTTTACATCATAAAAAATATTTTTGCCTTTCTTAGCAAGTGAGAAATTAGTATGCATTCCTGAACCATTTATTCCCATTGCTGGTTTGGGAAGAAATGATGCAGTCATTCCCATCGACCTTGCAACTTGTCTACAAACCAATTTGTAGAGTTGAATCTGATCAGCAGCTCTGACAATATCAGTGTATGAAAAATTCATCTCAAACTGGGATGGCGCCACTTCTGGATGATCTTTTTCATTTTTAAATCCAAGAGCTCTTTGCGCCTCAGCTGCTTTATCAATAAATACTCTGAGTTTATCAAGTGGAAGTGAGTGAAAATATCCACCAGTTGTGATGAGTTTGAGGCCATCAAGGGGATTGTAATTCTGTTCTGCATTTTCTCCATCCACCAAAAATCCTTCAATTTCAGGAGCAGCATATGCAGTAAAACCTTCTTTTTTATTCATGTCTTCTGCGTATTTTTTCAGCATTCCTCTGAAATCCGCGCTGTATTGAGTTCTATCAATATTCTTAACTGATGAAAAAATAATAATTTTTCCAGGACCAAATACGTCGCTTGGCAAAAATCTAATCGATCCCCAATCTATTTCCAATCTTAGATCTGACTCGTTTTGCGCGGAAAACCCTCTAATTGAAGATCCGTCAAAGGTGAGATTCTCAATTGATGCAAGAAAAAATTTCTTATCATAATCAAGCATATGTAGTCTTCCCTCTATGTCTGTAAAGCACACAGTAACTGCTTTTATACTTTTTTCTTTTGAAAGATATGTAAAGTACTTTTTCTCTAATTCTTTGGAAGAAAGTACTACAGCATCAGATGCTGCTTTGAGGTTCATTTCCTCTAGCTTGTCATATGGGATATCCAGATATGGCTTTAACATTCCTTGCTCGTCCATATAATTAAATACTAAGAATAATGATAAATATAAAACACTTTATCTTAATTGTCAAGAGGTTAATATTAATTCTTACAATATTTATACTAAAATGAAAAATTTAAAAACCAGGAAAATAATCTTTATGGATGCTTGAATTGGGAACTTTCATGTCTGATAAAAGTTTTTTATATCCTTCAACCATCGCGTTTGGACCAGATAAATAATATATTCTATTCTTAAAATCAGTTGCATATTTTTTAATCATTTCAGGACTGATTCTACCCTTTTCCCCTGTCCAACCACTAGGCGCATTCTCAGCATGAGTTATTACATAAACTATTTTTATCCCAAGAATATGACCTGCTTTTTCAAAAATATCTTTATAGACAAACTCTGCTGGATCAGAACAAACATAAAAAAGCACAATATCTCGCTTGTTGCCAACATCAATTAAATACGCCAGCATACTTCTAAATGGAGTAACCCCGATTCCCCCAGCAATCAAAACAAGTTTTTTATCTGCTTCAAGAGGCAGGGTGAAATCTCCTGCCAGCTGTCCCGCAATTATCTTTGATCCCTTTGTAAAAGAAACTAACTTATTCTTGAAACTACTTCCATTATCATTTGCTATTTTTACACCCAGTCTTAGCTGCTCCTCTGTCGGAGATGATGCAATTGTAAAATATCTCCTATTCCCTCTTGAATCGGGTTTGGCATCAGGCATAGTCCATTCTAGATATTGTCCAGCCAGATGCTTAAAATTTTTATCTTTTGCAAAAACAAATTCATAAATATTTGGCGCAAGTTTTATCTTTTCAACAAGTGTTAAAAATAATTTTTGTTTGGGGCTTACCAAATATGAAAATATATTTCCTGTGATAAGAGCCAACTCGGGTGATGCAAAAAGAGGACCTATTGAAAACTGGCTTCCAAACATCACGCCAGTGAGAGCTCCATAAATCATATATAGATTTTTCCTGGGAGGAGTTGTCAGAGGCTCTGTCAGCATCACTGTCCCAAAAAATACAATAGGCCAGGATGTAAAAACCTGCAAAAATGATTCAGCTGGTTCAAGTCCATTTCTGAGATTAAAAAGTATGATTGTTGTGATCGCCGGAATTAAGAAAGAAAACAACAACTGAAACCTTCTTATCTTTCTAACAACAAGCAATCCAAACACTGCAACAACTGGTAAAAGTATGCCAGATCCCACCCACCAAATAGCATTACCAAACCCCAAAAAACCAAGAATAAAAACAGAGATAGCTGCAGGATTAAAAATATGCTTTTTATTAATTGTGAACAAATATTTGCTTGCCATTGCTATAAATCCTGCAGCAAGCGTTACCAATATATCTTGTAGATCATTAACTGGTGCAAGTATTAAAAATAAAATCAGAGCAGTTATTAGATACGATTCTGAATTTACTATAGATTTAAAAAGATTTAAAAATGCTTTATGTGTGATATAACAAGCTGCAAGAACAAGGATTAATGTAGTGATAAATTGCAAACCGCTGTATGGAAGAAGACCTAAAAATCCAAAAACAACTGCAAGCATTGCGATAATGATAAGACCAAGATAAACCAACCTGTACATGGTGATTGAGTTTAGAAAAGAGTCAATTTTTATCATTAGCTTAATTATTATAATAAAGATCTGCTAAAAAACCTACAGATTTCTTGATCGTATAATCAGGATAAAGAATCAAATATTCAAAATCAAAATCTTTCTCAAACACATCAGGTGAGGCAAAAAACAAAGCAGTAGCCAAACCGTCTGCAATTGTTGCTGTATCAGCAATTACCCAAACAGATAAAATCTCATTTACAGATTCTTGAGTCTTTGGATTTAAAATATGATGAAATTTGTCCCACTTTCGCCTATTACCAGAGGAGGCACAAATGCTTTTATTTAAAAGCTCAACTGTTCCTATGGCTTGATTCAGATTTTCTGGATGCTCAAGCCCTATCTTCAATGCCTTATCAGATTCTGACTTTTGCAATATGTCCCCTCCCGCATCAATACAATATGATTGAATCCTGTTCTTTTCAAGAATCGTACCAATTCTGTCAACCAGATAACCCTTACCAACTGCGCCAAAATCCAAAATAACTGGCTTTTTAACAGTTAGCTCTCCAGATTCATAGTAAATAATTTTCTCCCAACTTGGTACTTTTTTCAACTTTTTGGGCTTGAGGCTATACTTACTATCATAGCCTGCATCAGTTATCAGATTTCCAATAGTTGGTGTAAAAAGACCACCTGTGAGTTCGTAGAGCTTTTTGTAGAAGCCGATCAAGGAGTTATCGAAAATTTTGTATTTACCTGCTTTTTGAGATATTTTATAAACCAGCGAGTCCTTCCTGAAGCGAGAATAAATTTTATCAAAATCCTCAATGCAGATTTTTATTACTTCTTCAATTTGCTCAACCTTTTTTTTTGAAAAAGAGGAATATATGTCGATCACCCATTTAGTGCCAATTGCATCAAATACAAATTGTTGAGATTCCATCAGCTAAGCCTCAGCTTCAACTTTTATCTTTTCCAATGCATCCATAAATCCAATTGGGCTTAGTGATGATCCAGCGACTTTTTTGATGTCTAGATCATCTATGTTTTTTCCGACAACTTGAGACTTAAAATTATCCCTGAACTCGCCTTGGAATCTTTTGGACGTTGCATCAGTTGCTCGTCCCTCAAACTCAGCTGCTGTGACTACTCCATCCTCCAGCGTGATCTTAATTCCAATATCACGTGGTCCGCCTGGGGAAACGTAATTTCCATCAGCTTCATATATACCATCAGCATAACCAGAATCATTCTGTTCTATTTTTTCCATTTTATCTCCAGCTTCAGCCTGTTCTTCAGAAACAACTGATGTTGGGACCTGTTGATCTACTATCTGATTTTCAGTTGATGGCTGATTGGCAAGAAATGCAAAAATAGCAATTGCCGCAATAACAATAACTGCAGCAGGAATCAAAAAATTTTTTGAAGAATTATTAGGTGTTGCTGGATTTTGATTTGTAACCTCTTCCATTAAATAAAGTATAGCACAAAAAAAATCAAACTACAAAAATTATAATTATTAAAACCCCTATCTGACGATTCCAAGCCCCAACAAACCAATAATAATTAAATAAATAGCAATCAGATAATTCAGAAATTTAGGAAATGCCAAAATCAAAATACCAAAAAGCAAAGACATCAATGGATCTACTGTCGCAAAACTTATATTCATATTTATTCTATGATCCCATCATATAACGTTTAATTAAGATTCATATGAGATATGTGTAATAAAGATGTATGTAGCTAGTTTTGAGGATTTTGTAGCACTTCTCTTATCTTACTTATCAAACTACCTGGTGTTAGTTCTGATTTAATATAACATCTCCTGACACCTTTTTCTAGAAGATCTTCCTTATTTACAAAAATATTGGTAAGTACGATTATGGCTATTGACACCAGATCTGGATTGTTTTTTACCTTTTCAACTATTTCAAACCCAGAAAGTTTTGGAAGAAAGATATCAAGTAAAATCAAATCAGGAATCTCAGTTATTGCTTTCTGAAGCCCGTCTTCCCCATCTGATGCAGTGATTACTTCAAAGCCCTCACTCGTTAATGCAGACTTATAAATATCCTGCATCATTGCGTCGTCTTCAATGATTAGTATTTTGCTCATTTTATTTTTTAACAGAAGACTTTATGAATTTTATGTACCCGAGGATAAGTGATATCAAAAACCCGATCAGAACTACCATAAATCTAAATGTCTCATCTTGGCTTCCAAAACCTCTTATGATCCCATAAATAACTGTCAAAACTCCACCTAGCAGCAGTCCGTCAGCTATCACAAGCAGTTTCTTAAAAAAAGTAAGGCTGACAACAAGTGTAATAATTGCAGCAATTATCGCAATTATTGAAACATTGCGGTTGTATTCTTCGTTTTTTTCCTGAAAATCTTTATTTACCTGGTCAAATTTTTCCTGTTCTGCTCTCAATTCAGCTGACTCACTTGCATCAACTGGCTTTTCATAGAAATTGAGCCTCGTGGGATAATCAGGAGGCTCTGGGGATTTATAAAAAGCAGATATCCCAACACCCACTAGTGTTGCCAGCAAAACACCGATGAAGATAGAATAAATAAATTTCAGAACCATCTATAACCAGAGTATCAAAATCTCAACAAATCAACAAGGACTCAAATATCTCTATGCAAATCTAAAAAATCTTCTTTTCTGACCACACAAAACCCAACTATTCTATCCCCTTCTTTGGCTACCCCACAATACCAATTGACAAACCATCACCTGAGACCATGGCAGATGAAAGACCCTTTACTGATTTCTCCAGACTTTTTGTTCTGGCAAAATCTGCTGAGGAGAAAAAGGTGTTAAAGGAAGTAATCAGAAAAGCAAACGAGGATCAGAAAAGAATGTATCAATCTGTGTAAACTTAACTCAAATTCAAATATGCAAGTTCATATCTTAGCTTCTCCTTCTAACTGATTTTTCATAACAATAAACTTATGGTTAGGAACTGTTCCAATTTTTTTAATTTTAACCATCGTCTTATATGACTTACCTGATTGATCTTCAAAAAATATATAAAGAAACGCATAATCTTTTTTAAAGACCAAATTGTTCAACGTCCTAGCATCTGTTTTCCAATAATGACTTTCTTCCATTGATTTAAAATTTGCGCTATGCGGCTGATCATTGCTAAAAAATGCCTCATTACGATTTAAAATATCTTTACTAACACTAAAAGTGATGTTAATTGCAGACCCTCTCCCAATGTTTTTAACGGCAAATCCAAATCTATTTCCTACTCTTCTAATATGATCTAGCACAATATAAGGAGTCTGTTCAATCTTTAGTTGTTTATTTGACTGACGAAGCGCAAGTCCTGCAAAAACTGCAGCAACAAACGTTCCTATTGCGCTAACCGTTCCAATTAATGTCTTAAGGTCGAAAGAATGGCTATTAATCAGGTTATAATTTCCACTTACTGATGCAATTGCGTTATCCATTGTTTATCTGATTTTTTCACAGTCAGGTAAAATCAACTCGAACTTGAATTGTAAAGTTGAGTTAGTAACCTGACTTCCCAAATAAAAATTTCTGAAGTGATTATAGCAGATTCTATTCTAAAGCTAACTTCCATTCTTGATAAGTAATCTCGATAGCCGTTCAAAAAATCTTAACTTATCTTTTGGCAATATTAATGCAGCAATAATAAATATAATTATTGCCCCAACGAATAAGGAATTAATTTCTATGAATATATCTATTTTCATGTCTCTACTAGTAATATGCTTTTTTTTCTTCCACTTGCACCGATTCGTCTAACTATATATAAAACTTGCAGGTACACTGAGGCTAACAATGTCTTACTGGGAATGATAGATTGTTTTTGAGGGAAAAACTAAGAATTATGTGTACTGCACTACTTTTCTTCTTTTATTTTCTATGCTAATTATCTTCGATATCTCGCCACTATCAAGAAAGGACTCTCGCTTTGCAAGCTCATCAGCAATCCATCCTACTCCTTTATTTTTATGTTTATAAATAAAATCATCTCTTTCTGCATTTCTCTTAAATCTAAATTTTGCAATCATGTTACTTTTATTTACATATTGCAACTGATACATTTTTATTATATTAAAGTTCTTTTGTACATAGTCGACTATGTCTCTTTGCGATGCATAGGGACTAATCCTAATACCTAACGGGTAAAAAGAATTAAAGTCACTCAACGACTTTCTGCTCCAAGAGTTTTCAGGATCTTGAACAAAGTCCCAAAGCGTACAAAGCTCTCCAGATAAAATAGTTGGTGTAATTGGTTTATTGTAAAAGATATAGTATTCAATTGTCATTCCCCAATCTGCAGGAAGCAAGTTAAAATCACGCGCTAGCATTCCGCACTTTTTAAAAAAAATATATATCTCACTATTGGCTGGTCTCCAATTCGTTGGTGGCAGCATTTTTCCTCGCTTAAATCCGTTAACTGGTATGTTGAATTTTTTCCTCAGGTATTTAATCCTTTTTTGAAACTTTTCAGTCTTAATAAGAGTTAAATAATACGCCCATATTTTTCTTGAATTCTGAGTTTCACCAAAATTAGAAATTTTAACATTCATATTAATTCTTTAATTCTTGAGCCTATTCTACATAGAATACTCCTCATTTACAATAAAGATTTGCAAAAGTCAGCCTATAGGTATATACTCCGCCGACATGAAGAAATTTGGGCTAATATTGCTATTTTTCTTATTCTTTACGCAAGTGAATTCTGTGGATGCACACTCCGGAAGAACAGATGCTTATGGAGGTCATAATTGCTATGTAGGCGCATGCGCAGGTACATACCATTGCCACAGCTGTGGATATACTCCACCTCCCCCACCTGTTTATACTCCACCAAAACCAAAAACTCCTGCGGTAATGGCTAGTTTCAATTATTCTCCAAATGCAGATGGAACATTTGATATTTTTATGGATTGGGATGAAGTATCAAATACAGGATTTAGCATTACCCTGAACGATATTGCTGGTGCTGATCCAGGACCATCAATTGATACTCATTTATCTGAATACAGATTTACAAATGTATATCCTGGAACATATTATGCCAATATGAAAGTTGGGGTAAATGGTATCTGGTCAGATGTTACTTACTGGAAAATTGAAGTACCAGAGTGGCATCCACCTCAACCAACAGCTTCTCCAAAAAGCAACAACAGCAACAGCTACGATGACACTTGGGACGGAGACCTAGCTCTATTAATCCTTTTGGGGGTTGGTGGTTATCTAGTTTACAAAGGTCTCAAGAAATAATTATTTATTCTGTTTTTTATAAGGATGTCGCTATTCATCCAAACAATAACACACAGGGCATGAAATTTACGAGGATTTTTGATTCACCACGTAATAATCAAGAAGTCTGGAATGATATTTTGCCTCTGGGATCAAATGCTTTGATATTCTTTTTAGCATCCAATATCTCAATCCCCAAAACCTTTCCTTTCTTGTCCTCATCCACGACAATTGAATCAGAAATTTTTCTGCTTTTTTCATACTTGCCCATTGCTAATTCAAAATAAACAGCATCCATTTTAGGATCATACTTCATTTTCATAATTCTTCCTCCAAATAATATGCGGTAATTACAGTTATCTTTGAACCTTCTGTCTTTGTAGCCACCTCCAATATTTTATCACTAACTTTCATCCGCCGCAACTTACGCCCCCGAAAACTACTTAGAACATCGTCAGGCTCCCTAACAGCTTTCAAAATCAACTTTTCAAAAATATTACGTCTTCTCAACTGTATTCTTGCATGTTCTGAAAACTCAATTGACATAAATTGATTGTAGCACTTTGCTTTATTTTCCCGCAAAATAATGCACTCTTACGAAGATTTTAGAGAAAAAAGATCTTCTTACACTTGGTGCTGGATGGGGTTCGAATCTGGGGAATTACTTACCTCAAGTACTTCTTGTAAAACTCGGCTGTTGCCTGCATGGCATTGGTAAAGTTTGCACCACTTATATTGTGTCCGCCTGTTGAGTATTCGATAAGTTCGTGCTCTACATCGGTCTTATCAAGAAGCGCGTTCAGATCGCGGCTATAGCCGATATTTACAACTGTATCATCCACTGCATGATGAATCTGAATAGCGCCCCTGAGATCATCCAGATAATTCGTCGGCGCAACCATCTTCCAAAACTCATTTTGACTTGTCCCATCACCGTATTTTTCAAAAAGATCTCTTCTCCTACTCTGACTTGGTGAATCGCTTGGCGCAGGCGGTCTGTAACTATTATCATTGATCCCATACTTTTCCCGATCTGTGTATGAATAAACAGCACCAGCCCAGATCACAACTGCTGGGATATCAGGCTTTGTCGCAAAACTCCTCAACAAAACATTTCCTGCCATCGAGTGTCCCCAGAGTCCTATTGCCTCAGAATTTACAAAATCAGTATTTTGCAAAGCAGAATAAGCATTCAGCGTATCTGTTATATAATCTGATCCAAAATATCCACCTCCAGGCTCACCCTCTGAACTGTCATGACCTCGCAGATCTATTTTGAAGACAACAAAACCCTGTCTTGCCAAATAACTAATGTAGTCATCATATTGTGGCCCAAGTGTTTTGTATAAAGTCGGTGGGATATATCCATGCACGAAAACAATTGAGGGCCATCCCCCATCTGGCTCTACACCACTTGGCCGAAGAAGAAGACCGTTTATCCTGAATCCATCTGACTCATAACTGGTGAGATAAGTTGTATAGTTAGCATTTGTTGAGACCTGCTCCAACTCAGAAAGATCACTATCATAAACTTTCTCCCGAAGATATGGGATAGTCATTTCCTGAAAAGGAAATGGTGTAGGACCTACAAGTATGCTTTTTTCATTATTTCCAATTGGCGACACAGCCTCCATTTTATTTTCTATGCTTGAATTAAAAAATAAAAACAAACCAATCATCAATAAAACCAAAAGCGCAATAAGCAAAAAAGGATTAAAAAACTTCTTACTTTTAACCTCTTTAAAAGCAGGCTGAAGCTGTTCGTCAACTAAGACGTTTTTTGATAAATCTGAAATATCTGCTGAAAACAGGAAATTAAAACTCATAAAGAAGTTTAAAATGCTAGAAAACATTTAGGATCTCTCTTATCTTATCAATTACTCCCTGTGGTGTCGAATTTGCCTTCATAAGATAATAAGCAGGTTTATCTGTTATAACTTGCTTAATTACCTTATCGTCTGCATTTAGATTGGTGAGAATGATAACCGGCACCTGACTTCCCCACAGCGATCCATCTCTCAACTTCTCAAGAAGACTCATTCCATCAAGTTTTGGAAGCATCAAATCAAGGAGAATAAGATCTGGCTTCTCAGACACAGCAAGCGCCAGCCCTTCCTCTCCGTCTCTTGAAATAACAATCCGAAAACCTTCATGAACCAACTTGTCACTATACATCTGGCTAAGAGCCGGATCATCTTCTACCAGAAGTATTTTCTTTTTCAAATCACTCATACAATCTATTTATATCAGTATATTTTGTATTACTCAATAAGTAAAATAATTTATTTTTTAATAACTTTTTTATTCTTGTCTGAACCTGCAATAGGCATGGAGAATGAAAAAGTGCTTCCCTTTCCAATTTCTGTTTTTTCTACCCAAAGCTCTCCATTCATTCTTCTAGCAAACTCCCTTGAAATATAAAGTCCAAGTCCTGTCCTTGGCTTCTCACTAAGAGGAGCTGATCTTAGCTGCTCAAATTTCCCAAAAAGCTTTGGAATATCATCTTTGTCAACTCCTCGACCTGTATCAGTTATCCTTACAACAGCCTTATTTTTTTCTTTTTCAACCCGAATCGTAATAGTACCACTATCCGTAAACTTTATTGCATTTGCAAAAATATTTTCAAGAACTTGCAAAGCTTTTTCACGATCAACTTTTACAAATATTTCTTTGCTTTTTATTATCTTTATTTTTATTTTTTTGCCATCAACCAACAACCTCTGTCCAGCAAGCGCCTTTCCTATCAAGGAATCAAGAGAGACTTCTTCAAAGTAAAAATTTAAGCGTCCTGCCTCAATTCTTGAGACATCAAGAATATCATTAATAAGGCTAACCAACCTATCAGTTGAACTAGACATCTGCGCAAAGGGCCTTTTCATGCTCTCTCCAAGCCTTCCAAAATCTCCATTTCTAATCATTGATAAATATCCTTTTATAAGACTCACTGGTGTTCTCAGCTCATGTGATGCAAGAGAAATAAACTCAGTTTTCATCAAATCAAGCTGTCTCTCATGGGTCACATCAATTGACAAAATCAAAAGCCCCTCAGCAACAGGCTCTATTCTTAACTGAAACCATCTTTTTGTTTTATCTGGAAACACAAATTCGTTATACATGCTATGAGCGGTTCTTTCATACATACATTTTTCAAGTCTTGCAAAAAGCTCAGTCTTATCTATGTCAGGATAAACCTCCATCATTTTCTTGCCTAAAATCTCATCTTCCTTGAGGTGAATTTGAGTAAACATAGAATTGTTTAGGTAAATATATCTCCAGTCAAAATCAATTATCTGAAATCCTTCAACCATTGTATCTAGGGTATGTTTTAGTCTTTCTTCAGCTTTTCGTCTCTCAGCAGCAGCAACAGCAAGAATCAATACAGTAATCGTCACAACACTCATAAATATCTGGAGACGTAACAACGACTCACTAGGCGAACTTCTGACAAATGGACCAAAACCATTTATTGTTCCCAGCACAGCAATCATCAAGAGAATTAAAATAGCAGTCATCGTCTCTCGCCTCCCGTACCTGAAAACAATCCAGGAAATTATTGGAATCAACAAAAACTCAAAAGGATAATCACTTAATATCCCAACTCCAAATCCTCCAAACGCAATGTAACCAACCGCCAAAAGACTCATAAAGACAGAAAAAGTTTCAACTGCCTTGTCTTTACTTCTTACAGGGTGACGCGCTCGCCAAAAAATAATAAAAGGAGTTATTATAAGAGCTCCAGATGCATTGCCCAACCACCAGGTAAACCATAGCTTAAAAAAATCCCCCCAAGCCGCAAACCCGCTAGAAATAAGGGTTAACACTCCTATATTGACACTAATTGTTGTACTAAGGACTGCAGCAAAAAGGATATATTTAAAAATATCTCGGAGACTAAAAAACGTCTTTTTTCCATTTGCATATTTATTGATTAAATATGCAGCTACCAAACCCTCAAGCATATTACCAAGAGCAATAAAAATTGAGGTATAAATATCGCCTGCTGTTGTCAAATTTAATAAAAAAGCCCCGATAAAGATTGCAGGCCAAATTCTATACTTATAAATAAGAAAAGCAGCAATACTTATCCCTGTTGGGAACCATACAGGTGTGGCGCTTGGATTATCAAAGGCAAATTGAAACGAAAATTTTCCTGCGATAAAATATAAGAAAATTAAACCAAGAAATAATATTACTTCTTTTCTGAAATGCTTGCTGGAAAAATTGGAATTTTTTGAGGCAGATTTATTATTCATGGACAGCACTCTTAGCATACAAACTGTAAATTAAAAATGCAACAATTTTTTGTACAGTTTATCTATCCTCAATATAATACCTGATTTCTTTTCTTTCAGGATCCAAGAGATTGTACAAGTATGTAATATCACGATCATGATGTCTTATGCACCCAGAACTACCAAAATCGTCCCCACTCAAACGCGACAGTTCCCCACTTGTCCCATGAAGCCCAAAGCTCCCTGGAAGTATCCAGTCGCACTGACCATCGCATTCAAGATATGGCTCAGGACCATGAGGATACTCATCAGCATATGGAATATCAAGTGTCAAGAAGTATGGCGCTGTCACGGGATCATCTTTTGTGTCTTGCCTTCCAATAATT
>JAJDCH010000009.1 GCA_029260905.1 Candidatus Levyibacteriota bacterium | reverse complement strand
TATATTTTTAATAGGATTTGTCATAGTTTTATGAATATGATGATTTGATTATTGGTTGATAGTTTAATTTTCTGGTTGAACTTTGAAAAAATTTAAGCTTTCTGATCTTACTCCTGTTTAACCTGCTCCGTGCTGGCAGGCTTGCAACTTCTGCTTGTTCTTTTTTAACACTTGCTATGTGATTACTCAACCAAATAATTAAGATTGATACTTGATATAAACCAATCAAAGGAAGAGCCATTATGGTCTGATTTAAAACATCTGGCGTAGGTGTAAGTATAGCTGCAATTATAAAACTAACCAGTATTACATAATGTTGTCTTTTCATTAATTGTCTTGGTTTTAGAGGAGTAACACGGTTGATAAGGAATAAAACAAGTGGGAGCTGAAATAAAATTGCAAATCCTGCTATATATGCAGTCACAAATGAGAAATATTCAGTAGCTGAAATTAGTGAACGAACCTGATCTGATCCAAATTGGTTGAGAAAATGAAGAGCTGCGGGAAGACTAAGATAATAAGCAAATAAAATACCACTTGCCGTAAGCAAACATGATGCAACCAACAGACGATTGATAAAAACATGAAAATGTTCTGAGAGTACAGGTTCTATAAATTTTATAACATGATAGGTAAAAACTGGAATTGATATGACAAAACCAAAAAAAATACTTAATTTAAAAACAAAATCAAACCCTCCTGCGGGAGACGAATAAAAAAGTGGCTGACTAAGAGGAGAGATAAGAAAAGCTAAAATCTGACTATTTAATAAAAAACCGATTATTCCACCTATAAAAAAACTAAACAAAGACCAGAAAAGACGGGATCGTAGCTCGGAGATGTGATCCAGAAATGTTAAACTTTTTTTTACTGTTAATTCCATTGACAGGTGCAGGGCTTACGCGTCAAGACTTTTTCTCTTCTTTTTTATTATCTTTATGACTATCATCTGAAAAGCCTTTTCTTATATCTCGTATTGCCTCACCAACTGCCTTTGACAATTCGGGAAGTTTTTTTCCACCAAAAAGCAAAAGTACGATTACGAGTATTATTACTAATTCTTGAACACCTATACCAAACATAATTATTTCCCCTGTTGATATCAACTATATATGCATATATACTGAAAATCAAGAGCTAAAACGTTATCACCCATGAAGCTAAAAAGCATAATCCAGCTTTTTCTTATTGTCATTTTCTTTCTAATTGGTGTTTTTTACACTAGTGAGCAGGTAAACGCTTCCACATATGGAGGGTGTTCGTATGGAGGAGGTTCATACAACCATCAATGCCCGACATCAACTCCTGCTCCCTCATCAGATTCTGGATCATCTAACTCTGGCTCATCAGGTGGTGGGAGTAATACGTGTACAAAGCAAGCTCCGGCATCTCCACCAGACCTTTTTCAAATAGACACAACCGCTGGGACCACTGCCAAGCTTTTTTTTGCACCCTCCCAACAGCCACATACAGGATATTATGTCTCATATGGTGACGGAAAAAATACCGAAGGTTATGGCGCAGAATTTTCTCTAAGCCAAAGCAACGGAGCCCTAGAATATGACGTTTACCTTCTTAAGCCCAATACCGTCTATACATTTAAAGTAAGGGCAGCAAATGACTGCAAGGCAGGTCCTTGGAGCAACAACATGACGATTAAAACTGGTGCGAATAACACAAAAATAGTAAACAAATATTATCCCCAAAGTCAGGCAAGTATTGGCTATCTTGCCAGCACATTTAACTATATAAGAAATACTGCTAAAAACATTGCTAAGCCTGCTGAAGGAAATAAACAGCTAGCAAAACCAACTTCAGCTCCCCAAGAAAAAACCACCACAACCCCAACCAATGCTCCACAAAAATCCTGCTTCCTTTGGATCTTCTGCTGGTGAGCTTTACAACTGCAAACAACTTCTATTTATAACAACTTCCCTTGCTTTCCGCTCTTGTCTTCGGGGTGAGCTAAGCCCAAATGCTCATAGGCTGCCTTAGTTGCGACACGACCACGGGATGTGCGTTTGATAAATCCCAGCTGCATCAGATATGGCTCAACCAGATCCTCAAGTGTGCCAGAATCCTCAGAAATAGTTGATGCAATGGTCTCAATCCCCACTGGACCACCATGATGCTTATCAATAATTGCATGCAGGAATTTAATATCCAGTGGATCAAGTCCCTTTTCATCAACCTCAAGCATTGATAAAGCTTTTTTCGCTGATGCAAAATCAATATGACCTCCGCCTTTTACCTGCGCATAATCCCTGACTCTTTTGAGAACCTTGAGAGCAATACGCGGTGTGCCGCGTGCTCTTTTAGCAATTTCTTTTATGCTGTCTGTGTCTATTTTTACTTTTAATTTGCTGGCTGCTTCTTGAATAATTTTTCCAAGCTCTGCTGCTTCATAAAAATTAAGTCTATGCGTTACCCCAAATCTGTCCCTGAGGGGCGCTGACAAGAGTCCTGCGCGAGTTGTGGCACCAATAATTGTAAACTGTGGGAGATCAAGCCTGACAGTACGTGCAGATGGTCCTTTGCCAAGTACGATATCAAGCGCAAAATCCTCCATTGCAGGATAAAGTGTCTCCTCAACTGTTGGATTAAGTCTATGAATCTCGTCTATAAACAAAACGTCTCCTTTTTCAAGATTGGTCAAAATTGAAGCAAGATCACCAGATCTTTCAAGCGCTGGACCTGAGGTAATTCTGATGTTGGCTTTCATTTTCCGTGCCACAATATGGGAAAGTGTAGTTTTTCCAAGACCTGGCGGTCCATAAAGAAGAATATGCTCAATTGCCTCACCACGTTTAGTTGCTGCTTCAATCGCAATCTGAAGCGAGGCCTTGATGTTCTGCTGACCGTGAAAATCCTCCCATGACGCAGCTCTCAAAGAAACAAATAATGATTCTTCTTCCTGATTTGTGTCTTCTGTAACTTTTAATTTAGCCATAAAACTTAAATTTCTAATATCTAAATCTCAATCTCTAAACAGATTCAAATTTTCAAAACACTTTTTTGCATTTTTATATTTTGATATTATTTAGGATTTGGAATTTAGAACTTAGAGTTTACTTTCCCAATTCCTTCAAAGCCAATCGTATTTTCTCCTCCACAGTTTCTCCTGCGCCTTTTAAGGCACTAATTGCAACTTGTGCTTCTTTGGTTGAATACCCAAATGATTTAAGCGCCCCAATTACTTCATCGTTTCCATTCGAATCTGCTGAAAGATCTATATCCTCGCCACCTATTTTATTTTTCAGCTCAATTATTATTTTCTGAGCGTTTTTCTTACCCAAACGCGGAACAGATGTAAAAAAACTAACATCATTTGTAGTTATTGCTTTCATAATGTCCATACGTGTCCCGATTGAAAAAACATTCAGAGCAGTCCTGCAGCCTACACCATTCACGCTTATCAAATATTCAAATACTTTTAGATCCTCTGGTTCTGTAAAACCGTAAAGTTCCAAAATATCTTCACGGACATAAGTGTGTGTAAATAATTTAACTTCTTGATTAAGGGATAATTTTGAAGAAACTGATGCAGGAACAAGCACTTTATAGCCAACGCCTTTTACATCAACAATTACGTAGGGATCTTGTCTGTAATCTAGCGTTCCTTTAAGTAGTCCTATCATGCGAAGTAATGAGATTATAACATACTACTTTATAGCAATAATTCGAAGACTGAGGAAATTGAAAAAACCATAAACAAATTTGTTTTTGAAGCGTAATAATGAAGAACCATAATCAATATCAACAAGTGGATTAATAAAACTCGGTACATAATCAACATTAAAAAGTACCCGTTTGACCTTAGAAAAACCAACCTTTTTTAGTAAGGCTTCCAATTCCTCATAAGAATATAAACCGAGATGAAATTGATCAATTGCCAAATTCTGCCAAAAAAGACTACAGTATTTACTCGGCTGGTTCAAAAAATATATACCGTTTGTTTCAAGATGTTCATAAATATCTGCAAGATGCGCTTCAGTATCACGCGGATCAATATGCTCAACAACATCGTGTGAAATAATAAAATCAAACTTATATCCATTTGGGATCAAATATTCTTCATTATACTTAAGAAACGTAATATCTTCTGTGTTTTTTGCATGATAAATATCAAAGTCTATACCAAAGTATTCTCGATTCTTTGCTTTTTTGGTTAACTGACGAAGCAATTGACCATCATCACAACCATAATCCAAAATTATTCGTTTATCATATTTTTTCAACATATAAGAAACACAGTTTATAAAAGAGCTTTTAAACTCGTTTTCACGAGGTAAACGGATGTTGTAATCTTTTGCTTTTTGGATATAACTGGAATGATATCTCATCGCCAGAGCAATTCTCTCTTTTCGAGTTGAAGTGTTGCTTATCACCTCTTTATACTCTTTACCAAGAGCTATGATTTCATGGAGAAAATCTGATTTAATATTATCAGTCATAGAAACTATCAAACTTTAACTTATATGAAAATGCATGTGTTACAGCAACAGCCAAGGCATCTGTTGTGTCGTCAAGTTTGGGAATTTGATCAAGCTTTAGAAGTATCTTTATCATCTGACCCATCTGGTTCTTGTCCGCTCTGCCATAACCCGTAAGTGCCATTTTGACCTGAAGCGGCGTATAAATACCAATTGGCAGTTTTGCTTTAACTGCAGCAAGAAGAACAACTCCTCGTGCCTGACCCACCACCATTGCTGTTTTGGCATTGGTGTTGAAAAAAAGATCCTCAATCGCAAAGCTATCCGGCTTTTCTTTCTTTATTATCCTTGTTATTTCGTCAAAAATAGCCTCAAGCCTTTCCTCAAGAAGCATATTCTTATCCGTCTCAATACAGCCGTAGCTTATTGCTTTTTGCTTATTGCTTTTTGCATCAATAATTCCCCATCCACACCTACCAATCCCAGGATCAATTCCAAGTATCCGCATGAAATTATTATACATGATAAAACCTATATACTTGCTATTCGTGCAGTCTGTATAGTAAAATGTACTGACATGAAAAAAATACCACTAAAGGCTGAGGAAAGAACTGTTTTAGGTAAAAAAGTAAAAAAATTAAGAAGAGAAGGAATTCTTCCTGCAAATGTCTATGGCCATGGACTTAAATCAACTTCAATTCAAGTTTCAACCAGTGAGTTTGAAAAAGTTTATAAAGAAGCAGGAGATACACATATAATTGAGCTCAAGCTCAAGGATAAATCCCATCCTGTTTTGGTTAAAAATCTGCAGAAAAACTATGCAGAAAACATCCTTCAACACGTTGATTTTTATGAGGTTAACCTCAAAGAAAAAGTTAAAGCAACAATATCTGTTATCCTCATAGGTGAGGCAAAAGCTGTTACTGAAAAGGTTGGACTTTTGCTTCAGACAATAAATGAAATCGAAGTTGAAGCTTTACCTGATCACCTTCCTGAAAATGTAGAAGTATCAGTTGAGCACCTAGCTGCAGTAAATGACCATATCACGGTCGGTGATCTTAAAGTAAATGATGATGTAGTAATACTTACAGCGCCTGACCAGACGGTTGCTAAGATAGCAGAGCTTGTTGCGCCTGAACCCGAGCCTGAGCCAGAGACTACTGAAAGCGAAGAAGGAGCAGAAGGCGAAGGAGAAAAACCTGAAGGTGAAGCTAACGAAGAAGACAAAGACGAAAAAGCAAAAACTGAACCAGGCGAATCAAAGCCTTAATATAAAATAGAATAACTACAAACCCACTTTTGCCCCAAGCACCTGACCTTTTTTAAAATTTGGATCAAGACTCAATGTTTTTTTCAGATATTCCCGTGCTAGATTAACATTTCCAAGCTCATATTCAAGACTGGCAATCTTAAAATATATATCTCTATAATCCCCGTTTTTATCTGTAAAACCTTTTAACCTATTTAATTCTAGTCTTATCTCTCGTTGCTTATTGCTTGTTTCTTGGTGCCTATTTAGATTATCAAAAAGCGCTAAACTTTGAAAAACAATGCCTGCAAAAAGAAATCCAATTGTCAAAACTGCTATAAAACGACGGTAGTATTCGGTAATAAATCGGGATATCTTCGGGAATTGTTTATGTATCTGAGGCTTCTTCTCCATCGCTACCATGATAATTGATTTGGGGGAAAGAAACAACTTTGGTTAATTTCCAATTCATAAATCCCAACTTCTAAATAAATATGAATTCCCAATTTTAAATAGCCAAAACAGTCTTGGATACTTTATATTTTGAAATTATTTAGATATTAGCTATTAGATATTAGGATTTTGGCGTAGGATATTTTTCAATCATTATTGAGTCCTTGCCCTCTATCCAGATTCCGTTTTTTCGAAACTCCTGATAAATAGCCTCTGTAACAAAAGGCATAAAGGGATGAAGAAGCTTAAGAAGAATTATGAATAACGAATTAAGAATTACGAATGAATTTTTATCAATTCTTGTTTTTACATCTTCAATATAAACGTCTGCAAATTCATGCCATGCAAATTCATAAATCCTCTCTGCTGCTAAATTAAATTTATAGTTATCCAGATGTTTTGTAATTTCACTGGCCAGCCTTGCTGTTTTCTTCACCCATTTTTTATCTGTATTATGTTTTGCGATTTTATCCAATTCTTCAAACGAGCTCTGAGCCTTGAACTTTGAACCTTGAGTTCGATTAATCTCAATAAACCGCGCCATGTTCCAGAGCTTATTGGAAAAATGTTTCATTCCCTTAACTTTCTGCTCATCAAACACCACATCATTTCCAACAGCCGCACCGAAAATTAGTGCCATACGGAGTGCATCTGTCCCGTATTTATCGACCATTTCCAATGGGTCAATACCATTGTCCAATGACTTGCTAAACTTTTTACCATCCTTATCCCTTACTATTCCGTGCAAATATACCCTCTTAAAAGGAACCTCCCCAAGCAAAAATCCGCTCATAAGTATCATACGGGCAACCCAGAAAAAAAGAATTTCATATCCTGGCATCATAATTGAGTTGGGATGAAATGTTTTAAGGCCCTCTACATCATCAGGCCATCCAAGAGGCGAAAATGTCCACAAACCTGAAGAAAACCAAGTATCAAGTGTATCTGTATCTTGCCTCCACTCTTTCCCATCAGGCTCATTTAGACCAACGTATAAATCGTCATCTCTATACCAAACAGGCACCTGGTGCCCGTAGATAATTTGCCTACTTATACACCAGTCTTTCAGGTTATTTATCCAATGGTAGTAGATTTTCTCAAACCGCTTAGGCTCAATCTTTACATCACCCGACTCAACTGCTTTCTTCATAATTTGTTTGAGAGTTACTTCTGATCCTGATTGAATTCCTGAAATTTTAGAATTTTCAAGTACAAATTCTTTATTTACCGCAACAAACCACTGACGCTTGATTTGTGGCTCAATTGTTCCCCCTCCACGGTAATTTGTGGCTACATTGTGCACATAAGATTCATCGATTTTCTCAACAAGTCCCTTCTTTTTCAGTTTTTCAACAATCAACGCCCTTGCTTTTTTAATGTGTTGCCCCTCGAACTCTCCTGCAATCGACAATAAAATCCCTCGGTCATTAATCACCTGCTCTATATCAAGACCGTGCTTTTGCGCGATCTCAAAATCAATTGCGGAGTGTGCAGGTGTTATGGTCATCACCCCTGATCCTTTTTCCATATCCGCAGCCTCGTCTTTGATAATTGTCGCCTCAATCGGACCATTAATCCACTCAAGCTCTATTTTTTGACCATGTTTATAGTCCTTATACCTTTTGTCTGCAGGATGCATGACCACATATTTATCGCCAAATTTCGTCTCAGGCCTCACGGTTCCGATCACAAACGGACCATAACGGAAATAATAAAACGGGTCTTTCTGTTCTACATACTCTATCTCATCATCAGCTACTGTTGTCTGTGCTTTGGGATCCCAGTTAACTATCCTATCGCCACGGTAAATAAGACCTTTTTTGTACATCTTTTCAAAAGCAGTACGGACTGCAGTCTCTCGCTTTTCATCCAGAGTGAAAGCGAGTCTATCCCAATCAAGCGAAAAACCCATTTTATGAAGCTGTCCGAGAATCCGATCCTGATTAGAAAGCGCAAATTCATTAACCATTCCGAAAAACTTTTCCCGGGAAAAATCGTGCCTGGATTTTTTGTGCTTTTTGTGGAGCTCTTTCTCAAATCTGGCTTGCGTTGCGATTGCGGCGTGGTCCGTACCCGGTAGCCACAATGTCTTGTCTCCTTTCATCCGATGATACCTGATTGCAACATCCTGAAGTGTTCCTTCAAATGCATGACCAATATGAAGCGTACCTGTCACGTTCGGGGGGGGAAGAACAATGGAATAAGGCTTGCCATCGGGATTTATCTCAGGCTTGAAATAGCCCTTTTTCTCCCAAAAATTATATAAATCGTCCTCATATTTTTTATGATCGTATGCTTTGTCCATGAGGCTAATTCTAGCACAGGACTAATTCTGAAACAAGAAACAGCGATTATGCCCCTGCCTGATTAACTGTAATTTGTGGAAATGGTATCTCAATTTTTTCTTTATCAAATTCTTTTTTAAGCCTTTTTCGAAGCTCTCCTGCCACTTTCCACTGAGATAATGGCTTGGTATCTCCCAAGATTTTTATAACTATCTCAGATTCAGCAAACTTATCAATTCTCAAAAATTGAGGCGGGCTAACTATATCATCAACCCATTTAGGATCTTTGGCAAGCTTCTTGCCAACTTCATTAATAATTTTTTCTACTTTGTCAATATCCGCAGCATATGAAACACCAATATCAAGATTTACCCTAGAATAATCCTTGGACATATTTGATGCTATGTGTACTTCACCATTTGGAACAAAATGTGTTGTGCCATCAAGATCTCTAAGCACTGTTGTACGAAGACCAATGCTTTCAACCAACCCGCACTTGCCTCCATCAACACAAATAACATCTCCTATTCTGTACTGATTCTCAAGAATGATGAAAAATCCTGCAATCAAGTCTTTTATCAGATATTGACCTCCGAATCCAAGTGCAAGTCCGATTACTCCTGCTCCAGCAATTAGTGGAGCTGTATTGATGCCAATTTCAGCCAAAATTAACATCGCAGTAAAAATCCAGATTGTTATGTTTACGAATTGAGCAAAAATCGAAATCAATGTATCTTCCCGCATTTCTTCAGCCATCTTTGAGGTGTGCTTATCTGGTCTGACTGCTCTTCTTATGGCTTTTTCTATAAATATGCTACTAAATCTTTTTAGAAGAAAAGCTATAACAAAAATAATAATGATTTTTACTCCATGATCGAAAAGCCATTCGTTGATTAGGGGTAAAATTTGAGATTGAAACTGTTCATTCATCTTAAAATCCATACTACAGAAACACTACATTAATTGCAAGAAATGTTTTTGCTAGAATAGGTTTATGCAGATTACAAAAACTCTTTATGTCAAAACACGAAAAGCTTGGCGCGCGTGGCTCTTCAAAAACCACGATAAAGAAAAAGAGATTTGGCTGATTTATTATAAAAAAGCATCAAATAAACCTCGAATTTCTTATGACGACGCAGTAGAAGAAGCGCTTTGCTACGGCTGGATTGATAGCACAGTAAAAGGAATCGATAATCAAAAATATGCTCAACGATTTTCAATAAGGCGCCCAAAAAGCAACTGGTCAACACTTAATGTAGAACGAATGAAAAAGCTCATTAGAAGAAGGCTGATGACCTCTGCTGGGCTAAAAAATTACCCCACCCAAACAGATTTTAAGATTCCTTCTGATTTACACAAACTACTAAAGCAGGATATGGTAATTTGGAAGAATTTCCAAAACTTCCCAAAACCATATCAAAACATTAGAATTGGATTTATAGATGCCGCGCGCAGTAGACCTGATGTATTTGAAAAAAGATTAAACCACTTTTTAAAAATGACTAAACAAAATAAAATGTTTAGATGGGCTGGTAAAACACTGAATTAATATGAAGAAAATTTTTACAATTATACTTATTACTGTCTTGGGACTGAGCTTTTTTAATAGAGCTCAAATTACAACATCTACTAAAAGTGTTATCTATCAATCCATATGCAACCAACCTCGCACTTATCGAATTGGCTCGATTGACAATCGATATAATCTGGCAAGCTCCGACTTCAAATCTTTTATAAATGAGGCATCAAGAATATGGGGCAGTGAGTACGGAGAGAATCTTTTTGAGTACAAAACAGATGGTGATATTGAAATAAATCTTGTCTATGATCAGAGACAATTTCTTAATAACCAAATTCAGGACCTTGATTTAGAAGTTAAAAAACAACAAGGAGAACTGGACCCAAAAATTGCTGATTTCAACAAAAGAACAGCTGAGTTTAATGCCAAAATTAATAAACTTAATCAAGATATAGCTTTTTGGAATGAACAAGGAGGCGCGCCAGCAAAAGAATACGAGGAATTAATCAGTAGACAAAAAGCGCTTAATCAAGAAGCGGAATCTTTAAGGGTTGAGGCAAGAACACTTAATCAATCAACCTCGCAGTTCAACCAGCAGGTAGGGGAGCTTAACCAAACTGTTGAAAACTTCAACCAACAGTTAAAATACAAACCAGAACAAGGCGAATATATTTACGACAATGGGGTTGAAACAATAAATATTTATTTTGACTCCTCAAAAGAAGAACTTATCCATACTCTTGCCCATGAACTTGGTCATGCTCTAGACATGGATCACAATCAAAACCCAGAATCAATCATGTTTCCCAAAACAACCACCATCACCACTCTTTCACCAGAAGACATCAATTCTCTAATCGATGTCTGTGCAAAAAGAAATATCATTACTGAGAGGCTAAAAAACATCCCACTTATCATAAATCAAATCAGAACAAATCTAAACAAATAATTTTCTCCCCATGTAAAACTCTTTTTTGTTTTTTTCCAATTTTTCCAAAGAATACCTGAGCATGGTGCGAGGCATAATTTTGTAATGCTTGTCAAGAAACTTGCACAAAACTTTAAGATCGCGTTTCCCTACCTCTCGAAGCATCCAACCAACAGCTTTGTGAATAAGATCATGCTTATCAAAAAGTAAGATCTTAGAAATTGAAATCGTATCCTCAAATTCGTTTTTGCGGATAAATGCAAGAGTTGAGATGACAGAAATCCTTTTTTCCCAAAGACTATCAGACATTGCAAGTTTATAAAGAGTTTTTCTGTCTTTATCCAAAAGGAAATCACCGACAATATTGGAAGCTGAGAT
This sequence comes from Candidatus Levyibacteriota bacterium, assembly GCA_029260905.1. Classification (GTDB taxonomy): domain Bacteria; phylum Patescibacteriota; class Microgenomatia; order Levybacterales; family UBA12049; genus JAJDCH01. The sequence goes on along the minus strand of JAJDCH010000009.1, from coordinate 91,047 downwards.
ATCCACCAAATCCCAATTATTTATTCTTTTTGTATTTTTGAGATACAAATCATAGATTTTCTTTTTCCCAAACTTATCGGCTCGTTTATATTGATGCATTAAGATAACCAAGGCCACCAGCCGAAATTCATGATATTTACTATCAAGAAGTTTTTGAATATCTAAAAATCCAAGATCTGTGTATTTAGCAGCAATTTTTCTCTGCTCAAAAACCGTAAGCCCGAGAAAAACATCACCTTCTCCGTATTCACCTTTTCCTGTTCTAAAAAAACGAAGTGCGAAATTTGCCTTCTCTTGATTGCCTAGTTTTTCTATTTCTTTTTTGAGGTTTGATAAGCTTTGCATTAATCAGAAAACTCTTGAGAGAACATTAGCCCATATACCCCTCCATCAATTGCGCCAATTCCTATTTTTTTAAAATTAGGATCCAAGATATTCCTCCTATGTCCAGGACTATTCATAAGCCCTTGCATTGCAAGCTCAACGCTTGGGGCTAAAGCCAAATTTTCTCCTGCAAATCCGTATTCGATTCCTGCTTTATCCATGCGATCAAAAGGATCAAGTCCCTCAGGGGTGTAATGCGAGAAATACCCTCTCTCAAACATATCCTGTGAGTGTAAGCGCCCAACACCTGCAAGAGATTCATCAAAAACAACTGGAGGAAGGCCAGCCTCAACCCTTTCTTTATTTACAAGAGTAAACATTTCATTTTCTGCTTGTTTTGAAATTTTTCCGTCTGACACGCGAAATCGAAGCTCAACCGTTTCATCACTTTCTGGTTTTACTGTCAGAAAGTTAAGAGTATCGTTAAGCGCTCCACCAAAAACAGCATTTAACTTACTTTCTATGAACGACGTATTTGCGATCAGTCTTGATCCAATTTTTGATCCTGTTGCCAAATTTTTAATAAGAGGAGTTGAGGGAAGAGAAACAATAACGCTAAGTATGAATGCTAAAACAATAAAGGCAGATATCATCCCTGGGAAAACACCAAGAAGATGATCAATTTTCTTAAAAAATTTGTAAGGCCTATTATCAATTGGAGCTCTGGGAAAAGATGAAACTACCCTTTTTAAAAAAAGACTAAATAAAACTTCGCTTATAAAAGCAAGCAGAAAAAAACCTACTGCATTTGCAATTCCGATTGGTATTTGAAAAACAATAAGCAGGAGGTCTGCAACAAAAGGATAAAACTTCAACGCAATAACAAATGACGCAATAAAACTAGCCAAATCCATAAGTGCAACCAAAAAACCCAACATATATCCTTCGTGGGCATAAAACATAATTACGGCAATAATAATGATATCGAGCAAGTTAATGCCTAAATTTGATAGCATATGACCTATTATACCTTAACGAGAAATCTGCTAAAATAGGAGAGTCAAAATGATTAAGCGGTACGAAAAAGTAATCAAGAACGCAAAAAAATTTTCTCTTAAAAAGAAAAGGGTTCTTATTCCACTTTTAATTCTTGTCTTTATCTTGGTATCAATAGCTGGGCTTTATATTTTTCTCCTTAGCGATCTTCCTTCTCCTACCAAGCTTGGCGCCAACACGGGATCTTACTCAAGCAAAATTTATGACAGAAATGGCGAGCATCTCTACACGATTTATGCAGACCGCAATCAGACATTTGTACCGCTTAAAGACATCCCGGAAGATATGCAGCATGCATCAATTGCAATTGAAGATAAAGATTTCTACCGACACGGCGCAATTGACATAAGAGGAATTACTCGTGCGCTTTATTCAATCATTGTCCATGACGAACTTCAAGGCGGATCTACGCTAACCCAACAACTAGTTAAAAACAGTCTTCTTTCACCAGAACGGACAATAGACCGAAAGGTAAAAGAAGTTATTCTTTCTTTTGCAACCGAAGCGCTTTATCCAAAAGATAAAATTCTTGAAATGTATCTTAATCAAGTTCCATATGGTGGAACCTCTTATGGAGTGGAAGCTGCGGCTCAAACTTTTTTTGGAAAATCAGTATCTAAGGTGAGTCTTGCTGAGGCTGCCTTTATTGCTGCTATGCCTGAATCACCAAGTGTTTTATCTCCTTATGGATCACGTCCTGAACTAGGTAAAAAAAGACAAGAAGAAACACTAAGAAGAATGCAGGAACAAGGATATATTACAAAAAAAGAATATGATGACGCTTTTAGTCAAAAACTTGAGTTTCAAAAAATCTCAAATCCAATAAAAGCACCTCATTTTGTGTTTTATCTTAAAGATCTTTTGGTTAAAAAATATGGTGAAAAAGTCGTAACACAAGGAGGGCTTGAAATTCAAACTAGTCTTGATATGGAAATCCAGGAATATGCTGAAGCATCAGTTTCAGCAATTCTTGATGATGTAAAAGGATATCGGGTCGGAAATGGGGGGGCGCTTATTACCAATCCTGCAACCGGTGAGGTATTGGCAATGGTTGGAGGAAAGGATTACTTTGGAGAGGCAGAGCCTGAGGGTTGCATACCTGGATATAATTGTGTCTTTGAACCAAACGTAAATGTAACTCTTTCCAAACTTCAACCAGGATCGTCTATAAAACCAATCAATTACGCGATTGGTCTTATGAACGGATATACTGCTGCAACTCCTTTTATTGATGCGGCAGTTTGTTTTCCAAACCCCGGACAAAAACCTTATTGCCCCAAAAACTATGACAACAGATTTCATGGAATTGTTTCAATGAGACAGGCTCTTGCTAATTCATACAACATACCAGCCGTTCAGATGCTTAAAATAAACGGTGTTAAACAAATGGTTGAAATAGGAAATTCAATGGGCCTAAGAAGCCTTACTGATCCAAGTAGATATGGTTTAGCACTTACCCTGGGTGGAGGTGAAGTAACAATGACGGAGATGGCAACAGCTTTTGGAACGCTTGCTAATCAAGGGTATAGGGTAGATCTACAACCAATTCTCAAAATAACAAACAGAGAAGGAAAAGTGCTTGAAGAATACAAACCGCCAGACAGTCCTATATTTGGCAAAAAAATAATCCCATCTGAGGTAGCATTTATAATTTCTGATATCTTAAGTGATAATAATGCAAGAACCCCTGCTTTTGGTCCAAATTCAGCGCTTAGAATTCCAGGCAAACACGTATCTGTCAAAACAGGAACTACCAATGACTATCGTGACAATTGGACAATTGGCTATACTCCCTCATATCTGGTTGCTGTTTGGGTGGGAAACAATGATCATTCTGCAATGAGTGGAATTGTCTCAGGAGTCACAGGCGCAGCCCCAATCTGGAACAATCTGATGAACCATCTTCTTGAAGGAAAAAATCCTGAAATTCCACAAAAACCACCAAATGTTTATGGAAAGTACGTCTGTTCATCAACTGGGATTGAACCAAGAGAGGGACAGGGATGTAACACCAGGTTTGAATATTTTGTAAGAGGTACTGAATCCAAATCAAGCGTAACGATTAAAAAAGAAAAGGTTTTTATTGATAAGACTACTGGGGAGCAAGCAAAACCTGGCCAAACAGAAAATGTTGAAGAGCAGGAACATGACGTTATAACAGATTCGATTGGCAATAAATACTGCATTTCTTGTGCTCAACCTGGTCAACCAACAACCAGTCCGCCTGAAGGACAATAAGTTTATGCCCAAGAAAAATATAACCATCAAAAAAGATTATTCTACGAATCTAGATGAAGCAGAAAGTGGTTACAACAAAGAGTCAGGAAGAAAAACGCTTATACTTATAGTTTCTCTTATCGCAATTATCGTTGTCTTGGCGACTTTTTCAGTTTATCTAATTCTTCAAAGAACATCCATCATGACAAGTTCAATCAACAGCTCTTCGCAAAATAAATAATAAGACGGCTAAAAATATTCAGACCGTTTCAAAATATTCCTTATACAGCTCCTCAACCACATGGGGAATAAATGCTCTTTGTAGCAAAACGGCTTTGTGTGTTTTGGGATTTGCAATCATCCATGGATCTGAAACTTTTTCTTGAGTAACCGGATCAATTCTTTCAATCTTTCTTGTCGAATGCTCTATACTGTCTGAGTCCGAAAGTGCTGCTGTTGTATTTTTCAGCTTCTTCACAGTGCCTTGAGGCTTACCGTGCACATTACCCCATTCAGGGCCTACCCAATTTATAAATAGCCTGCTGGGTTCGACTATCTGCTTTATATGATTTGCAAACTGACTAAGCTCCTTCTCTAACCCTTCATTATCTGAATTTTCTTCTAGCCTTTTTGGCGATAGGTCTGGTTGTATCAACTCGACTGTTGCTATATCAGTGGGAACGCCAATTTCCCGCATCATCCCAGCAAAAACTCTTTCCGAATTACCTGTTGCAATTGTCTCAGTCACAAGCAGCGCCCGACTTGGAGACTGTTTGGCTTTTTTAAACAATTTCTGAAAATGATCCTGGATGGCTGCTTTTCTCTCCTCTATTCCACGTCCTCCCGCAACAAATAAAAGAGGCGGGTCATTGGCGCTGGGATTTTCCCGCGCGTACCTCTGGGTAAGATCATGAAGTATCAAAGCAGATAGACGACCGCTCGTATCATCTCCTATGAGGAGATCGTAATCCCCATTTTTAAGAACAGCGGCAAGCTCAGGTGTCACAATCCCGCCTGCTTCTTTTACAAGGTCGTAGGCATCCTCTATTTCCATGTCTTTTGCAGAATATTCTTTTGCCAATCTTGACTTGAGTTGCTTTAAATTCTTTTCTGAGATATTTTTGGGAGAGTTTCTTGCTTCTTCAGAAGTGAACGCCCATTTAATATGCTCCTGTAGACTAACGACTTTAGCCTGATCTAAATCATGCCAGTTGGCGCTCTTCCAGTCTTCAAAATCAGGAATTAACCTTTCAAGTATCTTAAAAACAACTTGCTGATTATCCTCAGAAACTGCGATAAAACCCCTATGCTCAGATGTTGAATCATGGTCTTTTCCGATCATCTTGGCAACATCCAAAGAAATTCCGCAAGATAAAAGAGCCAATGCCCTCATTTTTTCTAAAATAAGCCCGTGTCCATCTTTATTGAAATCAGGGCTGAGGACTTGCAACACCTCTTTTTCTTTACCGCTTAATTTTTCATCATGAACACCCAAATCTTTTGCCAAAGGCCCTTGCCCTTCTCCAATTTCTGCTTCATCTGACATATGTCTATTATATGCAGCTTAATATGTAGGTCAATACTAAAGAAGCGGTTTTAGTTTTTCCTGGAGAAGTTTGAATTGCTCAAGAGGTGTTTTCCCACCAAAAATCGCGCTGGTTGCCACAAATCTTGTCGCACCAGCTGATGCTGCAATTTGAATTGTATGCTCATTTATCCCACCATCTACCTCAATCGGCAGATACTCATCTTTCTCTCTAATCTTTTTGACCTTCTCAAGAAGTTGTTCTTCAAATTTTTGTCCTGAAAATCCTGCTTGAATTGTCATAACAAGAAGCGAATCAAGATCAGACAAAGGTACTTTCAAATCATCAATGCTTGATTGCTTATCTAGAGCAAGCGCCACCTCTCCATAAAGCTGCGCCTCAGCAACAAATGCCTCCTGATCCGGCATTTTCTCAATTTGACCAATAAACCTATGGAAGCCTGCATCGGCAAATCTTTTTACATAACTTAGCGGATCCTCAACCATCAAATGCACCTCAAGCACCAAACCCTTACCTCCGACAAGCTGTCCTCTTTCTCCGCTTGGCAATTCTTTGGTATATTTTGAAAAAGGATTTGGGTCTGAAAAAGTAGTATTATCAGCGTACTTTCCATCAATTACGTCAATATGGATTGTCTTAGCAAGCTCTCTAACTGATTTTATTTTCTCATCAATCTCAGCAAAATCTTTATTTTCTGTACCAGGCGAAGGGATAATTTCAAACACGTTTTTCTATCTCCTTTATTTTATTTATTCTTCTAAGGTGACGCTCCTCGTTTGAAAATGGAGTATTAAGAAAAATTTCAATTAATTTTTTTGCCAATTCGTGATCAACAATTTCTGATCCAACAGATAAAACATTTGCATCATTGTGCTCTCTTGCAAGCATTGCATTTTTCTCAGAAACAGCCAAAACTGCACGGATACCGTTTATTTTATTTGCAACAATCGCCTCACCCGCTCCTGATTTTCCAAGCACAATCCCAAACGCATCAGGATTCTTTGCGACTTTCTCAGCAGCTACTGAAATAAAATCAGGATAATCATCTTCTTTATCAAAAACATGAGCCCCACAATCTTCAACATCATAACCTTTTTCTAGAAGAAATTCTTTAATCTGATTTTTAAATTCAAAACCAGCGTGATCTGTAGCGATAAATATTTTCATGAACTATGATTTATAATATCAGATTTATGGAGATTTGACGAGAGGAACTAAAGAAAATTTAAAGAATTCTTAAATCATAAATCCAAGAATTAAGCCTACTGTCCAACAATTACTTCAGCATCAGCTGAAATATCATCTGAAGTTTCTGATGTGATAGCGCTTCCAGATGCCACATCCTCTAAGTCTGCCTGCAAAAGCTTAAGAAAGGCTTTTTTGTCACTTTTTATAACAATAGTTATGCCTTCATAATCAAAATTATCCCCATTTCCTGTAGATCCAATCGTGTATCCTGCAGATCTTAATGTAGCTGCTACACCACCTGCTGCTCCAGCAACTCCTGAACCATTCAGAACATCAACCGTCAAATCGCTTTTCTCAAGATCTTCATCTGAAGTTTCTGCTGAATTAGTTGCTTCTGGATCAGGGGTTGCAGTTGGTTCAAGAGTTGGTATTACTGCAATTTCTGGTTCTTCAGTCTGCTGGTTGGCTCCCATAAAATAAAGACCTCCGACAACTCCAGCAATAAGAAGAACAGTTACAAAAAATATCGCAAAAAACTTGCCTTTGTTAGAAGATTTTTCAGTATATGCAGGGTAATCCTGAAATTGTGCGTCTTGATCCATATAATTAAAGCCTGGGGCAGAATCCCTGTCATAATAGCACATTTTTTTAATTTTGCAAATCGTGTAAAATATGCTTTACTAAGTTTGGTATAATATTAGTCCTATGCCCATTAAAAAGATTTTTCTTCTATTTACCTCTTTTGTACTTTCGTTAAGTATTCTTCTTGTTGCTCATCCATCACTTATAAAGGCTGATGAATTAGATAATATCAACAAAGAGCTTGCCAACTTAAATGATGCGCTTGCTAAATCAATTGCAGCAACTGAGCCAGTTGAGGAAGAGTTGACCCGCATGAAAAAACAAATTGAGGGAATAAAATCAAGCATCATTAGTATTGAAAATGGAATTGTTGTTAAGAAAAAAGAAATTGATAAGGGCTATGAGGAGTTTGAAGCAAAAGAACGGGTTATTTCTGCAACTATACGTGAGTTCTATATAAACTCCTACTACTCAAGCCCGTTTCTAGCGCTTTTTTCAGTTGGAGATATATCTGATGCAACCAGGACTATCTCTCTCCAACAAGCCAAAACAAAACAAGACAAGGCTCTAATTACAAATATGGTTTTGACGCTTGTTGATCTAGAACGCAAAAAGGCAGGCCTTGAAGATGAACAAAAAAGACTAGCATCAGTCAAAAAATCTTTGGATGAAAAATCAGCCAAGCTTGATGAAGTTGTCAAGGGAGCCAAAAACTATCAAAGCGATTTATCAGGAAAAATCGCAGACCTATCTGCCAAGCAACAAGAAATTCTTTCCGCAAGATCAGGTACTTTTACTTTTACAATTGGGTCAGGCGAGCTTGCAGATGAATACCTTTCCTCAATCAAGGGGTTTAATGAATCAGCCCCAGGTGGCTCATTTGCTGCTTTCTCTTTTGGTGGATATACGCACAGAAAAGGAATGAGCCAATATGGAGCAAGAGGGCGCGCGCAGGCTGGACAAGACTTTAAAACAATCTTGAATGCATACTATGGCAAACAGCCTGTCAGCAAGGATACAGGAGGGGATATAAACGTTGCAGGACATGGCTCGATAAACTTTGAGGAACGATACCTAATGGGAATTGCAGAAATGCCATCCAGTTGGCATCCTGAAGCACTAAAAGCTCAAGCCGTTGCGGCAAGAACTTATGCATATAGATATAAAGTCGAAGGTAAAGAGATCTGTACCAGTGAATCATGTCAGGTTTTTAATTCTGGAAAAGCTGATAATCCACCTGCTGCTTGGAGAAGCGCGGTTGAGTCAACACGAGGACAGGTTCTTGAAGATGTAGTCACCTACTACGCGTCAACCCATGGTGGATATGCATCACCAATTGGTTGGGATACCAAAGATGGATCTGGCGGCTCAAGATTTATTGACAAAGCATGGGAAAAAGACGGAGGATCTCCATGGCTCTACAAATCATGGTGGAGACAAGGATACAGCAATTCAGGAAACACATGTGGCAGGTCAAATCCTTGGCTAAGCCCAACTGAGATGGCAGATATTGTTAATGCTGCAATTGCACTCCGTGATTCTGGTGGAATTGACACAGGACGAATTACACCTATTACAACTTCTTGCTGGGGTGGAAATCCCTACAGCATGGATGAGCTACGAAGCCTCACCTCAGGCAAAGGAGGCATATCAAACGCGACAAGTGTCTCTGTCTCACAAGGAAACGGAAGCACTGCCAATGTCACAATAAATGGTGTCTCCATGAGTGGTGATGATTTCAAAAGAGCGTTTAACCTGAGAGCACCAGGCTATCTCTCAATCCCGCAATCGGGTTTTGCATTTTTTAATATAGAACATAAATAATATGCCTGATATTTTTGTAAATACGAAAACCGAAACAAAAAAGCAAGAAACCGAAAACACAAACCCTATTCTCAAAGAGGTGGATCAAGAACCTGGTATTTTTAGCGCGTACTGCCCCAGCCCAACAGGGATTCACTTTGCCAATCAGGAAAAATCAGAAAAATTAATACTTTTTCTCAGACGTCATTTCATCACAAATTTTGTTTGGATTTTTTATACCTTTATATTTTTATTAATTCCCTTTATTTTTTTATTTTTGCCAAACCTTATTCCATTTTCAATTTCATCCCAATATATTTTCATTCTTGTTTCTTTCTACTACATTCTTGTTTTTAACTTTGCTTTTACCAAATTCATGGTCTGGTTTTATCATGTTGGAATAGTGACCCAAAAGAGACTTCTTGATCTTGATATTGATAACATTCTTCATTACCATCTATCTGAAACAAACATCGAAGACGTTGTTGATGTTTCTTATACCCAAAAAGGGTTTTTCCAAAGTTTTTTTGACTATGGTGATGTGCCGATTCAAACTGAGGCGCTAAAAGCCAATTTTGAATTTGAGCAAACACCTCATCCTGCAACTGTTGCAGATCTTGTAACTGATCTTAGACCTCAAGTGAAAGGAGCAAAAAGAAATGTCACCTGATCTGATCAGTTTTTTCAGTTTTGCACAAACAGAGGGGATAAATCTTACGTTTAAACTTTTACTTCTTGGCCTTGTGTTTGTCTATATTCTTTTTACGCTTATTGTAATCAGCAGAGTAAAGGTCTTAAACAGAACGCTTAATTTATCTGCAAACAAAGCATCAGCCATCATCCAAACAACATCTGCCATTTTCCTAATTCTTGGAATCTCGCTTTTTTTAATTACTATTGTTATAGTATAAATAATGTCTGAGAATTCACTTAAAGCAAGTGCTCCTGTCATCTCGTTTGCCAAACTGGTTGCAACACCAACTGACTTGTCTTGGGCACAGGCTTACAACGCAGGAAACTTTTTTGCTATTCTCTCGCTGATAAGAGAAAAACATGAAGAAATTCCCCTTAACTCAATCGGCAAAGATGTTCTAAACAATCTGGAAGCTGAATTCTTTGCCCTCTCTGAAAAGACAATTGAAACTATCAAAACTGCAATTGAAGAAAGTATAAATTCAGTTCCCAAATCAACCCTCATCAGTCTTTCAATTTGTTTCATAAAGGAAAATGTTTTGTATGTGTTTATAGCAGGTGCTGGAAGAGTCATCATGAAAAGAGGGGATAAAATAGGAGAATTACTTGAAAAAACAGATACAAACAATGAGGTATTGTCAGCATCAGGCTTTCTTGAAAATAAAGATCTAATTATTCTTGAAACAATTCAGTTCTCAGAGAATGTAGAGAGATCAAAAATAGAAGAAGCGCTTGAGGCAACCCTCCCAAACGATATTGCAGAAGTCTTGTCTCCTGCAATGCACAAAACAGAAAACGGTGGACTTGGAGCTGTAATAGTTAATTACCAAGGCATTTCCCATCAAGCTGATACAAAAGACGAGCCCACCATTGAAGATGAAGTAAAAAAACAAGAACTCCAAATAGCCGATGATGAGGATGGTGGTATTGAAACAGAGGATGAAAAAATTACTGAAGAAAAATCGTATGAAAATGAATCTCTTGATGCAGATGTCATAAGGCCTGATAATCCAAGCGCAGAATACGCAACTCCTGATGCTGATCCAGACCCTCGCCTCTTTGGCTCTTCAAAACAAATACAGGTTTGGGGGGTTCTAGGTTCAAAATTCCAAAATCTTAATCATCGAAAAAAAATGATTCTAAGTGTTGTAATTTTTATATTACTAGTTCTTGTCTCAAGTCTCATTCTCAACACCAAAAAACAAATTGATCAAAAAACAGATGCTGAGTTTGCAGCTATTTATGATCCTGCACTTAAAAATTATCAAAGCGGAATAGACCTCAAAAGTATAAATGAAGGTTTAGCAAGAAGTGATTTTATGGAAGCAGAAAACTTGCTAAAAGCAAATCTAGAAAAATTTAAACAAGGGTCAGAGCAGGATAATCAAATAGAAGATCTTCACAAAAAAGTACAGGATGAACTGACAGAAACAGCAAATGTAAATAAGGTTGAGCCAAAAGAAATAACAGTTGATGACAACAGCTTGCTTGGTGTACTGCTTGACAGCAAAAATGCTATTTCTACTACCACTGGAACAGATGGTGTTCATGTCTTAACCAAAGATGCTGTGATTGTTGACGGGAAAGAAATTATTGAAAATGATGATGATTGGGAAAACCCAAAAGACTTATCAGTCTATCAAGGAAATATTTATATATTAGATCAAAACAACCAAATACATAAATACGTTGCGGGATCAAGCGGATTTGGCAGGTCAGACTACTTTCAAACTAGCCCTGATATTAGTAAGGCCGTGAGTATGGCAATCGATGGATCTGTTTGGGTTCTTTATTCAACTGGAGATGTCTCCAAATACACCAGGGGCGAGTCTGACGGGCTTAAAATTTCAGGAATTGATCAACCTTTTAACAATCCCACAAAAATTGCAACCAACATTGACACTGAAAATGTTTATGTTCTTGATAAAGGCAACTCAAGAATTGTTACTCTTGATAAAGAGGGTGCTTTTAAATCCCAATACGTTGCAGATCTTCTCGGCAAGGCCCTAGCTATCGATGTTGATGAAAGTGGTGGAACAATAAAATTTCTCGCAGACAAAAAGATTTTTGAAATCAAGCTTTAATAAATAAAAAACCGTCATTTCTGACGGTTTATTTGTGGAGATGTCCAGCAGTGAACTGGAGTCCGGATAAATTATCTCTCAACATCTACAAGCTTAGTTAATTTTTAAATTTAACTTTACCTTATCCAATTAACAAGAAAAGTAAAGCATAGGTTATAAATTCGATATAAAAGACTAACCAGTCTTAGATAAAGTTCCCCAACTGTATTTTTGCCTTATATAATCCCGCTGAGAAAGACCATACAGACAGGACTAAAACCTAAGCAGCAATTGCTTGCGCGTAAGCTGATTGTCCGAAACCTAGTCTCCTAGCTAGCTTCGCTTCCGCGAGCGCCAACCTATCTTCTAGATTTTTAATGCTAGATTTAGCATTTAATTTTTGAATCAGTTTTACGGCTTTGATTCAATGCCGGCTTGCAGTTTTTAAGGTACTTTTCCCGTCGAATCAATTCATCCCCCAATAAAAATCAAATGTTAATTTTTATAAGTGAATGTTGATTTCTATCAATTCGAATTTAGTATTTATTCTTTAAAAGTTCTTCCTGTTCACGATCAAGATCTTTTTTCTTAATTGCTGCTTTTTTGTCAAACTTCTTCTTTGATTTTCCAAGCGCTACCTCAAGCTTAATCAGGCGACTTGTAGTATACCATGAAACAGGCACCAAAGTCAAGTTCGCGCCCTCAATTTTGGACTTAAGCGAGATCAATTCTTTTTTATGCAAAAGCAGTTTTCTTGTTCGCATTGAATCATAATTATCAGGTCTTGCATATTCATATGGGAAAATTTTTGAGCCTACTAGATAGGCTTCCAGTCCTTTTATTTTGACAAATGCTCCTGTCAAATCAGCGTGCCCCAAGCGTATTGCCTTGACCTCAGCTCCAGTCAGATTTATGCCTGCTTCAAACTTCTCTCTAATTTCAAAATCAAAAAAGGCCTTTTTGTTGGTAATCTTCATACCTTGATGATACTTAATCTTAGGACAAATGTAAAACTATTCTCCATGCGCTAGAGTCAGACCATAAACTTTCTTAAATCCTGCTTTTTTCAAAACTTTTGCTGCTTCTTTAAGAGTCGCACCGCTCGTTGCTACATCATCCACCAAAAAAACAGCATTATAATTCCTAGTTCCTAATTCATTATTCTTAATCCTAAACGCGTTTTTGATATTTTTTTCCCTATCCTCTTTTTTCAAACCAACCTGCGTCTTGGTATTTTTTACTCTTTCTAAAACACTTAAAACAGCTACACTAAATCTTTTCCCCAGTTCTTTTGCCAGAAGCTCTGATTGGTTATAACCACGCATTCTAAAACGGGATGCATGAAGTGGAATTGGAATAAAAGCAACCTGTTTATCTAAAAGATTATAAAACTCTTCCTTTTCTAAAAGACCTTCATAAAAAAGATCAGTCATTTGAGATTTCAAAACAATTAGATGAGGCTTATACTTAAATTTATAAATCAGTTTTTTGACAACGCTTTTATAAACAAGGCTTGAAAATACACCATCAGGTGTGTATTTCCCACCACAAACAGGGTGGGTTAGACCATTAATTGCATGATGCTGACAAACAACACAGACTCCCCCATCAATAAAAGAAATTTGGGAAAAACAATCAGTACAAATACGTGAACCGAACTTTCTACAACCAACACAACGTTTTGGGAAAATAAAATCAAGAAGAGACATATAATTTACCTTTTTACGAAATTAATAATTATATCTTGATCAGTCAGCATTTTTGATTCAAAAACAAATTTTCCTCCAAGATCTACTATTCCTATATTTTTGTCTGAAAGTTTTATCGAGTTTGGGTAAGTAAATGTAAGCGCATAAGGATCATCAACTGTTCCTGGCTGTTTAAATAGCCTGAGATTATATGAGAACTTATCAGAATCTATATTTAGAGCATTTGCAATCGAATATGAAACTCCAATCTTCTTTTTTGAACTTGTTGGGACAATCAAAAAAAATCCAATTATGTTTTTTCCATCAACTACCGATGTTTCTATCTCTAATTGACTTGGTGGTACAAAAGTCTGATCATTAAAAATTGAAGGTTCTGTTATTGCTGGTGTTGTTTCAATAGCCAATCCATCGATACTTACTGCATTCAGAACAGCGCCCTCTGGAAGTATAAAACGCATATAGTTTTTGTAATCCCCACCAAAAATACTATCTTTTGTGCTGGTGTTTTCAAAATCAACTACAGCAACAGCTGTTACATTACCACTTGGCGAAAAATTCACACCGTGGCTTATTTTTCGTTTGAGATAATAATTAACCTTATTTGACCCCAGGTTACTATCAACTATTCCCAGAAAGTCAAGAAACGTATCTGTCTTGGAAGTTCTTTCATCCCAAAACCCACCTGTTAACGAGTTGACTTTAAACACTTCTTCAACTGCCCTATTTTTAAATGCAAAAAGCACATGTTTTTCTTTTATTGCCTCACCAGTTTTTTTTATAAGATCAAAATAAGATATATCCCCCTCAAACACCTTTAATTGAAGTGTTGTAAATAAAGATCTTAAAAAATCTTTTTTCTGGGTTGATCCAGGAAAAAAATTTTTTTCAGCATGAGTTTGTGTCAAAAGATAAAAGTTGTCTGCATTTACAGTTTCTTTATAATCACTCACAGACACAGGACCAACTGCCTCCAAAATCTTTTTCAAAAAAACAGTGTCTATCCCTATTACTCCGTCAACAGTTACATCAACTGATCTTTCAAATAAGTCGGCTGCAGCTGCACCTGAAGCGCTAAAATCAATTGAATAGTTACTATCTCTCATGAACCAATGCTCAACCCCTAAATAACGTCTAAGAGCATATGGTGGCTCCACATGCGTTGTTAATTGACCATCTGCATCATAAACATCATTGACTACAAAATCCTTTACTCTTCCATCTCTCAATGTCAAAAGTCCATATGATCCAATAAAGCCACCTCCTGCACGAAGTTCCATATTATTTTGAAAAAGAATCAGATATTTTTTCTCTTCATCAAATCCCAAAAGCTCAGGTGTTGCATCAATTGTATTTTCAACTATGCCTATCAATTCATCCAGATCAGCTAGTTTTTTTTCTATACTTGGTGGTATTTGCCCTTCTGTTCTCATCTGAGAAAGAGTAAGAAGCGAGTTTTTAATTGATGCAATTGATTTTAAATAATCATCTTTGGGGCTTTTGCTTTCTCCATTGGTTATGTTTTTAACTACTACAAATGCCTGAATCAGCTCAAGACCTGCAACTGATACTCTTTTACCTCTTAAAATACTGTCTGTGAAATTTGACCTAAATGGTTCAGGAAAAAAATAAATAGCTGGGAAATTGCTACTTGTAAAATCAGCAACTTCAAATGAGCTCTTCGAAAAGCCAGCAAACCCTTCTGCTGCTTGCACCTCTCCTCTGGAAAAAGCACTCACAGATCCATAAAGCCCAAAAAGTCCTAACCCCATTGAAAAAACAGAAACAATAAGCGGAAGCATTGTTGCAACCAAAACACTAAGCAGAAAAGTCTTAAAATTAAATTTTAATTCTTGTTTTGGTAGCTTGAGAACTTTGCTAGATGCTTTTTCAATCCATTTATCATGCTTTGCTGGAATCATTCTGATCCGATCTTCAAGTGGATATGAAGTGTATACATAAACTCCCCCATCGGGCATAAAAAGATTGGGCGCCTTGTACTTACTTTTTTTAAAATCAAAACTCAAATCTGGATTAATTTTTTTAATAATTCTTGCAATACTTAAAGCCGTAAACGGAACCTTAGGAAAAACAAAAGTAAGCTTATTTGGTTTTCCTTGACTAAATGCGGTCGCGATAATAACCGTGATTACATCTTCATCAAAAACTGGATAATATTTATCCATACCATCATTTGGTATTTCAAGCTTGCCTTTTCCTCTTGCTTGATGGACAAAAAAATTAACAACATTAGATGAAGTTGCTTTTTGTTCAAAAACCTCACCATATAAAATTGTTTGCATTGAATGATATGTATGGTGAGAGATTCTTTTAAATATTTTTTCATTGCTTTGAAAAAGACTTAATATGAAAATTAATTTCCCTCCTGTATCGTTTGCCTTTTTCATAAAGCTTGGAAGCATTTCAAGCACTTCTTCTTCGCCGTTATAAAAAACAAAAATTTGTGTAAATGTATTATCGGGAATTGTTGGTATCTTTCTCTTATAGGGGACATGGATAAGGTTTTTATGAAAATCAGGTACATCTTTACTAACAAGAACTACAAGGAAGTGCTCTTGTAATTTTTGAGCAAGCATGGTTCCAAATCCTCCTTTTTTATCTACTATTAAAATTGGCAGAGTTTGCTTTTCTTCAGTTGCGATTAGGGCGGGCTGATCATTGGGCATAATTTTATGATACTAAATTTATTAGTTTTAGTGAATGGATCAGATGGGTTTTCGCAGTGCGGGATGTGAATTTTACTCAAATTTGCGGGCTAATCTCAACTTTCAAAAGTTACGAAAAAAATAAGAAACCTTAAGTTTGCGAAGCTACTGTTTGTAAATTTTTTCCCGTTCACAACTTTAAACTATCAATTATTAATTTATGTAAAATTATTTTTTGTCCAGCACAAACCCAAGACAACTACAAAAAGCAGTTGCCCTTGTTGAAGTGTTAAGAAGTAATGATCAAACATTCCAAGAACTAAAATTATTAAAAAAACCAATCGCATATGACTTATGATATGTAGCTTATGGCTGGTTTTTTTAAATGTTTTATAGAGAAAAATCAGAAAAAAACCAAGCCCAATCAGTCCTGTTTCTGCAGCAACGAGAAGATAAATATTATGAACCGGTTGGAGATAAGTTGATGATTTAAGCGGACCACTTATATTAACAAGTGTTGGGATAAAGTTACCAAGACCAACTCCTGTAAATGGCTTTTCTTTTACCATCTCGACTGATGCATTTATCAATTCTTTTCTTTGCACAACTGACTGTTCTCTAATTGATGTTTCCAGAAAACGGGAGAATAGGGGAGTAAAAAAAACAAAAGCAATTATAATAAAAATTGTTAACATATTGCCTACCTGTTTTATTACCACATTGCTGGATAATATTTTTTTAACCAACACAAATCCTAAAACCAAAACCCAAACCAATACTGCTATTCTGCTAAGCGTTAGGAAAAGGGCAAATGTACTAAGGATAAGATAACTGATAACTGATAACTGATAACTGATAGTTTTTTGTTTTTTGCTTATCATTACAAACAAAAACAAAACAAGTGTCATTACAACCACCAAATATCCAGCTAGCACATTGGGGTGGGGGAATGTTGCATACGGTCGAAGAACTAGCTCTCCCTGAATTGACGCATTAGAAATTCCAGGAGTAGTTGATGTAAATGTCCGTTCCCCAAGATAATATAACACTCCTCCAATTGATCCTTTGTTAAAAAACTGGGCAATTGCAAGAATTGATTCAAAAACAGAGCCCAAACCTAAAATACTTATAACCTTTACCAAATCTTTTTTCAAATCCACAAATTTAGCTATATAAAAAACCACAAAACCCATTTCTAGAATTTTTAACACATAATAAAGGGCGTGCTCTATTACCGCGTTTTGAAAAACATTGAAAACCAAAAACAAAAACGCTGCTGTGAAGCTTAAAAAACTTTTAGTTTTTAATTGTTGTTTTAAGTTTTGCGCCTTACGCCTTGCACCAAATGCGCGAATAGCCCACACAACAAACAACAACCCAACAATAATGTCAGTCAAGTAAAGAGTGGGGGATAAATAATCAATTCTCAAACCATGAACAAAAGAAGAGCTAGGCCAGAAATGTTTGCCAAGTTGCACAGGGAGCAAAAGGAGTAACGCGTAGAAGAGAATTTTTTCGAGGTTTGAAACGAATTGTCTCATTGTTTCATTGTTTCATTGTTGTCTTAACAATTGAACAATCAAGCAATGCAGCAATTTACTTGGGCTTTATTATTAGAACCCTGTCGCGTCCAACGCCAGCTGACTCTGAAACAACATCAGGATCATCTTGAAGGGCAAGGTGAACAATACGCCTCTCCCATGATTTAAGAGAATCTACCACCTGTTCCTGTTTTTCTTCTAACACTTTTTCCTTCATCTGTCTTGCCAAAGATTCCAGATATTCCATGCGGGCTTTTTTGTAACCGTCAACCTCAATTGAAACTCTTATAAACTTATCTATCTTTTTGGCAACCATTAAAGAAATAATAAGCTGAAGCGATTCAAGTGTCTCTCCATGATATCCAATTATCATGCCACTATCTTCAGTTTCCATCACAATATCTAATATTTCATCATTTTGTGAAAGAGTAAATGTCCCCTGTATCTCAAGGGATGCAAAAAGATCACCGATTGCTTCTTCTATTGTTTTTTTTTCTTTGGTTGTAATTTTTAGATCACTCATTTTTATCTTTGTTTAAAAAGTACTGCTGTATAATACCAAAAATAGTAAAAGTATTCCAGTACAGAGAAAGTCCTATTGAGAATGTCCAACCAGCAAAACCGATGATTATAGGTATTAAATACATTGATTGCTTCTGAAAAGTTGTTGCAAAATCATCAGGTCCATCTTTTTTAACTGCGTCTTTCTTAACCTTTGGCGCAAGCATTTTTGACTGAACAAACATTAAAGCTGCTGTGATAATAGGTACAAGAACAATGAGAAAGCCGGTTGTTGAAACAAGCTCGCTTGGCGATTGACCTATCGGAAGTCCAAAAAAACTTGTGTCCCAATTACCCGTTACTCTCAAACTGCTTGAATAAACAGCTTTGTTTATGTATGTAATACCGTCTTTTTTAACAATTTCTTGAATAACATGAAAAAGCGCCCAAAAAAGGGGCAACTGAACCAAGAGCGGCAAACAACCTGCTGCTGGATTAATCTCATGTTCTTTATAAAGTGCCATTGTTGCTGCCTGTTGAGCCTTAGCATCACCCTTATGCTTTTCTTTTATTTTCGATAGATGTGGCTGCATTGCTTGCATTTTTTTTTGCGCCTTTATTTGATGCGCCAAGAGGGGAGAAATCACAATACGTATCACCGCTGTAAGCCCAACTATCGAAAACCCAACAGCATATGGAATTCCAGCACTTGTTAATAAGTGATAAATTGCAACCATTGCATTAATAAGCGGGTTAACAAAAATAATGTCAAATATATTTCCCATAAGAATAATTAGGATTGGCACAAGTTATAATTCTTTTAAAAGATAAAGCTAATCCTTTTACAACGCCCTTTTTTTTAATCACGTCCATAGCATAGGTTGAGCAAGAAACATCATACCTACAAATTTTTTGTATTCCCAAAACCTGCTTAAGAACAGGAGATATGAAAGATTTGTAAAATCGGATGGTGGAAATAAAAAGTTTTTTCATTTTAATTATTTGAAATCAGGAGGTTTTTTTTTAGCAAAAAGCTTTTCAATTCCGCGCAGATCTCTTCTCTTGTTTTTCCTATTATACCTTTTTCTACAAAAAAAAGCATATCAAAACCCGGTTTAATATTTAACAATTCTTCTTCTATGCATGATCTAAAAAGTCTTTTGATTCTATTTCTGACAACCGCCCTTTTATCAATGGTTTTTCTAACAACAAAACCAAACCTAGACACACCCTGCTTGCTATCCTCAAATCTAGCAATAAAAAAACTTGATCTAAAAACATTAGGATTTTTTAATCTTTTTGCGGCACTTATCCTGTAGAGCTTTTTTAACATGGGAGGGTTTAGACAGTCAGTCTTTTTCTTCCTGTTTCTCTTCTACGCTTTATTATTTTTCTTCCATCATTGCTTTTCATTAGAGTTAGAAAGCCATGTTTTCTTTTTCTTTTTATTTTTTTTGGTTTTGTTAACCTTTCCATGAGGGTAAGTATACCACAAAAACCAAAGGTTAACAACGCGTTGACGGCTTGGCTTAAAACTTAAAACACATAACTAAAGACTCTAGAAAACATGTTATTGATGTCGATTATTGACCAGTAAGCAAACTGCCTCTTGACAAAAAGTTATCCACATTACTAAACTGTTAACCCTGCGCCATGATCTACTATGAACGAAATAAAGTTAAAAAAAGTTTGGGACAAGGTTTTATCTGGAATAAAGCCTAGCGTTTCTCGAGGAACATTTGCCGCCCTTCTCAAACCAACTTCTCTTTTATCAATTAATGCAAAAACAGCGTCAGTTGCTGCAACCTCTCCAATGGTGATAAACATGTTAAAAACAAGGTTTTTAAAAGAGATTGAAGAGTCTCTTTATCTTCATACCGGAGAAAAGGTCTCAGTTATTTTTGTACCAAGAGTGGGTGTCATGCTTAAAAACAAAGACATTGATGAAGGGCCTCTTTTTGCAGAACAAACGATAAAAAATGCTGGAAATGAAGAAAAAACAATTGGTCACTTACCACGTGTGAGGCCAGACTTTACATTTAACAACTTTGCTGTTTCAGGCAGCAATCAACTAGCAACTGTTTCTGCACAAACAGTTGCAGGTAATATTGGAAAATCTTACAATCCGCTTTTTATCTATGGTCCTGTTGGTGTTGGAAAAACACATTTAATGCATGCTATAGCAAATAAGGTTTATGTGGACAACCCTTCTCAAAAAATAATCTACATAACTAGTGAGGAGTTTACAAACGAGGTGGTTGAAGCTATTAGAAGCAATGATACAGGAAGAATGAAAAAAAGATTTCGATCTGCAAACCTTCTTATAATTGACGATATTCAATTTGTTGAGGGCAAAGAAAAGGTTCAAGAGGAGCTTTTTCACACTTTTAATATTTTAATAGATAAGGGCTCACAAATAGCTCTTTCTTCGGATAGACCTCCCCATGAAATAAAAAAGCTTGAAAAAAGACTTTCTTCCCGTTTTGCAGGAGGGTTAACTGTAGATATTGCAAAACCGGATTTTGAATTAAAGACTGCTATTCTTTTGATAAAAGCCAAAAAGTTTGGTTTTGATCTACCTATTGATGTTGCAAAATATTTAGCAGAGCAAGCAACAGATACAAGATCTCTTGAGGGGCTTTTGCTTAGGGTTGTTACAGAAGCAAAAACAAAAAATGAGACTTTAACACTGAAGGTGGCTCAACAGTCATTAGGAAACTTTGTGCCTGAAAAAACTCACCACCTACATGCAGACGATGTTATAGATCAGGTATGTTCTTTTTATAGAATAAAGCCCACCATGCTAACTGGTCCCAAAAGAGATGCTTTTTTGGTTCGCGCTAGACATATAACCATGTTTATATTAAAAGAAGAGTTGGGGCTTACATTAACCAATATTGGAAATGTGATGGGTGGTCGAGATCACACAACAATCATGCACGCTGTGGATAAGGTGCGTGATTTAATGAATAATAAAAAAGAAATACAAGAGGAAATATTGGGGATTACCAAAACAATACGTGGATAATTTGTTAAGAAGTTTTTGTTATTTTTTTGTTAACATTTTATACAGAAAGATTTAAACATTTTATCCACATTTTTTATGCCTATGGTTTAATGAGGTTTGGCATTATTATATTTTGTTTTTTTAAAAAAAAAGGTTGATTTGGTGGATAAACTAATTTATATAAATTTCTTTATAAGATATTTATAAGTTGATTTTTTCCACTTTTCCAGATAGACTACTACAACAACTAAAATAGTTATATGAAGATACAGGTTTTAACAAACATTTTAAAAAACAAACTTTCTTTTGTAAATCATGCTGTTTCCAGCAAGGGGCAACTACCAATCCTTTTAAATATTCTTATACGAGCACAAGGTAAAGAATTGAAAATAACAGCTACTGATTTAGAAATAGGCATAGAAACCAAAATACCTGCAAAAATAGAAGAGGAAGGAGAAATAACAATACCCGCAAGAACATTTATAGAATTGGTTAGTTCTCTTAATGAAGAAACCATAACCATAGAAACAAAAAACAAAACCTCCCTTACTGTGAGTACAAAAAAAACAAAAAGCACCTTCCAAACAATTAATGAAGAAGAATTCCCAAATATATATAAAGAAAAAGGAGAAAAAATAACAAATTTTAATAAAGAAGAAGGACAGAAAGATTTCTCTCAAGTTATTTTTTCGGCAAGCACAGACACCACAAGACCTGCCTTGTCAGGTGTTCTTTTAAGACCAGAAGAAGAAGGGTTTCTTCTTGTAGCAACAGATGGTTATCGTTTGTCTTTAAAACACCACAAAACAAAAACAAAAAAATTAAACAACAAAACACCTTTTATAGTTCCTGCCAGAGTGTTTAAAGAACTATTATCTATAAATGATGATTCGGAAGAGGTAGGAATGTATGTGTCGACAGACAACAATCAGCTACTTTTCGAACAAGGAGAAAGTGTGCTTGTGGGAAGATTAATTGAGGCCACATACCCTAATTTTGAAAAAATAATTCCCACCGATTTTTCATTAAATGTTTCTTTTGACAGAGAAGAAATGCAAAGAGCTGTTAAAACATGCTCTGTTTTTGCAAGAGATGGAGCAAATATTATTAAATTATCTTTTGGAAAAAATAAAATAACAATATCTTCTCAATCAACATCAACAGGAGAAAATGAAGTAGAAGTGGAGGCAAACATGAAGGGAGAGGACAATGAAATAGCTTTTAACGCGCGCTACCTGCAAGAAGCCCTATCTACCATAAACTCAAAAGAACTTGTTTTTGAAATGACAGGCCCCCTAAATCCAGGAGTTTTCAAAATAAAAGACGATCCCTCATTTCTTCATATAATAATGCCGGTAAAAGTACAGCAAAACTAACGCGCAGGGATATCCTCCCCATACCTTTCAATGTATTGCTCAACAGGCATGGGGTCAAAAAGGTGTTGCTCCAACACTAAATCTTTATCTTCATCCACAATCAATGCAAGCCCCATATCAGGGTAAACATAAACCCTTATTGTGTCACCATAATATTTAGACCCTTCAAAAATCCACGGAGGATCACCCGTAAATTCTACAAGCTCAGAAAGCTTCATAGTCCAGCTTATGGGAATATATACACTTTTAAAAACAATAAGACCATTTTTTACATAAACTTCATCTGGTCGGTTTGGGTTTTCTGAAGGAACAGAATATATTATTGTTCCGTCTGTTAATACCTCTTGATTGGTCGCTCCTTCTACGATTAAGGGATCAAACTCATATTCATGAGCAAAATTTTTTGGATCTTCTTCAGAAAACCCATTTTGACTTGACTCAGGAGATCTGGTGGGGGTAATTTCTTCAGGAAATTGATTGGTGCTTGATGGAATAAGTGAGAATGCGCCCAGCAAAAAAACAATAAACACAACCAAGCTGAATATCCATTTATTTTTTTTGAGAAAGTTCACTTTATCCATATTAATAACCTATATGAACATGATCTAGGTGCCCATCAACAATACCACTTACACCCTTTTGTAAAGCTAAGACAGAGGAGTCTACCACACCATTGCCAGAGCAAATTATTTGACGAGGGGAAATCTCTGTCGGCATATTGTTTAAAACAATCATAAAATTTTTTAATGTATTTTGGGATTCCCTAGACCTGTTTGTGTCTATATCAAAATCATTTATATTGTTAATATCAACTCCTCTTCCTGACCAATGGGCAGATTCGCGGCAAGGACTAGACCCCTTAACACACCTTGAGTGTCCTCCTATCATAGATGAAACGTTGAATTTAAAACCCTGATTAGCCATATAAACATACATTCGTAGCGCCTTAGTGCTTATTTCTACAGTTCCGGTTCCAACCCTCCTCTGGACAATACCGTTACCAAGCATTGCGTTTTTGTCATTGTCATGAGAAAAAGAGATGGTGCCATTGTTAATAAAAGTAGAAATTTGTTGTAAAAGAGCTGTCCTGTCAGCGCTTGGTATTTCTCCCGGTGCAGCCACATCAGGACAACCCTCTGCTGGATCTGGTTTAGGTGCGCCTGGGTCAAAATAAACATCAATACAAGCAATTCCCGTCTGAGCAGAGACAATTAGGGGGTTAATGATTGAAAAAACAGAGATCATTAAAAATATAAACAAAATATTTAATTTTTTTCTCATAAACAAATTTTAAAACTCTCAACAACCTGGCGCAATAGGGCTAAATATTTCTCCGCCATCCGGGACAACGCCAGAACCTAGATAAAAATCAACCGGATAGTTGCAAACTCCCTCCTGGCTCAATCCTTGATCCCTAAACCAGTTAACAGCTTCGGTTTTAATATCTTCAATACTGTTTGACAAAATTTCTACCTTTATCAAATCTAAAGACTCTACGTATTCAATATTGAAATTTTCTGACGAATAAATAATTCCATAGCTCTGCCCTTCAGGCAGAAGGGAAAGAATTTCTTGTTTGGCATCAAGATCAGATTGAGTCAAAGGAATTCTGTTTTCTTTTTTCTCAATCTGTTTTTTACTTGCATCAGTATTGTATGTGACGGGTGGAATTGTGTTGGCTTGATCAAGATTGCCATCAATAGGTGATTGTGTTGGAATTGTTGACTGGTCCTCTGCAACTGGCGCTCCGACTGATCCGGTTGCAATTAACACAAGCACAAACACAAGAGTTAAAAAAAGCGCTCCTAGTAAAATGTATTTTTTGTCTATGTTTATCATCTTATTCCAGCTGCCTTTCTACATTCCCAATACTTGAAACTTCCTTTCAATCCAATAGTATTATAGTTTATTGCGTTTGTAACCTGTGCTCCTGCTGCAACACCAAGTGGCCTACTGTCTGGGTTCCAGTTTACATTTCCAGCATCAAATCTATAAATATCAGTTCTTTGTTGTGCGGGATTCATCTGCAAAAGCCCATATGCCCCTTTTCCACTAGAGGAATTTGGATTATAGGCGTTTGGGTTGTATGTACTCTCACAAGCTATTATTGCATCCCATTTGTATGCGTTGGCAGGGTCTTCTCTTCTTAAAATTTTACCCAATTCATTTTTATTAAAATCGCAATTTGGGTTGCCAAAATTTCCATGAGGATTATTCGGGGTTGATCCATCACAACCAGAATTGTTTAATGCTTCTTGAATGGGGGTTTCTGATTCAACAAATGGAACAATCGAGTAAGCAATGGGTAGGCTTGCCGAGGGAACACCACTTCCACGTAGATGGAAAAGCAGGGTTGTGTTGACATTGCTTAGTTTTGCGTTTGGTAAGGGGTTTGGGCCAATAAGACTCCACGAGATGGTCTTGCCGTCAAAAGTGGCTTCAGGCACAGAGTCGATATATTCAGTGCCAGGTGGAAGGTCAATTGAAATTAGTATGTCTGATGCTTCTCCAGGATAAGAAACGTTTATCGAACATTCTGCCACGCCGCCAGCAATCGCATCATGTGGACAAGAGCCTGAAACAAAAACGGAATCACCCTCACCAGAAGTGTTTAAAGAACTGGTAAATGCAGAAAAAACCATAGTTAATATTATAATTGGAAGTGTAATGGCCAAGACAACAATAATTGCAGCTGTTTTGGGATGATCTATAGCAAACCCTGTAGCAGTACCAAGTCCAGGCGCAATGGTGTTTCCACCAGCAATAAGACCTTTTTTAGCAGCTTGCAAAACTTTTTTTTTGATTGCGCTTTTGGCTAAGGTTTTTGCAGCCTTAAGCCTCTCTCCTCTTTTTGCTTCGCGAACAGCCTTTAATTTTTTGCTTAAAAGTCCTAGCCCTTTATCTTTGCTGTGTTGTTGATTGAGAGCATCATCTTTGCCCTTAGCTTTTTGATCGTTTTTGTCAATATTTTCTTTTTTGTTTTGTTTTACTTCGTTCTTGGCTTCCTTTTTTTCACCCCTGCCATTGGAGCTGGGATTTGAGGGGCTAGATCGGTCATTGTTTTCTTGTTCTTCTGATTGATCTTCTTCTGGTAATTTGTTCTCAATGTCCATAGTTTAATAGTAGCAAAAAAGCTCTATGATGTCTGCTGAGCAGTTGGGGGAACACCCGGAGGTGTAGTAGTTGGAGTTGTGGAATTTTGGGCTTGGGGAGCAGCTGGCGCTTCAGGAGCAGGTGTTTGTGGTGTTGTCTGAGGGCTAGGTTGTTGTGTTGTGGTCTGCTGTGCTGCTTGTGGAGCTTGAGAAGCTGACTCTGCTGCCTCAGTGTCTCTTTCTGCCTTTTCTTCTTCTTGTCGTTTCATAACCTCTTGAGGATTGGATGTTATCAATTCATGCTCAAAAGGCGCTGCAAACACCTTCATGGTTACATGGTTTTGTCCGGCAAAGAAAAGTCCTTCCCCTACATCAGATGAAAGAAGAAGGGCCTTTTCTCCCTCCGATAAATAAAACGTATCAGCGATCATATCGACCTCAGCAGTCCCTTGCTTAAGAAGTATTTGGATTGATGAGTTGGTGAGAACCGCCTTGCCATATTCGTTTTTGAGAAAGTCTTCGACATCTTGTGTAGCCGTGGTCATGCCAAGGTAGTATTTACGCGCTCTTTTTGCAATTGAGTAGACAAACGATGCAGAGTCCTGATATTTCATCATGTACCATGCTTCATCAAGGATCAGAATTCTTTTTTTAAGAGTTTTTTTAACCTTTGTCCAGACAAAATCAAGAATGATGTGCATTGCAACTGGTCTTAACTCCTCTTCAAGGTTTCGGATTGAAAAAACTGTTAGAGGATTGTCGATTACGAAGTTTGATTGTTGATTAAAAATCCCAGCAGCAGAACCTTTGATGAATTTCTCGAGCCTGAAAGCTAGGTCTTTTGCAGTTTGTGTTTCCATGCCAAGGAGCGCTTTATAAAGATCTTCCATAAGTGGGGGTTGTTTTTTTTGGGTTGCAGGGTCGGTAGTTATTCCCTTTTGACGATAAGTTTCAATTAAGGCTCTGTCTAGAATAGCATCATGCTCTGCATCCATGTCCCCCATGATTATTTTTAGAAGTCCGTGTAGAGAAAGAATCTTCAACCCCAATTGGTTTTCGCCCTCTTCATAAACATCTGCAAGGTCAAAAGGGTTTAGTTTTACTTCGGAGTTTGATGAAAAATCAACTGTCTCACCTCCGAGGGTTGGAGTAAGTGTTCCATACTCTCCTTCAGGATCAATTACAATAACCTCTGCGCCAAGCATGAATTGTCTGGCGATTTCAAGCTTAATTGTGTAAGATTTTCCCGCGCCAGATTTTCCAAGAACCACCTCATTGGCATTTTCAAGGGAAAATCTGTCAAAGATGATAAGTGACCCATTCTGTTGATTCACTCCATACATTACGCCTTTATTTTGAGTTAAAACAGCTGATGTGAAGGGAAAGGTGGTTGCAAGAGAGGTGGTATCCATATTTCGTGTTATATAAAGCCTGTCTTGTCCGATTGGAAGAGTTGACTTAAAGCCTTCTTCTGACTGAAGAGTTGCTGTTTTGCCTGCAAGAAGAAGAGAGCTTAGTGTGGTTTTTAATTCTTTGGTTGTTTCTTGGAGTTCTCCCAGGTCTCCTGCTGAAACAGTGATATAAAAACCAAACTGGAAGAATCTCTCAACTCCCTTGGCTAGCTCTTCCTGAAGACCAAGCGCGTCTTCAAGCGCCGCCTCAACTGTCGGGTCTGTTGCTTTGCCTGCTTCTGCATCAGATGAAATAGTTGCTTGCATTTCACCAATTTTTCTTTTTAAATCACTAAGAACGTCTGATGATGAGGTTGGGTAAATAAACATGCTGATATCCAATGTATGGTCATAATCAATAATTGGCGTTAGCCAGCCTGGAGAAACATAGCGTGGATAGCCAGCGAGAAAAAGAGTTGTGTAATAGGTCTCGCCAACCCTGACATAACGAAAGTCAACTTCAACAGATGAGGGAGCTATTATGTCAATAACTGACGTTGCGCCCTTCTCAAGCGTTGCAATAGCTTTATTTTGTTGCGGTTTTACAACCTGAGGTGCAGTTTTTTGTTGGGGAACGCCTTGCGCTTTTTTTACCACTTGTGAGGTGGGTGTTTGTTTGGATGATTTATTTAAAAATGGGATTTTCATGCTTGAACTTCTCCTTCTTTTCTTATGATTGGAGTATCTGCAGCATCTTTTACCTGCTCAGTTCCTATATTTGCGCCGTCATTGTATATATCATAAAAAAGCTTCACTAGGTCTTCCTTTTCAAGAACACGAGCTGTTACCGCAAATTTTTGAAGCTGTCCAAGGACTGAGCTTGCCTTTGATTGCAGAGCTTTTGCAGCTGTTTGAGCAAAAACATCTTTTTGAGATGGGGCTGGAGAGCCTTTTTTTGTTGCTTGTTTTGTTGCTCCACCAATGCCCAGCTCAAGTGATGAAAATGGAATGACGATATAAAAAGCTTTGTTTAAAACAACGTTTACTGTCACCATTTCCTGAACAAAATCTCGATAATAATCAATATATGTTGCCAGTTGTTCGTTTTTGGTGCTTTTAACAACAGCATCTAGCTCTCTTAGATAAAGCGATATATCCATTTTTTTATTTCTGATAAGTATTTGTATTGGAAAAGAAAGTGAATTAAGAAGCGAAGCGTAAGAAAAAATACGAGAATCCTGCTCTCTTCTGGATAGAAGCGAGAAGTTGCTAGCTGTTATTTCAATCACAAGGCAAGCAGCTCCCCCCTCAAGGATTACCAGATTGTCGACAAAGTCAACAATCTCTGTAAATTTTTGCGTTGTAGCATGTGCTTTTTGAACAGGCATAAGTTATATAAATTAATTAAACAACTCTCTTCTTAGTTGTTCTCTGGCGTCATAAGAAATTATCTCAATGGGTGGTAAGATTTGGCCGCCTGCCGTTATCTGAATCTCATCAAATGTGTGTTGTTTTTTGGGGTCCTCAAGGCTTATTGTATACGCGCCCGGTAAAAGAGGGGTTGCTGAAACAAACTGTCCAAGAGGATTTGTTTTAAATGCGCGAACTGGGTTTTCTTCCCTGTCTTTGACCTCAACAAGCACGTTTGGGAGAAGATTGCCTCTGGCGTCTTTGACTACACCAACTATGACATTTGGAGTATCTGGCGCGAGAAGACCCATTTTTTTAGATTGTTCTTTTGGAATACTTCTTACGTGTGTTGAGCTTGGTGTTGGAGCAACTGACGTTGTCGCTTGTTGAGGCTGTGTAGCAGGCATAGTGTTTGTTTCTGTTGGTTTTGTTGGTTGAGCAGGGGTGGTTGTCGTTGAAGACATCTGTGTTGCTGCTTGAGATGGTTCAGGTTCTGGTTGGGTTTTACGCGTGCCTAGTTGAGCTTTTAAATCAGCCAATTCTTTTTCTAGTCTGAGTTTTTGGTTATGCGCTTCTTGAATTTGTTTATGAAGCGAGTCAGGCTCTGCGTCTATTGGTTTTGCAGCTGGTGCTTGATTATGCTCAGGCACATTTTTACTAGTTGGGTTATTTTGATCAATTGGATTTGTAGTATCTTGGATGGCCTTTTTTGTTTGTTGAGGGGTTTGGTTAGGTGTTTGGTGCGTAATGGTTTGAACCGGCTTTATAGATGACAGTATTTGTTGTGCTTGCTGAAGCATGGGTATGTTTTTTGTTGGATGTGAAGAAATGGCCGCTTGGGGAGTTGTTTGAGGTGCTGGAGCAAAAGAGCTGATAAAAGCAGCTTCTTTTTCATCTAATGCGCTTTTTGGTTTTGATTTGACGCTTTCTTTTAGAAATGATCGAAGCTGATCTGTTTTTTGTGTTACTTCTTGTTTTGGATGAGAGCTGGTGGTTTGATTTTGGGCAAAAAGACTCTTGTGAGTATTGACTGTTGAGAAGCTAAATTTTTTGCCGAGTTTGTGATAGACGTACTGATTGGGAGAAAAAAGCGCTTTAGTAAAATTTCCGACCATTACATCAATTGACCTGCCATCAATTGGTACAAATGCAATTATAAAGCCACTTGCTCCAAAAAAGGGAATTGCAAAAATCTTGAAAAGAATACCAAAAAACCCGCTAAGTGGCAGGTAGTAGAAAAGAACTGCCATTATAACCCCAGTTGCAACAAAGCCAAACTGTTTTACAGTCATGCTTCCAATAAGCTTAAATTGAAAGCCTGTAACATCTTGGGGTATTGGGTGCTGGTCCATTTCAATCAGTGTATAATGTGAAAAATAGCATTTCAACCGGAACAAAGTGTGTCAAATGATCCAGATTGACAGGGTTTTTGTGAAAAGTTTTGATGAAAAGAGGCCAAACCACCGTTTTAATTGCAGCTTCCAATAGAAAAATCAGTTACACAATCCGCGCCTGTAAAGTAGCTAATCAGATAAATTATTGTAAAAGATAGCAGAACTATTACTGCACCAATTATCGCATAGGTCATAATTGCTCGAGCTTCACCGACTTTCTTGGGATCTCCACCTGATGTTACAAATTTGATGCCCGAATAGACAATAAGAATTACAGCAACTGCGCCCACAAATGTAAGAGCTGTGCTGGTAAGATTGCTAAATACAACCGGAAAACATCTAAGAGTTGGGACCTCGCCTCCGGCTGGAAGCTTTTTAACACAACTGTCCCAGCTGTTTGCGAGAGCTGGACTTGGGAGCATAGCAAATAAGCCTGTAAGCATTAAGAAAAAAACAAAGGATTTTTTAATTTGTGTCATTTTATTTAGCCTATCAAAGACGTGGGTAGAAAAGCAAGTTTAGGTTTATGGAGTAAGCTGTGGAAGCTGTAATTCAGTAAGGCTTATTCCAAAGAGGTTAAGTACAAAACTTAAGATAAAGAATGCTAGGAAAGCAATAATCAGACCAATTATTGCAGCAACAATGTGTTTTCTGGCTTCATCTACCTTGGCTTTGTCTCCACCTGATGTTACCCAGCGAATACCTCCCCAGATGAGAAAGAAAAGAGCAATAATTGCAGCAGCGATAAGAAGAATCTGTACAACTCTTGAAATCAATGGACCGACTTGGTCAGCGTCAAGGTCGCAAAGGTTGCCGAAGTCAGTTCCGCCTCCGTCAGCTCCGTCTGGACATGGATTTATCGTAGGACCAGCAAAAACAACAGCTGGTGTAAAGACAAAAAGAGATAGAGCGACAAATAAAGCTAAGATTATGTTTTGTGCCTTTTTCATAGGATTAACTCAATGATAGTATATTTTTTTTCTCCTTGTCAATAGCCAAAAGAAGAATTGATAAAGTTTAAGACCCGAAAATTGGGATATTAAAGAAGTATCCAATAAGATTTACGATTAAAAACGAAACAAAAGCAACAACAACACCAATTATTGCCCAGGTTAGTTTGGCTCGGGCTTGTGCTACCTTATTTTTATCCCCACCTGATGTGATCCATTGGATACCTCCCCAGATAAGAAAGAAAAGAGCAAGAATGATTGTCAGTATAATCATGATAGTAATGCTGTTGCTGAAGATTGATTGAACTTCATTTATTCCACCCTGGGGAATGCCTTTTGGGGCATCGATATTGTTGCCGCCTGGAAGTCGCAATTGAGCAAGATAAGCCATGTCTATAGATTACTTTGAGTTTTGAGAAATTGCAAGGGGAGTCTTAAGCGGCTTGTTTCTCCTTTGTTTTATTTTTTCCTGCATCAAAAACAGTAAATGGTCTGTTTCTTAATTCTTTTTTTAGCTTGGAGTCAATTTCTTGTTTTGGAGTCTCTGGCACAAACATACCAAGATTTATTCCAGTTGCAGCGCTTTCTTTTCTAAGCCTTTTTCTGTTTTTGAAACTCGCAACCAGCGTTTCTTTTTGTCGCGTTCTTGGTGCTTTTTCATTTTCCCTGTTAGGTTTGGATTGCTCTTTTTTGCTTGCTGTTTCTGCGCGAAGATATTTTATCGCTAGAACCTTGTTGTACATTTCTCTACCAGCTGATGTTCTAAGCATCCTCCAGTTGCCTCGATATCTTTGTCGCATTGAAAATCTTTTTGTTGTTTGAGGAATAGCGGGATCATGCTCCTGCACCAAATCCATAGCTGTTTTTAGAGTTGATTGCTTTTTCTTTTTTTGTTCTACTTGAGGCACTGTTTCCCCACCGCGTACTTTCGGTCTGAATGGAATAACAATGTGATTACCCTCTTTCATAGCATTATAATATATAAAAATTTAGAGTTTTTGTCAAGGCTTTTTGAGGCTATGATTCAAACTTGAAACCGCGTCCTTTAATAGTAAAAAGATAGACTGGACTGGCGGGATTTTCTTCAATTTTTCTTCTTAATCTAAATATCAACTGATCAACTGCTTGATCAGTTATTCCTGCAGTTGATTTCACATCCGGCCAGACAGCGCTGATTATATCATCGCGAGTTATAACCTGACCTTTATTTTGCAAAAGATGCCTGAGAAGTAAGAACTCAGATGAAGTAAGCTGGTCAGAAACAGTTGTCTCGCCCTTTTTGATTGTATTGGTATTTTTATCATAGAAAATTTTTTCTTCATTTATTGAATTTTTAATCAAATCTGATTTCAGATATTCCTCAAAAAGTGGAATTTGAATCCTTTTATTTTTAACAAGACCTATTTTTTCGAAATATTCCTCAACATCAGAGTTATCATACTTTTGAGTAAGGAGATCTGACTGTTCCTCAGGTGTCAGAGAACGCAAGATTTCAGACAGAGTTTTTTGAACTGGTTTTTGGGGCAATAAATTTTTGCTCAATTGCTCTATAGCTAAATTGTTAAATTGTTGATTGGCCAATATGCTTTCTGTAGAAATTTTTAGAAGCTTGCCCGCTCCGCCTGTCAGTTTTGTTAGTTCATCAAAAAGAACTGAAGAGAGTTTTTTGCCTGTTACTTTTTCAATATGTTTTATTCTTGTTTTGTTTATTTCACTATCTGCAAGGGATAGAAATATCAGATTGCCGGCAATTAGTTCATAAAAATCGGCAAGAAGTAATGGGTCAAGCATGGTCTCAAGCGGACGGGTAAGAGAAAAAATAACTGAAAACTTATAAATTGCGCGAGAGCGAAGAGTGCGAAGGTTGGTAAAAAACTGATCTGTAATACTTGGAATATATTCTTCAAATCTGTCAAAGAGTAATGTAATGTTTAGGTTTCTTTCAAGGATAAGATAGTCAAATGCGTCTTTTAAGGCCTGAAACAAAACCAGCTCGTCATTAAAGCTGAGTGACTCTTTAAATAATTGATTTACTTTTTTATATTCTTCATCCATTCCTCGTGCTCTTAGAGAATCAGACAGGGACAAAAAGAAAAACTTCATGCAGTCAAAAAGTGATCTGTTTTTTATTTCTGAAAAGTCAATTAATACAAAATGGAATTTGGAATTTTTGCCAAAGTGTTTTGACCGCACTTTGCTGTTGTGTGCAAGGAGTCTGAGAATTATAGATCTTCCAGATGTGGGCAATCCAATCAGCTGTGCGGATTCGCCTTTTTTGACAAAATCGGCAATTTGACTCAGTGTCGCAATTCGTGCGGTATCAGGATATGTTGCTTCAAAATATTCGTCCATAAATAGATTATAAAACTCAAAGCGCAAAACTCAAAGCGCAAAAACTGTTTTGTTAACTTCTTGTAATTTATATATAAAGCTTGTTCTGCTTTATAGGGCTACAATTGCCTCAATTGACACTGTGATCTGCTACTAGATATGATGGTAGTAGTATCTTAAAGAAAGGAGATTTTATGGAAGCAGCAGTACTTGACCAGACAAGCGAAAAAACACCAGAACAGTTAAGGGCGGAAAAAGAATGGGAAGCCCATGAAGGCAAGCGAATAGAGGATTTGCCACATGAGAAGCGATTCTCGGTAATGGAGTTTATAAAACGCGGAATGGGTCCACCCAGGGGTGGAAGTCTTGCGGATAAGGACGAGTTGGATAGGCAGATAAGAGCTGAAATGGAAATTGGGCAGTGGCGACGCAAGATGCAAAAAATTGAAGAGGATATCCAACAAGGTCTTTCAACAATCGGTGGCATAAATGGGGGCAGGGAGGGACATCAGTGGAATGAGAGACAGAACGAACCACCACCAGGAGAGGCAATAAAAGGGAAAAGAGATGAGTGGAGGTTTGTGGCAGAGGACAAGAACGGAGAGAGGGTGGAGAAAAATGAGAATGGAGGACTTATAAAACAAGAGACAGATGTAGTTAAGATGTCAAAGATTAAGGTTGATTGGAGTGAGTATGGTACGGGTTGGACCAATGAAAAAATAAAACAAGTAGGTAAAAATCTTGTAACTCACCTTAATCTTGATTTTGGACAGGCAAAATCAGTACTTGAAATAATGCTTGCTAAAGGTAAAAAGCCTGAGGATTTTTCCAATCTTGAAACATTGGCGCAGGAGTCGAAAACACAAATTGATCAATGGCTTAATGATCCTGAGAAGAGAGGGCAAGCAGAGAATTATAAAAACAACCCTGCAGCTTTCTGTCTTTTGCAAAAATTAAACCTTCCATTTGATTGGATCAGAAAGTTTGTTTTTTATAAAGATTTTACAGCTGAAAATGATCATGAGGCAGATAGAAATCCTGATTCAATTGAGGGACTTGCCTGGAGAGCTATGAATGGTTATGGTCATGGCGAATGGGGACTAAGCGGACGTTTTCCTCTGCTTGAAATGCGGATTATTTACAAACATATAGATGATGATCCAAGGAAGGGTTATGTGCTAGAGAATGGGAAAAAAGTAATAGATACAGAAAAAAGTAAATACTATGTAAATGAATCCAATTTTGTGACCTGGGCGCAAAACAGGATGTGGTTTGCTTGGGACTTTAATCAGGAAAGCCCTGTTGATTTTTTTAGCGCTGTTAAGATCGATAGACCTTCTGGTTTTGGTACTGTTTCACTGCAAGATGTTTTTCTTAACCCAAAGAAATTTTTTAATAGCGAAGATGGTAAAACTGAATACTATGAGCTTTATCGTCAGCTGGTTAAGCAGTCAATGGCGCTTACGCTTACTCATAGTTGGAGTACTCAGCTTCATAAAATAAGGGATGAGCCAGACAAGCTCAAGCAAGGAATGCTCGAAGCGTTTTTAGACAGTAAGCTTACCAAACAAACTTTTGAAAAAAATCTTTTGAATCTGATGACTACTTTTTCTCATAAATTCAAAGGATATAAAAAAGGAGAAGAGTTTCAGTCAGATAACAATCTTGGTGCTGCTTGGCTTGAGATGCATCACATACTTCATCATTTGTCTGATTTTGACAAACTGCGGGAAATGCTGGGGTCAAAGTCTGATTTCTTTGATAAGAAAAAAATGCTTGAGATTTTCAAGAATGTTCAAAGCATGCAGACTGGTGTGTCTGGCGAGAAAAGACAGTCCGCACCATTTACAGCTGAAAAGCTTAAGTATTTTGAAAAAGCATTTGATGCAAAAACAGGTAGAGTGGAGACAAGAGAGCAGGCAGAGAATTTTATCAAGTTTATAAATATTTATGGTGATAAGGGTCCTGATCCAAATGTAGAAACTTTTCTTAAATATGCCCTCATGGAGGTGGTGGGAGACAAGTATGAACTAAATGATGATGATGGTAAAAGGGACGAGCATGCCAGATGGTATGCATATATGCTTGCAAACTCCATTCCTGGTTTTTCAGGAGGAGCAGGTAGAAATGATGTAGAAGCAGGAGGTTTTAACCGCTATAACAGGCTTATGCATTTTCAGCAATATCGAAACAAAATGCTTCCAAGGGGAGATTTTTTTGGTAATTTTTTCTCTATGTTTCAGATGAAGTCGCTGCTGGTTGATATGTGGAGCGGTATAAGGACAACCGATTTTGAAGAAGTTGACCGTGAGTATAGAAATGAAAAAGGCGAGTGGGTAAAGGATTCAGTTAAGCGTTATCGCACACCTCTTGAGATATTTGATGAGCTGATAAAGCTGAAGACAACACAAAAAAAACTACTTGAAAAGCTTAACGCAGATCTGAATGGCGCAGGTCTCTCAAAAGAAGAAAAAGAAAAGAGAATGGCTGAGGCAAAATCTCAGATGGATCAAGCTTATCTTGATAGGGCTGGTAAATTGCAATTTGAGCAGGGTGCTCAGGAATATTATGTTCGTGATCATTTCCAGAAGGCGCTTCATATGTATGACACCATTATGGAGCAGAAGGAGCAGTTTAAGTTTGAGGATTTTACAACTCACCATCCATTAAAAGGTGTGACATTTGATGCTGAGAAATTTACCAATGCTTACCAGAAAAACTTTGTTAAACCTCTTAGATATTTATTTAGAGATTATGGAAAACTTGATTTTTCAAGAAAGGTCAGATCGCTTGATCAGCAGGCCACAATTGTGCTTGGCAAGCCTGTCTGGCGGGATATGCCACTTGGTGAGGCAATGTTTGGTTATGACATGCTAAACAGAAAAGAATTTTGGAAAGATAGTAAAGATGGTGGTTATGAAAGAGATGAAGATGGAAGGATCAGGATTGATTATCATAAAGTGCAGGATAGCAAAAACCAGAGGCTTCTTGTTAAGCAGTTTATTATGTCGAAATTCGCAGCAGATTTCCTAGCCCATAAAGCTTATCATGCAAAAGACCCAAGGTATGATTTTACCTATTATCTCAATGTTATTGATGCATTAAAAAGTCTGCCGGTTGATATTGAGGGTGATGAATTTACAAAATTGGGTAAGATTAAGGCTGAAGAAGGATATTTCAACAAGGCTGATATGGAGTGGTTTCATAAGAGGGCAAAAACTGCAACAGAAAGGATGTTTGGTGTCCAGATGTTGAAAGATCTGACTGTTGGTCAAAGAGGGCATCCTGATGGCAAGATAGGTTTTGTTGCGTTTTTGGCAGCGCTTGGATTTTTCATCAGAGCAATTGCCCAACAGACGAAATCTAATTAACCAGTGTTGCTATCTTCACCGTTATTGTTGTCTGGTGGTGTTTGTCTTCTTGGAGCAGTCCTGCCAGTTCCAGATTCTCCGTGTTGGACATGGGAACCAAAGTCAACATGACGGTTTCTAGCCTTTTCATGCGTCATGTCTCTTAGTGCTTTATCTCTTGCTTTACCAGAATCGTCGTCTTTATATTTTTTATCTCGTATTATATTACCAACGCCTTCATCAATCTCTTTCCCGCTCATGCCTGTTGTTTTTAAGAATTCTTTGTAGGTTGTTTTCCCACCCATTCCCATTGCGCGCATTTCATAATTTTCTTTTTGTCTTTGTGTTGCCCATTTACCTACTCCTCCTGGGAGCTTGCCAATAGTCCCCGCATATGCGCTTTTTCCTATTTGTTCAACGCCTCTTGACACAGAGCCGATTGGATTACCATGGGAATCTCGTCTTGTTAGATTGCCCTTCATGCGTCCTGCAAGATAGCTGACAGGGGATGCTCCAACTGCAAGACCTGCTGCGATAAGACCAGGTGACGCAATACCCTTGACACCTAGTTTGTCTTTGAGAATCTGTTGTAGAGAGGGAGTGATGAGAAGAGCACCAAATGCCATTAAGACTCCGAAATTGGCACCAACCGGCGTTCCCACCAATGGAGGCACAAATTTATCTGCTAGATCGTTTTTGTAAAGATCTATCATGAGGCGCGCGCCCACCAAGACAAATGCAGTTATCGGGAAAACAGCGATATTTGCGAAAAAAGACCTCAGCCATTTTTGAAATCCAAGAGGACGGGAGGGTAAAAGACCAAGCACATAATAAACAGGCGCAGTAATAACAAAAACAAGTGTATAGATGTATGCCTTCAAAAGCGCAAACCAGATCCTAAAAAGTGTAATTAAAAGAATTACAAAGATAACAATTATAAGCATGAAGCTCATCACTCCAGTGATGCCTGAGATCAGACAAGCGCCTGGGTTGATGTTTGGTTTGATTCCTGAAAAACTGAAGCAGCCCTCTTCACGGTTTTCATCTGTTTGAAAAAGACTTTTGGCTGTGTCATTGAGGACTTGTCCTAGATTGCCAGCAACTCCAAATGTAACACGATGAAAACCACCATCGTACTTGTTTACATCACTCTCATCACATTCTCCAAAGACATTGTGGAAATAAGTAAGCGGTGTTTGAAGCAGGTTTTTGGTTGCGTTTTCAGAAAGACTTTCAGGTTTATCGCTTTTACAGTCATTTATTTTCGTATCGCTACTATCTCCAAGCACCCTTACTCCTGCATAAGTACTAACCCACATCATGTCAATAAGAACAGCTGATATTGCATAAGAAAAAGTGATAAGAATAATTGTGATGATTACTCTTGGGATTTGGTTTTGGAGATTCATAACAGTTCTTGGATCTATTTTAAATCTAACCATGATTCCAACACCGATGAACACAAATGCCAGAACAAGAAGTGTATATGAGACATTACGAACTGTTTCCCAAAGACCAAAGACAGGCTGAAGAGCAATCAAACCATAGCTATTATCCTCTTGTGCTTGTGCGGACTTGACTAGGCCAAAATTACCGGCGACGTGCTTAAAATAATCTGTAGAGCTAGTTGTTGGAACATAAAGCACTGCAATCATGTTGGCGCTGGCGCCAAGTAACCCCCCCACTTGTGGACTGCCTTTTTCATCAAGACTGGGTGGGATGAGGCTAAGTTTTCGAGTCTGGGGATTGACGCCAAGACACCCCTGATAAGGGTTAACAGGATCAAGCCCTGTTATCTGACAAACAACTGCTGATAAGACCTCAATCATCACAGATTGAGTATAAATATGCTGATTTCGTGGTACGCTGGGGTCAAGATCTGGCTCAGTAAAAGAATTAGTTGATTTTGTGGTCTGATTTAACGTAGATGTGGTTTGGGCAAAAGCAGTATTTGGCAAAAAGCAAAAAGCAAAAAGCAAAAAGCAAAAAGCAAAAAAACGTTTCAGGACAGGGCGCATACTAATTTTAGTGTGATGTATTTTGAGGGGGTTGTCAAGGTGGTTTGGGTGACTGGCTGAGGTGTTTTTGTTACAATACCCAAATAGGAGGGATCGCATAGTGGTCGAGTGCGCGGGCTTGGAAAGCTCGTATGGTCGAAAGATTATCGGGGGTTCGAATCCCCCTCCCTCCGCAGTAATTAGTTATTAGATATCAGTTTTTTAGCATCTTCCCAAACTTTTTTATCTGATTTGTATGCAAGCTTATCAAAAACTTTATTTTCAGGAATCCACTCAACTGCCTCCATTTCAAAATCATGCTTGGTGGTATCACCAGATATATGCTCCATCAAAAAATAATAAACAGTCTTTTTGATTTTTTTTCCTTCAAAAACATACCAAAATGTAACAGGCTTAAGTGGTGCTAAGATTTTGGCTTTTATTCCTGTTTCTTCTTCCACCTCGCGAATGGCTGTCTGTTCTTTGGTTTCATTCTTATCTTCATCACCAATTAAGCCTTTTGGGAAGACCCAGTTGTGATGAAAAGAGTGCTGCGCAATTAAAATAAAGGTTTTGCTAGTTGTTTTTTTAAAGACAACTCCGCCTGCTGAAAATTCAAATTTCATGGTTTTAAATTAAATATTAAAAATAAAATAGTAAAGATAAGTATGAAAAATCAAATAATTTTCTTTTTTCCTCAAGCTCTTTACGTAAAGAGCTTGCTTTTTCTTTATTCCCGTTTCCAGTATCTCTCAGTATGCAGATCCAAACCCACTTTCATTTGCAGATTTTAATGAGTAGTTAAAATAATTTGTATATTCTTTTTTTGAACTGGCTGATAGGCCTTCTATATAAGTTCCCAAAATGCCAGTATTACTTCTTAGTAGTTGGTTTCCAATCACCTTGCTGGTTTGAGATTTTTTAAGACTCTCTATGAATTTAATTAGTTTTAGCACAAAGACATAAAGGCGTTTTTTAAAAGCTTCAGTTTTATTGTTTTTCATATTTAATTTTTATTTTTTGATATTTTATAAGATGTTTGTTAAGTAAATATAAAGCTAGAATGATCGTATTTAGATAAAATACTGGGTATTATTATAACTTATATAATTACTGTTTGCATAAACTGAAAGGAGGATATAAAATGACAGAAGAAAACTATATGAATGATACATCAGAAGAATTAGGTCCAGGACCTGACACAAATCCAATGCCTGAAATAACTCCTGCGCCACTTTTTTCTGAGTCAACAGAAAATGAAGGAAAATCTTATGATGCACGTGCTAAAGAAGTGGTAGAAGCAGTCAAAACAGGCGGTCCGGAAGAGGGATTTAGAACATTGTTCGGACCTGGTGTAGATGCGGAAAGACTGGAAAAAGCAGGAAGAAGACTGAATGAGATTGTTGCTGACGCAAAGAAAAGCGATAAGCCATGGGATGATATTAAAAGCGATATTGGCAGTACGCTTTCAGAATTTCCAGAAGAAGCAAGGCTTGGAGCTTTTGAGTCAATGCCACTTGAGGAAATAGCAGGTTTTAACCGCGATGATGCCAGAAGAGAGCTTTTTCCAGATGAAAACTTTGGTGAGGATAGAGAAGGTAATAATGAAGAACAGAACATAGAGCAGCAAATGCAAGATGCAAGAGAAGACCTTCAAGGAGATCGTAATGAGGTTAATGCTGTCTTGGAAGATGAAGATTCTTCAGAAGAGCAAAAAATTGAAAGCATAAAAAGTAAAATAGCCAAGTCTCTTATGGTTAAGGATAAGGTTTCAAATTGGCTTCTAGAACATCCAAAAGCATCAAAGTCCGCGAAGATAACGGGCAAGATTTTAATCTACACTGTTTTGGTATCAGTTGCTTTTTATGTCTTATCAGTTGCCGCAATTACAGGTGCCGCTAAGCCCCCTGGCAAATAGTCGACTGAGAAAATTCTTTAATTGCATGCCTCATCTGGATTAGGTAAAATACAGCATATGCTCCCGTAGCTCAGCTGGATAGAGCGCAACATTGCGGATGTTGAGGTCGTGGGTTCAAATCCCGCCGGGAGTACAGTTTTGTGGAGGGTTCGCATAGTGGTCAATTGCACGAGTTTCGAAAACTCGATCCGCCTTTGGTGGATTCACAGGTTCAAATCCTGTACCCTCCGCTTGAGAATATAAGTTCAGGAAATACTTTTTTCAAGAGGGAAGTTTTTTTCCAGCCAGTCGCCGGCTTTTTCAACAAAAGTGAGTTTTACGTATTCCCTGAATGGAAGATGTGGAAGAAGGATTTTTTTTACCAAATCAGTATCCATGTCTTTGGGAATAGTCAGTACCAGCTCTCCTGGATAAAATGAAGCTGTTGTAACATGAACTGTTTCGCGATTGTGTCTTTTTAGGATATAAAAATCATAGAGCTCATCCCAGATAAAGAAATGATCTTCTACTCTTATACCCTCAGATGAGATGGTATAGTAGAAATTTTTAGGCGGGACAAGAGCTAGTGCAAACGAGAGGAAGACCAATGCAAAAACAACAAGCATCAAAAAATATTCAGAAAAAAGAAATAGAATTATTTCTATTGCCATCATGATAAGAAAGGCGTTGGCAAAAAATTCAAATGTACGTTCTTTGAAGGGGCGTCCTGGAGCGTGCCACTCAAGATAGGTTACAACCTCATGTTCAAAATTATGATCATGTTCTTGTTGTTTATCACTTTTTGTTTTTTTCTGTTCTGAGGCAGGCACAATTTAACTTTAATCCAATTTTATCTAGTTGTCAAACAGTCAAGCCAGGGTTTTTGGAGGCAAGTTTTATTATTTTCTCAACTTCAGTTATGTTAAGGTCTTCAAGTTTTTTAAATCTGATGCAAGATCTTCCAACATTTACTTTGCCAAGCTTGTCTTTGTATTTTTCAGCAATATATTCTCCATTTTCAAGCGCGCAGATATAAAGACTTATGTAGTTTTTTTGACTGGCAAGCGCTATGGTTGGCCAATCAATAATCTCCTTTTTATAATTTTTGTATTTGAAGCTACCATAGCCAAGCATATTGTATGAGAAATGGGCTTTTAGCTTGGGGGAGGCTTTTTGTATCTTCTCATGAAGATAGAGAATGGTTTTTTTACGCTCAGGTGTGAGCATATTGATATATTCATCAACGGATTTAGCCGTAACTGGTTTGAACATGTTCATATATTATCTTAAACCTTTCAGTTTTTGATCAGTGAGTTTTTGGATTAAAAGCACTAAGGAGATATATGTCGCATATGAAAAAAACTCGACAAATGTAGGCTTGCTGGTGTAGCCAAAAAGTACTCTGAGAAAACTGCCAAGAATACTTGAATGGTCAAGGATATTTGAAATATTCCATAAAGGATCAAATGAAAAAATTGGAATAATTCCAACTTCCTGAAATTCATGAACTCCATGACCCACAAGACCTGCTGCAAACAAAAGAAGAAAAACACTTGTCACATTAAATACAATAGACAGGTTTACTTTTATTGCAAAGCGAAAAAGACTATAGCCAAGAATAAGCGCCGT
The DNA here is from genome assembly GCA_029260905.1 of Candidatus Levyibacteriota bacterium. Taxonomy (GTDB): domain Bacteria; phylum Patescibacteriota; class Microgenomatia; order Levybacterales; family UBA12049; genus JAJDCH01. Next base: position 49,336 of record JAJDCH010000009.1, on the reverse strand, counting down.
AATGATTCCAATTACAGCCCCAGTTAACTGATTTGTGACACCGGCAAGACTACTTGCTTTAAGATAAAGGACTGTTTCTATTCCTTCTCGGAAAACAGATGATGTCACAAGAAAAATTATACCAATTCCGTAGCCCTTTTTAGCGTGAAGAGCAACTTTTTCTTTTAAGTTTTTGGCAATGTCTTTTTGTTTGTGAACCCACATAATCATCCAGGTTAGAAATCCTGCAGTGATAAACATAAGTATTCCTTCAAAAATTTCTTCTGTTCTCCCTTCAAACCCGCCAAAGAATGCTTCTAGAACAAAAGCAAGAATTATTGAAAGTAGAACCCCCAATCCCACACCTTGCCAGACAAATTTTTTAAATAAGACTTGATTGGTTTTTGTCAAAAAAGTCAGGACAATTCCAACGACAAGTGCCGCTTCAAGAGTTTCTCGAAATGTAATAAGCAGAGACGAAAACATAATGATTAACTTATATTAACACTAAGCTAAGTGGAACTGAATTATACAACACTGATATTTTGATCTCAAGGAGTTTTTGGGAAGAAGCTGTTTGTGTTATATTGAACTCATGCCCGATTATCTGCATCAGCACTTAAAAATTCACCACCCGCACTTTACTGAAATGAATGAGCTTTATATCTCGCTTTCTTTTTATGTTTTTGCATTTGGTTTAATCGGGATTTTTGTGCCAATCTACATTTTTAATCTCGGTTTTTCAACAGTTCAACTTGCTATGTTTTTTATTTTTGCAGAGCTTGTTAGAACCAGTTTTAATCCATTTGCAGCAATTCTTGCTAAGAGATTTGGCCCCAAACACATATTGATATTAAGTTATGTTTTGATGTTTCTTTATACCATTACACTTTATTTTCTTCCTCAAAACCGTACTCTTTTGTATTTTGCAGGAATCTTAGGCGGCATAGCGCTTGGAACTTTTTGGATGGCAAGACATATTGATCTTGCAACCATAATAAGTGAGAAAGAGCCTACTACAGAGTATACAACGCTTCTAATTTTTTCATACGCTGCACAAGGTATGGCACCATTTATTGGTGGTGTGATTGCAACACAATTTGGTATAGAATATGGTTTTCTTGTCGCAGGTGGGGGGCTCATTCTTGCTTCTTATCCGCTGCTTAAAACACTTGAGCCACCAGTTCCTAAAAAAGCAAACATAAATCTCATGAAAACTGCACCGATTAATCATCTTATTGCTAGTTTTGCTATGAATGTCCAAACAATGGTGGGGGTTCTTATCTGGCCACTTTTTATTTATCTCTCGGTTGAAACATATCAGGATGTTGGCGCTATTGCATCAGCAACTCTTTTACTTTCTATTTTTCTTCTTAGAGTTATGGGCAAATCAGGTGACAAGGGAAAGAATTCAATGTTGTTGAGAATTGGCTCAGGGTTTCGTTCAATTGTTCATGTTTTAAGAGCTTTTACAAACTCATTTTTAAGCGCTTTTGGTGTTAATTTTTTGGGAGATATGTCTGATAATATGAGTAGTATTCCTTACACGATTAGATTCTATCAGGCTGCGCGTAAGTATGACATAACAGCTTATCTTACAGACATGGAGATAGCAGGCGGAGTTGGTAAAGCTTTACCCTGGGTAATTATTCTTATTGCTGGGGCGCATTTGGATTTGAAATCAGCAATTATAATTACTTTTGTTATGGCGGCACTTTTAACACCTCTAGTTCGTCTTATTGAACCGGTTAATGAGGTTTTGGAAAACCAAAACAAGTAGCAAGAAATAGCCTCTTGATGATATAATGCACCAACACACTGGAGGAGTCGCATAGAGGCCCATTGCGGGAGTTTGCTAAATTCCTGAGTAGAAATACTCACGCAGGTTCGAATCCTGTCTCCTCCGCAGCGTTTATGAAAAATTTAAGATCAGCTCTACATGAAGATTATTTTAGGTCTATGATGTTTGGACTCCAGGATGGTATAGTCTCAACAACAGGAGTTGTGGTTGGAATATCAATTGGCGTCACAGATAAGGCAGTTATAGTTCTTGCGGCGATTGTGGCTGTGATGGTGGAGGCATCTTCAATGGGCGCTGGACAATACTCCAGTGAGAAGGCTGTTCATCAGATGGATAAGACAGGAAGACACAAAGACAGTTTGTTTTTGGGTGCTGTTATTATGTTTTTTGCATATTTAATTGGTGGTATGTTTCCTATTATCCCAACGATTATTTTTGATCAGCCAGATGCGCGAAATGCCGCAATTGCATCATCCTTTGTCGGACTCTTCGTAATAGGTTATCTTAAGGGGAAAATAGTTGAGCATAGACCTTGGAGATCGGCAATTGAGCTGTTCATCATCGGCGCCATCGCCACAACTGTGGGGGTAGTTGTTGGTAGTTTCCTCAAAGTGTAAAATTTTCCTTTTTTTGCTACAATACGAAGACTTGGAGAGGTCGCATAGTGGTCTAGTGCGGATGTCTTGAAAACATCTGTGGGTGCAAGCCTACCGCGAGTTCGAATCTCGCCCTCTCCGCTCTTCATTTACTGGTTTACTAAATTATGAAAATTCTTCTGACTGGTGCTAGTAGTTATCTGGGTGCAAGGCTATATTTTGATTTACGCAGTAAATATAAAGTCGTTGGTAGCTATAGGGAAAATAAGATTTTTAATGAGTTTATTCATCTTGAGATTACTGACAAAAAAGAGATTGAGCGGGTTTTTAATAAGATAAAGCCAGACATAATTATTCATGCTGCAGCAGCTGAGGCCAAGTGGTGTGAGGCTCATTCTGAGGAAGCAATTAGAATTAATCAAGAATCAACAAAAGATATTGTAACAGCTGCTGATAAGATCGGTGCAAAAATTATTTACATATCATCAATTGCCGCAAAAAACCCATTTAGTGTATATAGCCGAACAAAGAAGAAAAGTGAAAAGTATATTAAGATGGCAAAGAATGGATGGGTGATAATAAGACCTTGTCATGTTCTTGGAATTAGTCCAAACACTATAAATGACCGCGCTTTCAATAGGCTTTTGAATAATCTGGATGGCAAGACTGAGGCTGTCTATGATATTTCCTGGAAGGCTCATCAAACATACATAGGTCACATATCTGAAGTCATAGAAAAAATTATTGATAGAAAAATTGTTGGTGAGATTATTACTGTTGGAACTCGTGAGAAAAAAACAAGATATGATACAGCGTGGGATATCCTGACGCCTTTTGGTATACAAATAACACCAGTTGATAAAAAGGACAAGACACCAGTTATTTCGGATAGCTTAGACAAATTGAAAGGGCTTGGTCTTCCTGAATATTCATACGACGAGATAATTGCTAAAATGATAATGGAGATAAAACAGAGAGAGGATTATAAATTATGATTTATATTGCTGGAGACAAGCACGGATTTGAAGTCGTAAAACTGGTTGAGGGGTTTTTGCAATCCCGCGGTTTGGAATATAAAAATCTGGGTGTTCAAAATAAAGATGAGGAAATGACGCTTGAGGAGATGATCCCCAAAGTTACAAGTAAAGTTTTGCAAAATGAGGAAAACAAGGGTGTTTTGACTTGTGGCACAGGAATTGGTGTTGAGGTGGGGGCGAATAAATTTTCAGGAATTCGCGCATGTCTAGCGACCAATGAAAAGATTGCTTCATGGGCAGTAGAGAAAGATAAGTGCAATGTATTGTGTCTGACAGCTTGGGATATTGATTCAGAAAGGCTTGATAAAATTTTATCTGCTTGGTTTGATGCGAGATACGATGGTTCAGAAAAAAGACTTAAGATGTTTGAAGAATTCAACAAATGGCACTAGTTGTTTGATTTTTCAAGCGCTTGCAATCCTGGGAGGGTGCCGTTTTCGATATAGAAAAGCATTGCTCCACCACCTGTTGAGATATGGGTTATTTTATCCAGATATTCTTTTTTGGCAATTGCAGCAAGCGTATCTCCACCTCCGACAACTGAAACAGCATCAGTATTGTGAGTTATTGCATAATAAAGAAAATCAGTTCCTCTTTTGAAGACTGGGTTTTCCATGTAACCAACAGGCCCATTCCAGATAATTGTCTTGGCTTTAGCGATAATTGATCCGAATTCAGCTTGTGTTTCTGGGCCTATGTCAAGGATCTCGTCCTCTGGTTCAAGGTCTTCCACTTTTCTAACCTCTGTTTCTTTATCGTTTTTATCATCAGCGACTACTGCATCTTCAGGCAGTTCAAATCTAGTTTTGTGGTATCTTGCATGAGAAAGGATGTCTTTTGCGATCTTGATATCCTCACTTGAAACAAGACTATCACCCATTTTGTATCCTTCTGCTGCTAGAAAAGTATTGGCAAGACCTCCGCCAAGCAGCAAATAGTCAGCAACCTTAACAAGTCTAGTTATAAATTTTATTTTGGTTCTTATTTTTTTGCCGCCAATTATTGCGACAAAGGGTTTTTGGGGATTTTCCATAACCCTTTTAAGAATAGTTGTTTCTTTTTTCAGAAGTAGACCTCCAAAAGATGGAAGATATTTGGGAATACCGACAATTGATGCATGATCACGGTGTGAGACCCCAAATGCGTCATTGACGTATATTTCTGCAAGTCCTGCCAAGGATTTGGCAAACTCAGGATCATTTTTTTTCTCACCTTCATAAAATCTGATATTTTCAAGCATCACGATATCGCTATCCATGTCTTTTATCCCTTCAGGATTTTTTGTAAAGTCTTCAACAAAATGGATTTTTTTATCAGGAAGATATTCATGAAGCCTATTCTTGACTCTGATGAGTGATTCTTTTTTATCTCTTTTTTCAGGATCATTGAGGTGAGCAATCAGGATTATTTTATTGTGATCTTTGAGTAGGTATTTGATGGTTGGGATTGATTGTCTGATACGAAGATCATCAGAAATGGAGAGATTTTCAAAAAGTGAGACATTGAAATCAACTCTGAGGAGAACTGTTTTATTTTTGATCGTTACTTCATCGATGAATTTCATGAGGACAAGTCAGTATAACAACGGTTTGCGTCTTTTGTCTAGGTCTTGACAAAAGACTGTATTCATGAGAAGTTTTTAATATGGACAACGAAGGATCTACTGGGGGTGAGAATTCGCAAGGGGATGCACGCCTTGCAAAGGAATATGTGAATAGCCTGCTTCAAAAACAGGGGCCAGATACTGGCATAGACGAAAAGCGAAAGATTTTAGAAGCAGAAGAAGAAAGGGTTGTCAAAGGTCTTATAACTCACTTCAGAAAACGAGAAGAGTTAAGTACGGGGATAAGTCAGGGTTTTTCAAGAGAAGATATCCCAGAGAGCAAACTTGATCCTTTGAATCTTCTAGGTCAAAAATTAATAGCTATTAAAAATGCGCAATCGTCTCTTGAGTCAAAAGAGAAAGCAGTTGCTGCATAATAAGTTCTCCCCTTGATCTACCAGTTAAAAGATGTAATACTTTAATGTAATGATAAAAGTAGCGATAAATGGTTATGGAAGAATAGGAAGAATAGCACATCGGGTTATACTTCAATGGCATACAGATGAAGTTGAAGTAGTTGCGATTAACGCAGGTCATTCAACAGATCTTCAGGGCTGGATGTATCTTCTCAAATACGATAGTGTTTATGGTCTTCTCCCACAGGAAATATCAGTTAAGCCCAATCCAAATGCTGAAGATAAAACAATGCTTGGGCACTTAGTGGTTGATGGAAAAGATATTCCTGTTTATTCACAAAAAGACCCAACACTTCTTCCATGGGAAGAGCACAGCGTTGATGTGGTGATTGAGTCAACGGGACACTTTGTCACAGCTGACAAGGCTCAGGCGCATCTGACAGCTGGGGCAAAATCAGTAGTGCTTTCAGCTCCTGCAAAGGGTGGGGAGATGTCTACCTATGTAATTTCTGTAAATGATCATGAATATAAGGGTGAGAACATGATCAGCAATGCATCATGCACTACTAATTGTATTACTCCGGTTGCCAAAGTAATGGAGGAGCATTTCGGGATAGAGAAAGCCATGATGACAACAATTCATGGTTATACATCAGATCAAAGACTTATTGATGGAGGACATAAAGACTATAGAAGAGGAAGAGCAGCAGGACAAAACATAGTTCCAACATCAACTGGTGCGACAATTGCAGCAGGTGAGGCGTTTCCTGCATTGAAGGGAATATTTGGAGGACTGTCAGTTCGTGTTCCTGTTCCTGTTGGGTCTTTGTCTGATTTTACTTTTCTTCTTAAGAAAGAAACAACAGCCGATGAGATCAACAATGCGCTACGGGAAGAGGCTGAAAATCCAGTATTTAAGGGGATTTTGGCTGTAACAGATGAACCTGTTGTCTCCAGTGATATTATTGGCAATTCTCACTCGTCAATTGTTGACTTGTCGCTCACACAAGTTGTTGGCGGGACTATGGCAAAAGTAATTGCCTGGTATGATAATGAATATGGTTATGCTAATAGGCTTATTGAGGAGACAATAATGGTTGGACAAAAAGCATCAGAATCAGCTCCTTCTACTCCTGTAAGTGAGGAAAACACAGATCAGGGCGGAACTCCTCCACAACAATAATATGACAGATAAAAAAGGCGTTTTACTTGTCTTAACAGGCCCAACAGGTGTAGGAAAGGATGCGGTAATTGAAAAATTGCTTAGTATTAATCCCAATTTCAAAAGAGTAATAACCACCACAACACGTCCCAAAAGAAAAGGAGAAAAAGAGGCAGAGCCATATCATTTTTTGACGCGTTTGGACTTTGAACGAAAAATTAAAGAAGATGCCTTTTTTGAGTATGTTGAATTTAGGAAGGAATATTATGGTACTCAAAAAGATGATCTTCTGCCGCTTCTTGAAAAGGGAATAGATGTTATTTGGAAAATCGAAACACAAGGCGTTAAAAATGTTCGGGAGCAGATTGAAAGAATGATTCCCCAAGCAGTTTTTGTTTTTTTGACAGTATCTGACATCAATGATTTAAGAATACGTGTTATAAAAGCAGATGGAGAAGAAGATGGAGCAAAAAGATTTGATAACGCGCCTGTTGAGTGGGAAATGGAACAAAAAAAAGACTACGATCACGTGGTGTTAAATGATAATGGAATGCTTGATATTGCAGTAAAAAAGATAAATGATATAATTGATTCCCAAAGAGTCTAAATCTGCCCCATAAATTTATGTTTAAGAAAATTTTAATTGCTGTTTTATTTCTATTCTTAACTATTGGAACAAATGCTTCTCTTGCCAATGAAGGCGTTGTTGAAGTTGTTGAATCGTCTCAATCTGCTAGGCCTGTAGAATATGCGCTAGCCTATCCAGGGCTTCTTCCGGGGGATCCTTTATATTTTCTTAAAGCAGTTCGGGATAATATTATTTCTTTTTTAATAACAAATCCTGTCAAAAAAGCGGAATTTAGCCTGCTTCGAGCAGATAAATATGTTGAAGGATCAAGGCTTTTGTTTGACAAGAAAGAAGTTGATAGATCTGTTCAAACCTTCTCCATGGCGCTTTCATATTATGAAAAAGCATTGGAGGAGGCAAAATCCGAGAGAGGAGAAAAAGAGGAAATGCAGATCATTAAGAACAACCTTTATCAAGCAAATGCCAAATATATTGAAGTATTGGGTGTTATGAAAACTAAGTTTTCAGAGAAAGAAAATAAAAAATTTGAAGAAATAGAAAGAAAGCTTAAAGATCAAAGAAAAAGGGTCGAAGAATTTGGTAGCTAAAAAAGGCATTTGTTTGATTTATTGATCTATTTTTTTAAACACCTATTTTTCAATTGTAAGAAAACAATATAGAAAAATTATTCATACAAGGCTACTGATCCTTTTTGATATACAAATTTATAGTTGACACCCAAGATTTAGTGGCATATGATTTTTGTGACACTACATGCAAGTTGACTGTTGGTCTTTAGCTTTTAGCTATTAGAATCAAAATCAATCTGACAGTTGGCTGTAGGTAGCTGAAGCTAAATTATGCATTGTCCTTATTGCGGAACCAAAGAATCAGAAGTAGTTGAAACTCGTGAAAGCGCGGATATGGATACGATAAGAAGAAGAAGATCTTGTCTAGCCTGTTCAAAGCGTTTTACTACTTATGAGAGAATTGAAAACATCCAGCTGACTGTAATAAAGAAAGATAATAAAAGAGAGCAATTCAGCAGGGAAAAGTTAAAAGGGGGAATTCTTAAGGCTTGTGAGAAAACAGAAATATCTGCTGATACGATAGAAATGATTGTCACAGATATCACAAGAACTCTTTTGAGCCTTGATACTCTGGAAGTTGAAAGCAAGATCATAGGAGACATGGTTGCCAAGAAGCTTAAAAAACTGGATAAAGTGGCCTATATAAGATTTGCAAGTGTGTTCAAACAATTTGTAGATCCTGAAGATTTTGAAAAAGAAATAAGGCGTTTGACCAGCAAGACAGAGCTGGGCAGTCGAGTAATTTAAAATAAAATTATGAAATTAGACGGAGTAAGACAAAAAGTATTTTTAGATAGATATTCTCTGAAAGATAAAGAGGGTAATTCGCTTGAAAAAACACCTGATGAGATGTGGAAGAGAGTTGCAAAGGGCATTGCTGGTGTTGAAAAGAAAAAAGATCAAAAGAAATGGGAGAAAGAATTTTATGATGTGATGGATGGTTTCAAGTTTTTGCCAGGTGGACGTATCTTGGCTGGTGCGGGAACGGGATTTGATGTCACTTATTTTAATTGTTTTGTTATCCCCAATCCTCCTGATTCAAGGGGCGGAATCATGCAAAATCTAACCCAAATGATTGAAATCATGGCACATGGTGGCGGAGTTGGCCTTAATCTTTCAGGTCTTCGTCCAAGAGGCGCAAGGGTAAAAAAAGTCAATGGTTTCTCATCTGGTCCTATGAACTGGGCTGAGCTTTATTCTCTAGCAACAAAAGATATTGTCCAACAGGGTGGATCACGAAGAGGAGCATTGATGCTTATGATTCATGATTGGCACCCCGACGTTGAAGAGTTCATAACTGTAAAGGAGGATCTGACCAAAATAAATGGAGCGAATTTATCTGTCTGTGTATCAGACGCATTTATGGAAGCTTTGAAAAAAGATGCAGATTGGGATTTGATGTATCCTGATCTTGATGATCCCAAATATGACAAAAACTGGAATGGAGATATCCATGATTGGAAGAAAAAGGGTGGAAAAGTTAAGGTTTATAAAACAATTAAAGCATCATATCTTTGGGATCTTATTTGTAAAGCTGCTTGGAGATCAGCAGAACCTGGACTTCATTTCTTGGACAGATCCAATAAAAGATCAAACACCTGGTATTTTGAGAAACTTCTGGCAACAAATCCTTGTGGTGAGCAGCCACTTGGCGCATGGGCTGTTTGTAACCTTGGTGCAATGAATCTGTCTGCTTATGTAAAAGATGATGATTTGAAGAATGATAAGGCAGGCTGGTTTGATTATGAACAGTTTGGCAAGGATGTCAGAGTGGCAATGAGATTCTTGGACAATGTCATTGATGATACTCATTATTTTTTCTCTGAGAATGAAAAAATCGCAAAAGATATTAGAAGAACTGGTCTTGGAATACTTGGTCTTGCTGATGCTCTTATTAAGATGAAAATAAGATATGGCGCTGAGGAATCAGTACCTGTTCTGAATAAAATCTTTTCAACCTTGAGAGATAACGCTTATACAGCAAGTGCTGATTTGGCAAAAGAAAAAGGTGTTTTCCCCAAATATGACCGCGACAAATATCAAAAAGGTTATCACATTAAAGCTCTCCCCAAATCAATAAGAGAAAAGATTCACAAACAAGGCATCAGAAATGCAGTTCTTTTGACAATTGCTCCAACGGGCACTACATCACTTATATCAGGTGTTTCATCGGGAGTTGAGCCTGTTTATGAGTTTGAATTTTTACGTACTGACAGACTGGGTGAGCATAAGATTTATCATCCATTGTTTGACTCATGGAAAGAAACACATCCCGATGAGGAAAGACCAGGATTTTTTGTCTCAGCAAATGATTTAACACCCGAGGATCATGTAAAAGTACAGGCAATTGCCCAGGAATATATAGATTCATCGATTTCCAAAACAGTAAATGCGCCAAATGAACATACAGTAAAAGATGTAAAAAAACTTTATGAACTTAGTTATGACATGGGGTTAAAGGGTGTAACTTATTTTAGAGATGGTTCAAGAACAGGTGTTCTTTCAAGAGTTGAGGATAAAAAAGAAGAAAAAGTTGAAATTCAAAAACCACAAATTCCGGTAACTCCAAGAGTACCGCGTCCTGCGATGTTGACAGGAACAACATACAAATCAGATAGCCCTTCAGGAAAAATGTATATGACTTTGAATCATGATGAAAAGGATGATTTATTTGAGGTGTTTATAAATCATGGAAAATCTGGATCAGATTTGATGGCTTTGGTTGATGCGCTTGGACGCATGATTTCTTTTGTGCTTCGTATTTATAGCCCTGTTCCTGCAAGGGAGAGGATAAGAGAGATTATATCTGAGCTTTCAGGAATCGGTGGATCAAGAAGTATTGGATTTGGTGAAAATAAAGTCCGTTCACTTCCAGATGCTGTCGCGAAAGTACTGGCAAGACATTATAGTTTCCGCGTGAATGGAAAAGTAGAGGATAGGATAACTCTCAAGCCAGAAAGTAGCGATGCAGAAGACCATGCAACAAATGGAAATGGAGCAACAAATGGTCATAGTAATGGAAATGGTATTTCAAATGGTTATGCTGGGGGGCAAGTTATGAAAGATGCAGCACCTGTTGACGAGGCAGAAAAAATTGCAGTTACTCAACAGCTTCCACTTACAGCAGATGCAGGTTCATCATCAAGCACCAATCTATTTGATATTTGTCCTGAATGCGGATCTGGAACCCTTGCATACCAGGAAGGCTGCCAGAAATGTGTAGCTTGTGGATACTCAGCGTGTTAAATCCTAAGTTCTAATTTCTAATTTCTAAACAATATCAAAACCCAAATTAAAAAAATCATTTGAGTTTTAGAATTTTGATATTAATATTTGTTTAGTGTTTAGGGTTTAGATATTAGGATTTTTTGTTTTATGCCGATTTATACACGAACAGGAGATAAAGGAAAGACCTCGCTTTTTGATGGGACGAGAGTTCCTAAATATCATGTGCGAGTTGGTGCGTATGGGACAATTGACGAGTTGAATTCTGTAATTGGAGTTGCCATCGCGCAACTGGGAACCAAGAACAAAGAACTAAGAACAGAACTTGAGGGGATTCAACATGACTTGTTTGAAATAGGTTCAGCTCTTGCTATGCCACACCCACTTCCCGTTGAGGGTGTTGATGGACGGGTGGGAGAATTTGAAAAATTGATTGATAAGATGACAGGGAAACTGCCTGATCTAAAGAACTTTATTCTGCCGGGTGGAGGATTGACCGGTGCGCATCTTCATATTGCGCGTACAGTTGCTAGAAGGGCTGAGAGAGCAGTTATAAAAATGTCTGGGAAAGAAAAAATCGATAAAAATATCGTTATTTATCTTAATCGCTTGTCTGATCTCCTTTTTACAATGGCAAGATATGCCAATTCTTTGGAAAAGAAAAAAGAGAAGATTTGGGTTAAGAGGTAGGCCAAGCATTGTTCAATTATCCGATTGTTTTTATTGCTAAGTAGTTATGGACATTATTAAACAAACAGTAAATAAAGAAGAATGTGAAGAGTGTTTTAAGATAATTTGTCTGCGCTGTCGCTGGAGCGCAGATAATGATGATTATCAGAAAATCATGGTTGGAGACATAACTGCGTGTCCTGACTGTGGCTGGAAGCCAGGGGAAGTTTTATAAAGATATTTTTAGCTTAATTTTGTAAAGTAGGTGATCAACCTTTAGCTGAAATTGCTACATATTACTCCTTCGTGATAATATGATCTTATGGACAATAGCACTCAGACACAATCAGTTCAAGGCAAGGTTGGAACTAGAATGCAGGCGCCAACACCTATTGCGGATCGACCCGTACAAGAGGTTTCAAATACACCGAAAGAATCATTGGTTGATAAACCAACTGTGCCTGCCTCAGTTCACCCAGAACATGATCCAATATCAGTTGATGCTAAGGTGGAAAAGCAGAAAATCGTTGAGGAATCAAAATCTGAAGCAGTTATATCACCTGAGGTTTCAGAATTTGTAAAACCTGGACCAGACAGTCTATCAAATTCTCTACCTGAGGATATTGAGGAGCTTGGGGTTGTGTTGACTGATGAAAATGCGCCAATGGAGCTTGCTATTATTGATGATCAGCAAAAGCCAGATTTGCCGATGAGTTTTGAAGATGCAACCATTGCGCAAAAGAAATCCAAGATAAGAAGTGGGTTGAGATGGCTTGCAACGCTTATTCTTGAGCAGTGGAAGGTTTTTAATTTTTCAGTAAAAGAAAGGAAGGTGGAAGAGTAAGTATGGATCAGTTGCAGTTAATTCAAAACGATCCATTTAGTTTTTTAATAACACTTGTCTGGATTGTGGTGAGCGTTAGCTTAATGTTCTTTATTTTTTACGGAGCAGGCTACGTTTTTCTTCTCTGGATAAGACATCGAACGCGTGAATCAGACGCGCTTGATTCAGTCCTTCTGCAAGTAGCAGTGCCAAGGGATAATGAAATAAAAATAGACGCAGCAGAACAAATGTTTGCAAGCCTTGCTGCTCTTCGTATCACAAAACATTCTGATAAATTAATATTTTTTAAGCCACAACCTCACGTAGCATTTGAAATTGTTGGAATGCCAGGGGATATTAGATTCTATATTCATGTTAATCAAAAATACCGCGATTTTGTTGAAAAACAGATAAATGGCGCATATCCTGATGCAGAAATAATACCTGTCACAGATCCTGCTGCAAAACAAAGAAAGGGCACACTGATTGGATCAGAATATAATATCTTCTCAGAAGAAGGTAAGGTTGAATTTATATCCCTTAGATTAAGAGGATCAAATTACCATCCGATTAGAGTTTTTAAGGAACTTCCAATCGATCCACTCGCATCAATTACATCAGTTCTTGCCAAGATGAGAGAGGAGGAGGGTGCAGTTATACAAATAGTTGTATCTCCAGCAAGTAGCCACTGGAAGTATGCAGGAAGATCATATATTGGAACTGTCAAAAAAAATGAAGCAAATCCTGAGAAAGCAACTTATAAAGCTGACAGCAAGGAACTTGAAGGAATTGAGAATAAACTGACAAAGCCTGGTTTTGAAGCGCTTGTCAGAATTGTTGTTTGTGCTAAAACAAAACAGGATGCCAAATCCCATTTGACCAATATTAAAGGTGCATTTGGACAGTTCACAAGTGGTCTCAGTTCGTTTATTAAGACACGGACATGGTTTAAGGGCTGGTTCATGAATGATTTTATTTATCGTTACTTCCCGATCTGGGGACAGACTTCAATTATGACCAGTGAGGAATTGGCAACTATTTTCCATTTCCCAAACAAAGGAGTCACAACACCTGGTGTTCATTGGTTGACAGCTAAAAGAGCGCCCGTTTCATCCAAAATCGCGACAGAGGGTTTGTATCTTGGAAAAAGCAGTTTTAGGGGCATTAGTAAACCTGTTTTTATTGGACTTGATGACAGGAGACGGCACTCATATATTGTTGGTAAAACAGGTACTGGAAAATCAGAGTTTCTTAAAACTATGATCATGCAGGATATTAATGCAGGTGAGGGGCTTGCTGTTATAGATCCTCATGGAGATTTGGTTGAAGACATTTTGCAACTTATTCCACCCAAAAGAGCAGAAGAAGTTATTCTTTTTGATCCCTCAGACATGGATAGACCAATGGGTTTTAATATGCTTGAGGCAAAGACAGAGCAGCAAAAACATTTCATGGTCAACTCAATTATCGGTTTAATGTATAAGCTTTTTGATCCAAACAAAACAGGTATTGTTGGACCGAGATTTGAACACGCTGTCAGAAACGCGATGTTGACAGTTATGTATCAGGAAGGATCAACTTTTATTGAGGTTGTCCGCGTTTTGACAGATCAGGCATTTGTTCAGGAGCTTTTGCCAAAAGTCGAGGATCCAATCATTAGACGTTATTGGACAGATCAAATTGCTCAAACATCTGATTTTCACAAATCTGAAGTTCTTGATTACATCACATCAAAATTTGGTCGTTTTGTTACCAATAAAATGATCAGAAACATAATTGGTCAATCAAAAAGTTCTTTTGACTTTAGAAAGGTAATGGATGAGAAAAAAATACTTCTTATCAACCTTTCCAAAGGAAAAATTGGTGAGGAAAATGCTAATTTCTTGGGCTTAATACTTGTTCCTCGTATTTTGGTTGCTGCTATGAGTAGGCAGGATATGCCAATGGACCAGAGGAAAGACTTTTTCCTTTATGTTGATGAGTTTCAGAATTTCGCAACTCCTGATTTCGCGCAAATCCTATCAGAGGCACGAAAATACCGTTTGAACCTGATTGTTGCTAATCAGTTTATTGGACAAATGGAGGAGGAGATTAAAAATGCTATTTTTGGAAATGTAGGTACTATTGCATCATTCCGCGTTGGTGTGACAGATGCAAACTACCTTCAACATGAGTTTCAGCCGACATTTAATGAAAACGACTTGATAAATATTGATAAATATAATGCTTATATGAGAACAATAGTTGGTGGGGAACCAATTCCACCATTTTCACTTGATACAACCAAAGACGTTGAGAAAGAAAAGGCAATAAAGAATGAGCGTGTTGCACAGCTTGTAACAGAATTATCCCGCCTTAAATATGGTAAAAGCGTTGATTTGGTTGAGAGTGAAATAGGTGAAAGAGCTAGGCTGTAGGTTTATAACTCTTTTGTCTCCCTTGGTACTTTGGTATAATACGCAAACGGGCCAGTAGTTCAGCGGCTAGAACGGGCGTCTTATACACTCCATGTCGGAGGTTCGAGTCCTCCCTGGCCCACACTTCGACAAGCTCAGTGCAAGTCATTGAGATTGTAGATGATGGTTAGGGACGAGAAGTTTATGCTGAGCATAGTCGAAGCAAGTCCTCCCTGGCCCACTAAAATGGGAAAGTCATATAAAAACATTGCTAATTTTCTTTTTGAGGTTGGTATTCTCTCAAAAACCCCACGTTCTGGTTTTTATTTTGTCGGATCAGGAGAGCAGTCAGTTGCCGAGCATATCAACAGGACTGTTTATGTGGGATTTGTGCTATCTAGTCTTGAGAAAAATGTAGATAGCGCAAAAGTGATAAAAATGTGTCTTTTTCATGATTTGGCTGAGGCAAGAGTGAGTGATCTTAATTATGTTCACCAGAAATATGCAAAAGCTGATGAGGACAGAGCGATTAAAGATCTTACATCAACTGTTGGTTTTGGCGGTGAGATACTTGATCTCCTGAAGGAGTGGAAGGAGCGCAAAACCCAAGAGTCTCTTATTGCTAAAGATGCAGATACAATTGATTGGATTCTTTCACTTAAAGAACAGGTGGATATAGGAAATAAAAGGGCAGAGGCAACGATCCCGCCTGCTGTCAAGAGATTGAAAACACAGGTTGCCAAAGATCTTGCAAAAGAGATTATGAGTACAAACTCAGATGATTGGTGGTTTGCTAAAAAGGATGATGAATGGTGGGTAAGTAGAAATAGAATGTCTCCAAAGAAAAAGTAATAATGTTTATATTTCTGATTTAGGTTTTTCAATCTCCAAACCGAAGTCGTTAAGAATGTCAGCTTCTCTGATATGATCGTTTCTAACTAATCTTTCCGCTCTGCCGCTATTCTTATAAATTCTTCCAATATTTTTTGATCTGAATGGTTATTTTCCAAATCAGTTAGAGATCTTGCCATGCTTGCTAGCGAGTCAAGCGTTTCAGTTTCAGGTTGTTCTGTGACTAAAAGAGTCATTGTAGAATTCTTGTCGACTTTAATCCATTTTTGTTCAAGTGCATTTTTATTATACATATCAATCTGATCTGACCAATATTCAGTATAGGTTTTTGTGTCTTTGATATGTTCTTTTAAAAGAGAGATTGTTTTTGGATCTGCTGATTCTGAGATTTTACCTTCTTTAAAGACTTGTCCTAAAAATGGGAAAAATTGAATGTAAGTATTTAAGTAATCAACTTGAAGGCCAGAGGCACTCATTCCTTTTATAAACTGTTCAGGAATCTTACCAGTTAATTCTTCTTTTCTTGATGGCTGAGGTTGCGGACTTTCTGTTTGGTTTGACATAAAATAGTTATTAGTTTTTAGCACCAAATTCCCAATGCGTCAAGGATTTGGACGTGGTTTTTATTGGTCGGGTCATATTTGCCAACCATAAATCTCTCAACCTCTTTTGATCCAGAAGTAATTAGTTTGTAGATACCAATATTTCCCTCACTATAGACATGTCCTTTTGTAAATAGGCTGCCTGGTGTTTTGCAGGTTGTTCCACGAAAACACCTCACGCAGGTATTCCAGGCAAGATCCTCTGCCTGTTTTTTTCTGTCTGTATCTGATTCGATTGATGCCAGAAAATAAAGTTTTAGTATTTCAAAAACTTCTCTAAAGTTTCTTTTTTTTCCGTCAAGTCCTACCCCAATTGATACTGAGAAATGACTTCCAAAGCCAGCAAAATAACTTGCGCCTTGTATTTTTTGATATTCAAAAGACGCAAGACCCTCCTCGCCCTTTAGGAATCTATCAAGGCCAAGTCCGAGAAGTTTTAATTTGCTTTTTTCTCCATTCTCGCGCCTTTTTGCATGCGTTCCTAGCTCATGGTTGATTAATGCTTTGATATTTGTCTCAGTTGTAGGCGCCATGCGGGTTTTTATATTATCATCATTTGGTATACTGACTGTTTTTGTTTCCTGATTGGCACTTAGGTTTGTCTTTTTGCCTGTTTTATCAATTTTTACTTTCCAATTATTAAGATCCAGATCTTTCACAGCTTTTTCAAACATATATCTTATTTCAGTTGATTTAAGTACTTTTCTATCATTTTTTACAAGTTTTGGTAAAAGGTCAAAATCTTTTTCAATCAATTTATTGTAGGAAAGATCGGGAAAATGTTTTTGAAGCAGGGTTGTCGCAGTTGCCCGTTCTAAACTTTCTGATTCAAGCGCTTTTTTAATTGTGTCACTTACCACTTTTTTATCGTACTCAAACATATCGGGGGATGGTTTGCCATAGATAAGTACTGATTGTTTAGTAAACTCAAGATCATCACCTGTTTTTGCTGCTTTTAACATCTCAATTTGTTCTAGCATCTCATCAATTCGCCCAATATATGCTTTTGTAACTATTTGGTTTTTATTTTTTTTAGCCTTTTCTTTTAATTGGATAAACTTGTTTTTTTTACTCTCAAAATCAAAGGAATCCAGTAGGGGATAGTTAAAAGAGGGGTTGTCAATTTTTTCAGCAAGGAAATCTTTTTTGTTCTTCTCCCTGTTCTCGTCTTCTGTAGCTAAGTATTCGTAGTCATCAAAGTAGAGATATCTAAATTCTTCAAATAAATCACTATCAAGTGCTGATTTCTGGTTTTTATCCACTAGCTACTGATTATATATCAGGTGTGTTGAGATGTGAAGTTGAGTTTGAAAAATGAGTTTATAATTCGCTGAGGTTGGTGGTGTCTTTGCCTCGGTCTTGTACGTATTGAAGATATCTCTCTGTTGTTGAAAGCCTCTTGTGTCCTAGGACTTTTGATAGAAGAACGAGTGATACTCCATGTTTGAGATGATGCGCGACAAATGTATGTCTGAGGTCAT
This sequence comes from Candidatus Levyibacteriota bacterium, assembly GCA_029260905.1. Taxonomy (GTDB): domain Bacteria; phylum Patescibacteriota; class Microgenomatia; order Levybacterales; family UBA12049; genus JAJDCH01. The sequence continues at coordinate 31,596 of JAJDCH010000009.1, read as the reverse complement.
TCACCTTGGCATTTTCAATGCCAGCAATTCGGAAATAGCGCTCAATTGCTGTTCTAATGTTGCGGACTAGAAATGGTTTTCCTGACTTAGTGATAAATACGTGGTCATCTTCTACTTCTGGCCTAGCCTTAACATAACGGTCCAATGCTTCTTTTCCTGATCTGTTCATGGGAACTATTCTTTCAGCGTGTTTTTCGTGAGGTCTAATCTTGAGTGAATCTCCTTGCACATCTGACATACGAAGATCTGCTAGCTCACCGATTCTGATACCTGTCTGAAGAAGCACTTCGATAATTGCATACATTCTTGTGTCGTTTCTGGCTGCATCTCTTAAGGCTCTGTATTCTGTTGGTTTTAACATTCTTGGTGCTGCTAGTTCGTATTGTGGATGATCAACCAGAAGAGATGGGTCATCTGTTACGTACTCGTTTACTTTCAGGAATCTATAGAATGTTCTTGCTGAGTTGAGTTTTCTTGAGAGTGATTTTGGAGTGTATCCTTTTTCTGAGAGTTTTCCTAGAAAGGCCTGTATATCATCTTTTGCTACTTCATGGACATGGTGCTTATCCATTTCTTCAAGAAAACTTGCGAGTTGATCTATGTCTTTTCCGTAGGCTAAAATAGTTGCACTTGAGTGCTTTTTTCCTTTAAGAAAATCCAAAAATTCTTTATGCGCGTCTTTAACTTTTATGGTTGCCATAATTTAATAGATCCCATAATATCAAGAAAAGTAATAATAGTCAAGCAGGAAAAAGCATTACTTTTCAATTAAGGCTAAAAGTATTATGCTAGAGAGACTATGTATTTGAAAAAAATAGGATTTTTTGTAGTTATTATTATATCTTTGATGATAATAAATAATCTCACACGTTCAATTATATCTCTTTGGCAGAAAAGAGGACTAGTTGAGAATACGCGTGAGCAGATATCAGAGGAAAAAAAACAAAATGAAGAGTTGAAAGAAAAAATTGAAGAAGTAAAAAAACCTGAATTTGTGGAAGAAGAGGCAAGAAATAAGCTTTTTATGGCCAAGCCTGGTGAGGGAATAGTCGTTTTGCCAAGCACAGCGTTAAGGGCTAGTGATTCGGCTGAAAAAGAGCCAGAAGACAAGAGACAAAATTGGGAGAAATGGTGGGAGCTATTTTTTTAAAGATATAAATAAAGTTATGTTTTGAGTTTTAAATTCTTGATTTTTTTTGCCCGACTCCAGCTTTTTATTTCTGCTTCTTTTTTTAAAGCTTCGGATTTGGTTTGAAACTCTTCTTTATGAACGATTTTTAGTGCTTTGTGTGATCTAGTGTAGGCGCCACCCTTGCCGTTTTTATGCGCCTCAAACCTCTTCTCTAGATCATTGGTCGCCCCTGTATAGAGGCTAGTATCTGAGCAGAGGAGGATGTATATATACCACATAAGTTAATTGTACCAGGGGAGGGATTCGAACCCACGACCTGAGGTTTATGATTCCTCTGCTCTAACCAACTGAGCTACCCTGGCGTCTGCCTAGTATATCAATTTGACCACGCACAAATCAAATGCTATACTAGCTCTCTAACACGCGGGGTAGTGTACGGTGCACGTGAGGCTCATAATCTCACAGGCTAGGTTCAACTCCTAGCCCCGCAACATAGTAAAAAAACGTCAAATCCCTTATAATACCCTCATGCAAAATCAGCCAATAGGAATTTTGGATTCAGGAGTAGGCGGTCTGACGATTTGGGATAAGATAATTAATCTTCTTCCCCAGGAGTCAGCAATTTATATTGCTGATTCTTTAAATTGTCCATACGGTAGCAAGGCTGAGGCGGAAATTTATGAGCGTAGCAAGAAGATGACCTCTTTTCTTTTAGAAAAAGAAGCAAAACTGATAGTTGTTGCTTGTAATACAATAACTGTTTCTTGTTTAGATAAGCTCAGAGAAAAGTTTGCCAATGTACCAATTGTTGGGATAGTTCCAGTTGTTAAAACAGCAGCAGAAACAACTAGAAATGCTAGGATAGGGGTTCTTTCAACAACAAGAACTGATAAAAGTGTGTATCAGAAAAATTTGATTAAAAAGTTTGCAGGAGACTGTCAGGTTTTTACTCATGGAACAGATGATTTGGTTCCACTGATAGAAAAAGGAATATTAAAAGGCGAGGAGATAGATTTAGTATTGAATATTGTTTTAGATAAATTTAAAAAAGAAAAAATTGATACGCTGGCACTTGGCTGTAGTCATTTTCCTTTTTTGAAAAAACAGATTGGAAAATATTTTGGATCAAGTGTGGATGTACTTGACTCAAGTGGCGCTGTTGCTAGGCAAGTCAAAAGAGTATTGGGGAAAGCAGATCTTGCATCAGAAAAGAAAAATCAGGAATATAAATTTTTCACAACCGGAGACAAAAAAATTCTTTTTGATCTTTCTAAAAAGTTTGGTAAAAATATAAATACTGATGATTTTTTTCAGATAAATATATGATAAATAATTTTAAAAATAAAAAAATAGGGATAATAGGACTTGGCGTTGAAGGGCTCTCTTCAGCTCGATTTTTTAATAAAAAAGGTGCTAGTGTTTATCTTCTTGAAAGAAAAGAAAAAGAATATATTGATAAAGAAATTTTAACGGATGCAGAAGATGTTTCAGACAATTTAATTTTTGGAAAAAACTATTTAAAAAACCTATCTGAATTTGATTTAATAGTCAGAAGTCCAGGAATAAGATTTGACACAAAAGAATTAGCTGATGTAAAGAAAAAAGGAATAGATGTCACTTCTCAAACAAAATTATTTTTTGATTTGTCTCCCACAAAAAATGTGATCGGCGTGACAGGAACAAAAGGAAAGGGAACAACAGCAAGCCTTATTCATGAAATGCTTAGGTCTGAAAGTAGCGATGTTTATTTGGGAGGAAATATCGGGACACCGCCTCTTGATTTTTTTGACAGATTGACTCCTGATTCTTGGGTGGTTTTGGAGCTTTCCAGTTTTCAGCTTCAGGATTTGACGAAATCTCCACACATCGCAGTTATGCTTATGACAACAAGTGAACACATGGATTACCACAAAGATCTTTATGAATATATTGACGCAAAGAGAAATATACTGCGTTTTCAAACCACAGATGACCTCGCAATTGTCAACAGAGATTATCCTGCAAGCAACGAATCAGATGTTGAGTCGCAAGGAAAGGTTTTTTATATTTCCCGTGAGAGGGAAACAGAAAACGGATGCTTTGTGATAGGCAGTAAGGTAATTATCCGAAAAAACGGTAGTGATAATGAAATTTTGGATATTAAGCAAATCTTACTTCCCGGAAAACACAATCTCGAAAATGTTTGTGCAGCTGCTATGACTGCAAATCTAGCAGGCGTATCAACAGAAAGCATAAGAGAAGTTCTTGAGTCATTTAAAGGACTAGAACACAGGATTGAGATTGTGCGGGAAATAGATGGAGTAAGGTTTTATGATGATTCTTTTTCAACCACACCCGAGACAGCGATAGCTGCAATTTTGGCATTTAAACAGCCTGAAATATTAATTCTTGGCGGTTCAAGTAAGGGCAGTGATTTTACAGAACTTGGAAAAGTAATTGGCGAATCCAAAAATATTAAGGCAATTATCGGGATTGGGGATGAGTGGTACCGCATGAAAGCGGAATTTCCAATTTCAAATTTTAAATTTCCAATTATTGAGGATGCAACAGATATGCAGACAATTGTTTTGGCAGCCTCAAAAATTGCAAAGCTAGGGGATGTTGTTTTACTCTCACCAGCATGTGCGAGTTTCGGAATGTTTAGAGATTACAAAGACCGCGGCGAGCAGTTTAAGACGGAGGTTAATAAGTTACTAACGTAGCGGTCCCGTATTGACACTATAGGTTCTGTTTTGTATAATCGCGCGATGGGACTTCTTGAGCATGAAGAAAGGCCAGGTTTAGAATGTGATTGGAGGGAGGGATTTTTTCGTTCAGACGGAATACCCCTAAGTTGTTCATATGCTTCTCCACAATCAAGAAAGGCTAGTCTTTTGCCTGCAACCCTTCTTATTCACAGCTCTGCTTCGGAGGGAGGAAGAGGGAAGGTGTTGTATGAAAACTTGCAGAAAAGACTAGCAGCAAATGGCATAGCTTCATTAGCATATGATACAAGAGGAGTTGGAGAGAGTAAAGGAAATTTTTACGATAGTACACTTCAAAACCGTTTAACTGATGCAGAAAATGCACTTGAGGTCCTTTTTGATGATAATTCTATAGATCCAAAAAAAATAGTTATTGTGGGAACGAGCATGGGAGGGTATGTTGCTGGTAGGTTGATAGGAAAAAAACCTGAATTAAAAGGTGTAGTTCTTATAAATCCATCAGCTTATGGTAAGCATACGGAAAGGTTAAGGCTTAAACCATTTTGGGAGTTTAGCTATGCAATTAGACAAGCAAATAGTTGGGAAAATTCACCTGTTTTTACTGACCTTAGAGACTTCCCAGGAGCTGTTATGACGGTTGATAGTGAGCAGGATGATGTAATCCCGAAAAAAATAAAAGATGCATATGCAGCTTTTAGCAGAATACCCAATAAGTTGATTCTTAGCGGAATTCCTCATGCATTCATGTCAGTAGATAATGAGGTATCAGATGTTGCGCGCCGAGTAGCGGGAATGTATATAGCAGATTTTTGTAACAACCTATTTAAGTCTTAATTCAATTGTGGCAGAGCCACCGGTTTTGTGCTATACTACTTGGACTTTTTAAATTATGGCAGGAGCGCGAAAAACCACACTAAATGGCAAGAGAAGAAATCTCAAAAACAAATCAAAATTTTCCTGGAAAAACTTTTTCCTCTACGGATTTCTGATTCTCTTTTCACTTTTTATTTTCTCAGCAATAGGTGGTCCGACTGAGCCTGAAAACGCAGTCCCTCTATCACAAGTCATACAAAGTGTAAAAAAAGGAGAGATTCAAGAAATTGCTGTTTCCGGGAATATCTTAAAAGTTGTAAAAAAAGACGGCAAAGAGATACAGGCAGTAAAAGATAATACTGATGTTTATACTCTTTTTGAAAAAGCAGGCGTGGATTTGGGGAGTACAGAAGTAACAGTAAAAGATGATTCTGCATTTGACACATGGATAGGTGTAGCATCAGCAATCATACCAACAGTTCTTATAATGGCTTTTTTCTATTTTATTTTTCGTCAAGCAAGAGGAACTCAGGATAGTATTTTTTCTTTTGGTCAATCTCGCGCCAAACTTTTTAATCGCGACAACCCCAAAGTTACTTTTGATAATGTCGCAGGAGTGGATGAAGCAAAACAGGAATTGACAGAAATAGTTGATTTTCTTAAAAACCCTCTTAAATACCGGGCAATGGGCGCACGCACTCCAAAAGGAGTTCTCATGATTGGGCCTGCTGGTACTGGAAAAACGCTTCTTGCCAGAGCTACAGCGGGTGAGGCAGGGGTTTCTTTTTTCTCGATGGCAGGATCAGAATTTATGGAAATGCTGGTTGGGGTGGGTGCAAGTAGAGTTCGTGATCTTTTCAATACAGCCAAAAAGGCTCAGCCATCAATTATTTTTATTGATGAGGTCGATGCAATTGGTAGACAGCGTGGAGTTGGCATGATGGGAGGTCATGATGAACGCGAGCAGACACTTAACCAGATCTTAGTTGAGATGGATGGGTTTAGTCAAAACGAACATGTGATAGTCATGGCAGCGACCAATAGGCCAGACGTGTTGGATCCTGCACTTGTGAGACCGGGTCGTTTTGATAGAACAGTGAAGCTTGATCTTCCAGATGTTGAAGGAAGAAAAAAGATTCTTGAAATTCATGCAAAAGGTAAGCCGTTTGATAGTAAGGTTGATTGGCAAAAAGTAGCCAAGAGAACTGTTGGTTTTTCAGGAGCAGATCTTGAAAATATGTTAAATGAGGCTGCAATCGCAGCAGCAAGGCATGGTAAAAAAGCAATTGATATGGCAGATCTTGAAGAATCAGCAACTAGAGTTAAATTGGGACCTGAGAAAAAGAGGCTTCAATCAGATCATGATCGAAAAATGACAGCTTATCATGAGGCAGGACATGCTCTGGTTGCCTGGGAAATGCCACACGTTGATCCAATTCATAGGATATCAATTGTATCTCGTGGAATGAGCTTGGGACATACAATGACAGAACCGATTGAAAGAGTACATGAAACAAAAGCACACCTTCTTGAGCAAATTGCTGTGATGATGGGTGGTCGCGCTGCTGAGTCTTTAGTATTTAAAGATGTTACAACCGGTGCCAGTGATGATATCGATAAGGCGACTCAGGTTGCTCGAGCTATGGTAACTAGATTTGGGATGAGTGATTTGGGACCTGTCACATATGATACAGGCAAATCAGTTTATGAGCAGTCTGATGTTTCACCAGAAATGGCAGCTAAAATTGACGCTGAAGTCAAAAAAATATCTGATGCAGCTTACAAAAATGCAAGTACAGTTCTTGTAAAACTTAGAAAAAAACTTGATCTTCTGGCAGAACAGCTTTTGAAAAAAGAAACAATAGATTCAGATGATTTTATAAAATTGATTGGCGCTAAAAAGGTGCTGGCCCCCGTTCCTGTAAAGAAATAACTTATTTTCCTTGACACTTTTATAAATTCCTGTAAGAATTAGTTGATGACACAAGCAGTAAAAACATTTTCTCCTACAAAAGCAATTCGTTTTGGCTGGGATACTGTCAAGAAAAGACTTTTTTTCTTCATGGGACTTGAATTGACTGTTGGTCTAATTAGCTACATCCCAGGTCTTCTAAATGAACAGTTTAAAGAAAAAGTATTGTTAACATTTTTAATTTCTTTAGTTTCCTGGTTTATTCGTATGGCTATATCACTTGGCTTGATACAAATAATGCTTAATGTTGTCAGTGCGAAAAAAGTGAAATTTAATGATCTTTTTTCACAATTTGATTTTAATTTTGTTCTTAGATATATTGCTTCTAGTATTCTGGCAGGACTTGCAATTATTGGCGGACTGATTTTACTTATCATTCCTGGGATTTATATTGCCAATCGACTTTCAATGATAGGTTATGTTTTTGTTGATAAAAAAAACATTGGGCCAATCGACGCAATTAAAGAAAGCTGGAGAATAACTAAGGGAAATGTTTGGAACTTGGTTGGATTTGGGCTTTTGAGCCTGGTAATTACTCTTGTTGGAGTTCTTGCATTATTTGTCGGTGTTTTGGTTGCAGCGGCAGTATCTGGAGTAGCTGGTGCATATATTTATAAAACCTTAAGTAGAAGTAAATAAAATTTCTGATCCCCGTGTTATAATGACCTCATGTCAAAACTTATCCTCATTGATGGTAATGCCATACTTCACCGGGCGTATCATGCGTATCCTGCCCTCACAAATAACAAGGGTGATGTAATAAATGCTGTCTATGGATTTTTTTCAATGCTTATCCTCATTATTCAGGATCAGAAACCAGATTATTTTGCAGTTTGTTTTGACAGACCCAAGCCGACTTTTAGACAATCTATGTTTGCAGGATATCAGCAGGGCAGACCTGATTTACCTGAGGATTTTGTTCCACAGATAAAGATGGTTCATGATTTTTTGGAAAAATTGAAGGTATCTGTTTTTGAGCTGGACGGATATGAGGCAGATGATTTGATTGGGACACTGTCAGTAAAAGCAAAAAGCAATATAGAGGTGGTTATAGTTACTGGAGATAGGGATTTGCTACAGCTTGTAAATGGACATGTAAAGATATTGATGCCAATAACTGGTATGACAAAGACTGCTCTTTTTGGGGAGCGTGAAGTGGAGGAAAAATACGGCGTTACTCCTGCTCAATTTGTTGATTACAAAGCCCTCATTGGAGACGCATCAGATGGATATCCAGGGGTTGCGGGTATTGGTCCGAAAGGTGCTGCCAAGTTGATACAAGAGTATGATAATTTTGAAAATCTCTACAAACATATAGGTGATCTGCCTGAGAAGATTGGCTTAAAATTGGCAACTGATGCCGAGCAGGCAGCACTTGCCAAAAAACTTGCGCAAATTGTTACAAACGTACCAATCCAATTTGATCTTGAAAAATGCAAGGTCTTGGATTTTGATCCCACGGCGCTTCATAAAGAGTTTGTGGAGCAGGGATTTAAAAGTCTGACCAAGAGGTTTGATGATGTGTTTGGTTTGAATAAAAAATCAGAACCTGAAGAAGAAAAAGAGGACAGCAAGAGTGGTGGAGAACAGCTTGGGCTTGATGTTTAGCCATTGAAGCAAGTTAATTCTATCTGTTACTCCACCTTCAATGAATTTTGCACAATCATCAACAACATTGATTCTTAAGCGATGTGAAGGATCTGAAAGGTAATTTTTACCTCTAAAAAACATCTTCTATAGTTAGAGTTCGCTGCTCAATCCTGTCAGTTCCATTTTCCATAAAATGAAAGTATAAATGTTTTGTTAAAGTTGTCAATATTTTTTCTCGCCAAACACTCATAAAAAAGCTAGTGGGATTTATTTGAATGGCTAAGGTTTTTCAGGACGCAGAGAGCACCATGTCGTTAAAGGAACAATTTGACTAGGGGAATCTTTGTGTTTTGTAATTTGTACTAGATGAGGAGTATTTGTGAGGGTGAGCAACCTGCTACCAATTTTGGGATTTGCGACAATTTTTGTTTTTATACGCGCATCATTCATTCGCTCTCCCCATTCTTCTAATGGTTCAGCAGTAATCTTAATATTCATAGGAACAGCTGTATATAAGGTTCCATCATTCGGTGAGAGAAGATCATAGGTTTTTTGAAGTATGGGATAGTAAATACTAAGCCAAGCTGCTTGAGATCCAAGGTTCTCATATGAGTCCCAACCCGCTCCAGGGGCGCAAACTACCATATCAAAGCTTGATATGCTTTTATATTCCATGTGTTGAGATATCCCTGTCCATGTTTTTTCTTCAAATAGATCTCCCTCTAAAACTGTATGATGGGAAGGTCTGGACATTGTTTGCCTATCTGGGTGGTCAGTATAGGTTATATCTTTTAATCTGACGCCTGTAATGGTGTCAGCGCTTTTTGGATTTGGAAGAAATTTGCCTGAACCAAAAAGTTCCAAGATATGCGTGCTTCTTCCGCTTGCCTTTCGTTGATCTATAATTTTTTGAAGAGATACTCCTTCTCCAAGAAGTGGTTTTAGGGTATGCATTTCGGGGCTTTTCGGATTGGGATATGTGAATTGATCGAAACGCCACCAGTCTTTATTATTAAGATGAACGCTTTTTCTCTCAGCAAGTTTTCTTAGTAGATAATTGGTTTCTGTATGCATAAGTAATGAATGATTATTAAAAGTTAAGTGCGTGAAGCAGCTGGGACTACTTGATCCGGGGGGCTTGAAACCCTTTTTTCAATCCGGTGTAGTCTTTTTGAAATTCTTCTCATGGCATTTGCAAAATTGATCCCAGCAGAGCTTTTTACTTCAAATGGTGAATGGCCCATTTCTGTAGTAATTAATTTAGTTTCAAAATTATTTTTTAAACCGTCCATTGTTTGAGCGTATCCACTAAACTCTTTTCTATAACGCTTTTCAAGCTGGATGAACATATCCAATCTTCTTCTCGCTTTTATGGCTTGCACTTCCTCCCTTTGATATTTGGCAGCTGTAATATCGGCATTTATTGAGAGAAAATCTGCATATCTTTTAAGGGCTATGGAAACAGTTAATGCAGGTCTACCATTTTGTGTTAGTGTGTCTACTATATCCTTATATACCGCTTTGCGTGAGTCTGTTGGTTCTTCTCCAAACCTTGGTGCTAGTACTTCAGTAGTCATATCATGGGAGTATACATGATTTATTTGAGAAATCAAGGTTTCAAGTTATGCCCAAAAAAGCTATAATCAGGAAATGAGAGTAGCAATAGTTCATGACTACATCAAAGAGTATGGGGGGGCAGAGCGAGTGCTTGAAACACTTTTGGAAATTTATCCTGAGGCGACTGTTTTTACATCAATCTATGCACCAGATTATCTTGGTCCACACAGAAGCAGGTTTGAAAAATATAATATTAAGACTACTGTACTTAACAGTATTCCATTTTGCCAAAAACTAATTTCACCTCTTCGTCTTTTGTCTCCGTTTGCTTTTTTAAGTCTTGAGTTGTCAGATTATGACGTGGTAATTGTTTCTCAAACAGGCGCATACTTTCCAAATCTTGTTGGTAGCAAAAAGCAAAAAGCTAACAGTAAAAAGCCAGTCCTGATTTGCTATACGCATACGCCGCCGAGATATCTTTATGGCTATAAAACGGCTAGGGATTGGAAGAAGCATAAGATTTTTGCTTTTTTTGCTGAAATTGCAAATTATTTTTTGAGAAAAGTAGATTTTGCAGCTTCAAAAAACGTTGATTTTTTTATTGCCAATTCTGAAGAGGTTGCAGGAAGGATTAAGAAATTTTATCAGCAAGATGCGACAGTTATCTATCCACCAGTTGAGATTAATAGCAATAAGCAACAAACAACAAGAGGCAGGAAAGAGTATTACTTAACAGGTGGGAGACTGGCGCGCGCCAAGGGAGTAGATGTGATTGTCAGTGCGTTTAATCAGAATAGATTGCCACTTAAAATTTTTGGTAAAGGTTTTGCAGGATATGAAGAGGAGTTGCGGGAGATGGCAGGGGAAAACATAGAGTTTGTTGGTGAGGTGACCGATGTAGAAAAGTTAGAGCTGATGTCAAATGCCAAGGCGTTTATTTTTGCATCAATCGATGAAGATTTTGGAATCACACCGGTTGAGGCAATGGGATTGGGAACACCAGTTATTGCTTATAGATCAGGTGGTGTGAAAGAAACGGTAGTTGATCCTTCGACAAGCTCAGGTTTTGTGACGGGATTGTTTTTTGATGAAAACACGCCTGAGGCATTGAATGCGGCTATAGAAAAGTTTGAAGTTATAAAGATTGATCCTAAAGATTGTATAACCCAGGCTGAAAAATTCTCTTCAGCGAGATTTAAAAAACAAATAAGCGAGTTTGTTAGTAATAAAATAAATAAAATATGAGAGTTTTTATAACTGGAGCAACAGGATTTGTTGGTAACTACCTGCTGAAGCGATTGCTAAAAGATAAACATAATGTAAAAATTCTTTCTAGACATCCTGAAAAGAATATTGATCTTCAAAATAAAGGAATTGAGATAATTAAAGGCTCACTTGATAATGTTGATGCCTGGAAAGAGGCATTATCAGGTATAGATACAGTGATTCATCTTGCTGCACCTGTTACTTTTTGGGGGTCGTGGGATTTTTATTACAAGGAAATAACACTTGCCAGCAAAAAACTTTTTGAGGTATCTCTAAAGCAAAATGTAAAAAGATTTATTTACATCAGTTCAGAATCAGTTGTCCAAAAAAAGGATTCAATAATTGACATAGATGAAGCATATCCGTATCCAAAAAATCCCAATTCCAATTATGCAAAAGCAAAAAAACAAGCAGAAATTGAGCTTCTGAAAATTAAAAATACAAAAACCAAGCTCATCATTCTTCGTCCTGCATACATCTGGGGTGTAAGAAGTAAAAACATGGAGGCTCTTATCGATAGGGTTAAATCAGGTGGTTTTGTATGGATAGATCAGGGTAAAAATCTTTTTGAGACAAGTCATGTAAAAAATGTAGCCGAAGCAATTGTTTTGAGTCTTGATCATGGAAAAGATAGAGGTATTTATTTTGTGACGGATGATGACACCAGATCTTTTAGAGAACACCTGATACCGATTTTGAAAATTTATAATATGAAAATTCCCCAATTTAGTATCTCTTCTGGTTTTGCATATTATCTGGCAGTTTTATTTGAGGCTTTTTGGAGAATATTTGCAATTAAATCGCAACCTCCTGTTTCTAAATTTACCTGGGCATTTACTGCACAACCCAGACGTTATGATATAAGTAAAGCGAAAAACGAGCTTGGATACAAGCCTGTTATTAGTTTTGAAAAAGGACTTTTTGAGATCAGAAATTCATTAAATAGTAATTGAGAATTATATTTTTATGTTAAAATAAAAGTATGGGGTACTTATATTTAGTAGGGTATGTATTATTTGTTGGAGTTGCATCATTTCTGATGAAATTTGCAATGAAAACACTAAGCGCTTATCAGATAAATGTGCTGATGGCGCTAGGAATGCTCATCATTACACTTCCTGCAATGTATCTGGCTGAAAAGCAGATAAAATTTCCAACTGAGGGATTGCCACTTGGCGTATTTACAGGGCTTTTGATGGCTGCAGGATCACTGCTTTTTGTTTTTGCTCTGACTAAAATGCCTGTTGGTTTGGCATCCGCGATATCTACAAGCTATATAGTTGTTGTGGTTTTACTGTCCTGGATTTTTCTCAAAGAACCACTTGGAGTTATGAAGATAGTGGGAATTATTTTGACAATTGCAGGAGTTACGATTTTATCCTTTTAGTTTTGTTATCCTTTTGAAGGTCCGACTATAATATCGGGATTTCCGCGACCTAGTTGATCTGTATCCATTCCGTAGCCCTCTACCCAGACATCAGGTATTTCAAATCCCACAAAATTAGGCTTAAGAGCTGGTTTTGTGTTAGTTGGTTTTGATAGCAATACAAACGATTTCACACTTTTTGCTTTTTGATTTGTAACTATTTTTTTAATGGTTGAGAGAGTGAGTGCTGTTTCTACAATATCATCAACCAAAAGTACGTGTTCGTTCCTAGGGTTTTCCTCCATATTATCAGTTATTAGAGGTGTACCTGTTGAGACCGTGCCTTTGTAACTTGAAACAGTCATGAATTCGACCGAGAAATTGTCAAAGTCTATATTGTGGAGAGATTGAACAAGGTCTGCAACAAGTACAAATGCGCCTTTCAGAACGCCAACTATCAGTATGTGGTTGTTTTTATATTCCTTGGCAATGTGTTTGGCTATTTCCTCAATTCTTTTTTTGATCAACTCCTCAGGGATTAATATATCCCCCGCATTGTATTCCTCAGGTTTTTTAAATTGAATATTTGTTTTCATGCCTGCATTATACACCATCTTTGTTATAATTCCCCTGATGCCAGAATTACCTGAAGTTGAAACAATCAGATTAGGCTTGCGGAAATATCTCGTTGGTCACGAAATTGTTGATGTTGATGTGTCTTTGCCGAGGATTTTTTCAGGAGACAGCAAACAAATTATTGGTGCAAAAGTGCAGAGAATAAGACGCTTTGGTAAAGGTTTATTGATTGATCTTGATAATGATTATAGTATCGCAGTCCATGTAAAGATGACAGGACAAGTTTTGTATCGGAAAGTAGCACGAGCATCACGGGTATCACAAGTACCACTGGCAAAAGTTGATGTAAATGATCTACCCGATAAGTATACGCATATAATTTTCAAATTAAAAAGTCAAAATGCAAAACTCAAAAATGCAAGTAAAAATTCAAAAATAGATAACGATGCTTTTTTATTTTACCGCGATATGAGGCAGTTTGGTTGGGTAAAGGTTGTGTTGACAAAAGATGCAGGTGATTTAGCTTTTTTTAAAAATTTAGGGCCTGAGTTTTTCAAAGATTTGGATTCGAAAAAATTTAGTGAGATTTTGAAGAGAAACAAAAAGCCTGTCAAGCAGGTAATTATGGACCAATCCAAAATGGCAGGAGTAGGAAATATCTATGCCAATGACGGATTGTATGATGCAGGAATAAATCCTAAAAAAGCAGCGAATTCTTTAACTCTGAAAGAGCAAGAAAAGCTGTTCAAGTCTCTCGAAAAAGTAATGAAAAAAGGAATTGCGGTAGGGGGCGCGTCAGAGTGGAGCTATGTTGATATACTGGGAGGTGCGGGTCAATATCAAAACTTTTTTCAGGTTTATAATCAAAAAGGAAAGCCGTGCAATAAATGTGGCAGCTTGATTGAGAAAATAAACCTTGGGGGACGCGGAACATTCTTTTGCCCAGCGTGTCAAAAGTAGATTGTGTTCTACCTTGGTTTTTGCTACTATTGATAGTTAGAAATGGATAAAAAGAATAGAAAAAGGAAAATTGTGATTTCGGTAGGAGGATCCCTCATTGTTCCCAACGGAGATGTTGATACAGAATTCTTAAAAAACTTAAATAATTTGATTAGAAATGAACTGGCAAAAAATAAAAATAGCCAGTTTTTTTTGGTAATAGGAGGCGGTAAGCTGGCGAGACGCTATAGAGATGCGGGACGCGACGTAGTTGGGCATGAGTTGACTGTTGAGGATTTGGATTGGATCGGCATTCATGCAACACGTCTTAATGCGCACCTCATAAGAACAATTTTCCGCGACATCGCACATCCATACATTATTAAAAATTATGACATTATCAGGAAGGCAACAGAGTCTGTTGTTGTTGCATCTGGTTGGAAGCCTGGCAGGTCTACAGATTATGATGCAGTACTTCTTTGTGAGGACTACGGTGTTGACACAGTGCTTAATATCAGTAACGTGCCACAGGTTTATGATAAGGATCCAAACAAATACAAAGATGCAAAACCAATTGATAAGATAAGCTGGACTGAATTTATGAAGCTGATTGGTGACAGGTGGGCGCCTGGTCTTCATGCGCCATTTGATCCGATTGCTGCAAAGCGCGCATACAAACTTGGTGTAAAAGCTGTTATTATGTCTGGATCAGATTTCAAAAATATTGAAAATTATTTCGCAGGACATGAATTTCTGGGAACAACGATAGAATAAATGTTAGCAATCAGCAAATTATCTAATTTATTAGTTGATTGGAAATTGGTAATTATTGAAGCTAATGATTCTTAAAACACTTTCTCTCCAAAACTTCAGAAACTATAAAAAATCTGAGTTTTTATTGTCCCCCAAAACAACTATCATCATCGGCCCCAATGCGATTGGTAAAAGTAATTTAATTGAAGCAATTTATGTTCTTTTGACCGGAAAGGGAAATAGATCAGATGATAAGGCTTGTATTCAGTTTGGTAAACAAGTTGCCAGAGTTGCTGGGAAGATATCAGATACAGAAGGAGAAACAATGGATCTTGAAGTTGTTTTTTCAGAGATGACAAATATTTTTAAGCGAAAATATCTGGTTAATAAAGTTGCCAAGAAAAGGACAGATTTTGCTGATTTTATCCCAACAGTTCATTTTAGCCCAATAGATCTTGATATTGTGGATGGACAGCCAGGGGTGAGGAGAAAGTTTCTTGATGAGGCAATTGAGGCTGTTGATAGAGATTACCGTCAATCATTAACAGTTTATATCAAAGCGCTCAAACAAAGAAATGCGCTGATTAAAGACGTGCAGGAAACAGGTAGTCGGGATGAAGAGAGGTTTGTTTACTGGGATAATTTACTTATCAAAAATGGTCAGAGGATCTCAAGAAAAAGAGCAGAGTTTATAGATTATGTTAATAAACGTGAGATGGATCTTTTTGATTTTATTCTGGATTATGATAGTTCAGAGATATCAATTGCACGGCTTGAAAAGTACAAAAATGCTGAAATTGGCGCAGGTGTTACATTGGTGGGTCCTCATAGAGATGATGTTTTGGTAAAAGCAAAAAGTGGCGAGGAGTTTAGAAATTTTGGATCCAGGGGACAGCAAAGACTGATTGCTTTGGAGCTCAAACTCGCACAAATTGCGCTTATCAAGGAGCGTTTGGACAAGGATCCGATACTTTTGCTTGATGATATATTTTCAGAGCTGGATGAAAAAAACATTGGACGTGTTTTGGATTTGATGAATAAATATCAGACAGTCGCAACCACAACGCATAAAGAATTTGTTATTAAAAATGAATTGATGGATGTAGAGATGATAGAATTGGGAAAATAGGTTTTTTGATTCATAATTTGCTAAGTCACGATTAAAATATGGAAGAATTTAATGTTAAATTATTAAAGCAACTTTATGTTCCGTCTGTAGATTCGCATAAGGGGCAGAATGGGAAGTTACTATTGGTTGGTGGATCGCAGCTTTTTCATGCAGCCAGTTTGTGGGCGCTTACTGTTGCAAGTAGAATTGTTGACATGGTTTATTACTCATCAGTTGCGGAAAATAATGAAATAGTCAGACAAGCAAAGGAGGAATTCAGAAATGGGATAGTTGTTCCTAGGTCAAAAATTGATTCATATGCCGATGAGGCAGATGTGATTTTGATCGGTCCTGGAATGCCAAGACCAGATGGGCAAGAGATTGGAGATGATGATACGAGGCGGTTGACCAAGGGATTATTTAAAAAATTTCCCGATAAACAATGGGTGGTGGATGGTGGGTCTTTGCAGGTAATAGCCCCTGAGGAATTGCCCAAAAATTGTATTATCACGCCTCATCAGGGGGAATTTGGGACCTTGATAAAAAAAAGCAAAAAGCAAAAAGCAAGAAGAGAATTTGAAAATTTAGAATTGGGAGAGCAGGTGCAGATGTTTGCAAAAGAATATGGAGTTGTGGTTCTTCTGAAAGGTGAGGAGGATATTGTTTGCAGCTCTGATAAATGTGTGCGGATTTCAGGTGGCAATGCCGGGATGACCAAGGGTGGGACAGGAGACGTGTTGGCAGGACTCGTCGCAGCTTTAGCTTGTAAAAATGATTTGTTTCTTTCAGCTACGGCAGGTAGTTATTTCAACAAAAAAGCAGGGGAGAGTTTGTACAAGCGGGTGGGATTGAATTTCAACGCATCAGACCTGGCTTCGGAGATACCGGGGGTTATGAAAACTTTTTAAAAATATATTTCTCCTTGATTTATTTTGATAGTTGTAATTATATAAATATATGGAGATTGAACAAGGATTATTAGAGAAAAAATTATTAAGATCTGTTGAATGGAAAAGGTTCCCATCCTCGGTAAGACAGACAATAGGTAGGTTCGCAGCAAGTCAGGTTAGAAGAGGGAGTTCGGAGACAGAGTTTTTCCTTCGGGCGATTGTTGATTCATCACTGAGAAAAAGGAACGATGTTTTTACACCAAATAAGGTAGCTAATGATCTATATAAAAGGTCGGAAAAATTATCTAGAGCAGGATGCCATGAAGCAGCTTTGGATCTGGATCTATTGGGAGCGGCATTGTATAGCTTGCAAAATCAAGCAAATAAAAATAATCCAATTCAGCCTGTTAAATTTTAATGCTTGATTATTTATCAAAAAATTATATAATACCCAAATGACAATCGAATTACGAACCTACGAAAGAAATAAGCTTTTTAGTAGAAAAATAAAAGCAATAAAGAGACTTTTAACAGGAGATAGATACGAAAAAAATGATTCTAACCCTGTCTGCAATGGAAGTGTTAAGGTTGTTGGTTCTAATACTATTGAAGTTACAAGTTATTCCAGGCTTAATCAAAGACAGGTAACTATTTATGAAAGAGAAGAAATTAACAGTCTTTGCGCGCTAGTTGATACAAGTCGTCTTTTGCCAAAAGGAGGTAGACTTGTCTGGACACCAGATGATTCAAGAAATAAGTAGGGTGGTTGAAAAAAATTTGGATGAATAGCACAAAGCCTCGGTCTGCGAAATAAATAGTCAGCATTCCCTGTTAGAAAAGAAAACCTAATTTTATATTGCCATTATTCGGGAAATGTGCGAGAATTACCACAGAAATAAACAATAGGCAAGAAGCAATAAGACTTATGAACTCTAATACGCTCCCATTAGGTTATAAAAAATTGATTGCATGGCAGAAAGCTGACGAACTAGCTCCTCTGATTTATGCAGCTACACAATCTTTTCCAAAAAGTGAAATTTTTGGTCTTGTATCCCAACTAAGACGTGCCGTCTTGTCAGTACCTGCAAATATTGTTGAAGGCTATGCCAGATCAAGCAAGAATGAATTCCGCCGCTTTTTAGCTATTGCTCTTGGATCTCTAGCAGAAGTAGAATATTTTATTGATTTTTCTTTCAAGCAAAAATTTATTAAAAAGCATGATTACGAATCAATAATCCTGCTTAAGGAAGAGTGCGGAAGAATTATTTGGAAACTTTATCAATCCCAGAAATAACTTATTGCTTATCACTATGTACCAACCTAAATTTACCATCAATAACATTATCCTCAAAAACATCGGCATTATTGAGGCTGCGCGTGAAGTAATAGATCATGCGCCACTTCTACCATATTATGAGAAAGAATTTCGTAAAGACGCTATTAACCGCGCTGTTCATCATGGTACGCATATCGAAGGAAATGAGCTGAATCTTGATCAGGCGGAGAAAGTAATGGAGGGAGAGTCTATTGTTGGGCGAGAAAGAGACATACAGGAAGTCTTGAATTATAGGAAAGTGATGGAATTGATTGGTGAATCTAGAATTCAGAATTCAGAATTCAGAGTTGATAGGGAATTTATTAAAAAGCTTCATAGGTTAACAGTTGAGAAGATATTGCCTGAGGAGAAATGCGGGGTTTTTAGAAACACACAGGTGGTGATAAAAAATAGCCTCACAGGTGAAGTAAGTTTTCGTCCACCACTTCCGATTGCTGTTCCGATTCAGATTCAGGATCTGACTGATTTTATTAATAATGAAAAAGATGTTCATCCAGTTCTAAAATCAGGAATAGTTCATTTTGAATTTGTGCGAGTTCATCCTTTTGTAGATGGAAATGGCAGGGTGGGACGGGCGCTTTCAACTCTGATTCTGTTTCAAGAGGGCTATGATATTCGGAAGTTTTTCTCACTTGAAGAGTATTTTGATTCAGATGCCAGTTCTTATTATCAAGCACTTCAAAGCGTTAGCAAGAATGATAATGATTTGACAGAATGGCTAGCCTATTTTACGATGGGTCTTGCGATTGAGCTATCAAAGATTAAAGATAAAATTGAAAAGATCTCAATTGATGCAGGTCTCAAGCAAAAGTTGGGTGGCGCGCCTCTGATGTTAACTGACAGGCAGCTAAAGATAGTAGAATATATCCAAAAAACAGGCTTTTTGCAAAATCAGGCATTTAAAACGCTTTTTCCCATGGTATCGGAGGACACTGTGTTAAATGAGCTAAAAGCGCTTTTGCAAAACGGAATTATTAAAAAATCCGGAAAAACAAAAGGAGCAAAGTATGTGATGAGTAACAAGTGATAAGTAATAAGAAACAAGTGTAAACTTATTGCTTTTCTCTTTTTGCTTATCTCTAAAATATGAAATTTAGTGAACTTGCTACATTTTTTGAAAAATTGGAGGAGACATCATCTCGTTTATCTTTAATAGATATCTTATCAGATCTGTTTAAAAAAACAGATAAAGATGAGATAGATAAGATCATCTATTTACTTCAAGGACGGATCGCGCCATTTTTTGCGCCAGTTGAGATGGGGATGGCGGATAAAACAATTGCAGATGCAATTGCTCGGGCGTTTGATGAAACCAGAGAAGATGTTTTGAAACAATATAGTAGGATGGGCGATATTGGTTTGGTGGCGCAACAGTTAAGTAACAAGCAACAAGCAACAAGCAACAATATCTCGGTTGAGGGTGTTTTTGAAATTCTGAGAAAAATAGCAGATACAAAAGGGGCGGGGACTGTAGAGAAGCGCATTGTATTCCTTTCAGATTTATTGAGAAAAGTGGATCCTGTGTCTGCCAAGCATCTGGTGCGTGTACCGCTTGGAAAAACACGTTTGGGGATTGGGGATCCGACAGTTCTTGACGGGCTCGCTTTGGCAATATTGGGGGATAGGAGCAAGCGAAAGAAGCTTGAAAAAGCTTACAATGAGACTTCAGATCTTGGCTTGATTGGATTAACTTTGCTCAAAGATGGTTTGGAAAAAGTACAGAAATTGACTGTGACTGTTGGTAGACCAATCAGATCTGAGCTTTGTGAGCGACTTCCCAATCCTGTAAAAGTTTTTGAAAAAATGTCTTTTGGCTACGCTCAGGATAAAGTAGGTACGCAAGGCGTACACGCAACGCCTAAATATGATGGTTTTCGGGTACAGATTCATAAAGATGGGGATAGGGTGAGGATGTTTTCAAGAAATCTAGAGGACATGTCACATATGTTTCCTGAGTTGATTGAGGCAACACTCAAGCAAGTTAAAGCCAAGACAGTTATTCTTGATACCGAAGCGCTTGCATATCAGCCTGAATCTGAAGAATTTCTTCCTTTTCAGGAAACAACCAAGAGGCGTCGTAAGCACGACATTGATGAGGTTGCAAAGACACTGCCACTCAAGGCATTTGTTTTTGATATTCTCTATGTTGATGGTAAGTCATTGATTGACACGCCGCTGAAGGAAAGAGTTAAGATTTTGGAAAAAGTGCTTCAAACAGGCGACACTTTACTTCCCGCACCAGGCAGGATACTTACTGATCCCAAGGATTTGCAGATCATGCTTGATGATTCTATTTCCAAAGGTCTTGAAGGAGTAGTGGTCAAAAAAATCGACTCTCTCTATGAAGCAGGGGGACGGAATTTTAATTGGGTCAAGCTCAAGCGTCACTCGGCAGGAGAACTTCATGACACGATTGACTGCGTGATCTTAGGCTATATTTTCGGCAAGGGTAAAAGAACTGCATTTGGCGCGGGAGCGCTTTTGGTTGGAGTTTATGATAAAGATCAGGATGAATTTGTGACTGTGAGTAAAATTGGGACAGGGCTGACTGACGTGGAGTGGCGAAGCATTAAACAAAAAACAAAAGGTGCAGAATTAGCTCATAAACCAGCGCGTGTTAATTCTCTGATTACTCCAAGTGTCTGGGTGAGGCCCGAGATTGTAATAGAGGTTCTCGCAGATGAGATAACCCGTTCGCCGTTACATACAGCTGGCAAAGCCGAGATCAAAGATCAAAGATCAAAGATCAAAGATCCAAATGAGTCGGGTTATGCGCTTCGTTTCCCCAGACTTGTTAATTTCCGTGATAAGGATAAAAAAGCAGAAGATGCAACGACAGTTGAAGAATTAATCAAAATGTTCAATCAGCAGGGAAAGCAGTAATTTATGCAATATCTGGCGGATCTTCATCTTCACTCCAAATACTCACGGGCTGTTTCTCCCAAAATGACTCTTCCTGTGATGGCTCAATTTGCAAGACAAAAAGGCCTGGATATTCTCTCTGCATCGGACTTCACCCATCCTGTATGGTTTAAAGAAATAAGCGCTCAGCTTGAAGAAGTGGGACAAGGAGTTTATAGATTAAGGGATAAGCAACAAGAGACAAGAGATAAGGATGTTTTGTTTTTATTATCAACTGAGATTTCAAGTATTTATAAACAAGGGAATAAATTGCGCCGTATTCACAATCTTGTTTTTCTTCCTAGTCTTGAGGCTGTAGAAAGGTTAAATAAAGAATTGATTAGTCGTGGGTGCAATCTCAATGCTGATGGCAGGCCGATTATCGGTTTGTCTTCTCGCGATTTATTGGAGTTGATTCTGGGAATTGATGAGCGATCACTTCTTATTCCCTGCCACGTCTGGACTCCTCATTTTGGTGTATATGGTTCCAAATCAGGTTTTGATAGTTTGACGGAAGCATTTGGCGATCTCGCAAAATATGTTTATGGTATTGAGACCGGAATATCCTCTGATCCTGAGATGAATTGGAGAATTGAGGAGTTAAAAAACCGTTCGATTTTGTCATTTTCTGATGCGCATAGTCCTGCCAATATGGGACGGGAAGCAGCGGCTTTTGAGCTGGAAAAGCTAAGTTTTGAAAATATCAGACAGGCAATAATGAGAAAAGGAGAGGAGAAAAATAAAGTTGCCTACACTATAGAATTTTATCCGGAGGAGGGGAAATATCATTTTTCAGGGCATCGCAGTTGCGGAGTATCATTTACTCCTGATGAAGTCTTGGAGAAGGGAAATATTTGTCCCGTTTGCCATCGTGAGTTTACAGAGGGAGTTGCTGTCAGAATTGAACAATTGGCCGGGAAAGATTATGCAAAGGAATATAAAGAGAAATTAAGTGACACCAAAATAATGTGGTACACAGACGCAAGCAAAAACCACCCACCTTATGTAAAGCTAGTCAGACTTGAGCAGGTGATAGCAGCAGGTTTTGGGACGACTCCAAATACGATAAAGGTAAAATCGCTGTATGCAGAAATGTGTAAGTCGCTTGATTCTGAGATAAATATTTTGCTCAAAACTCCGCTAAATGAAGTTGGGAAAATTGCAGGAGAAAAAGTCGTCGAGGCGCTCAGACGTGTCCGTGGCGGGAAAATAAAACTAGATGCAGGCTATGACGGGACATATGGAGTGGTCAAAATTTTCAGCGATGAGGAGAAAAAAGACTTGAAATCAACTGCAAAAGATGCATCCCAGATGAGTCTTGATTTGTAGTTTTGAAGTTTTGATGAGTTAGTGCTATATTGGAAACGCATGAAATTGATAGTGGGACTGGGTAATCCAGGGGAAAAGTATGAATCAACCAGACACAATCTGGGATTTCAGGTTGTTGAGCATTTCCTCAAAGATAGTAAATCCGCAAAGGAAGCGGTCTGGACTAAAAAACCCAAACTTAAAAGCGAAATTGCAATTATTGATCCTGTGATAGGCTCAGGACATGAAGAGAAAGTAATTCTTGCCAAACCTACAACCTACATGAATAATTCAGGTCGAGCTGTTGCATTTCTGGTTAATTATTACAAGATTGACCCATCAGATCTGTGGGTCGTATATGATGAACTGGATTTACCTGTTGGGACGATGAAAATCAGACTTGGTGGAGCAGCAGCTGGGCATCATGGCGTGGAATCAGTGATCGAGCATGTAGGAACAGATAAATTCTGGAGATTTAGACTTGGGATTGGTGAAACTCACAACAAAGAACACACAATTGCCAGTCAAAAGATAAGAGGAGCAGCCAATTATGTACTTGGCAAATTCAAAAGCCAAGATCAGGGAAAAGTGCGAGAGTTAATCAAACGTGCTTCAAGTTCTCTACGAATGGCGCTTGAAAAGGGAGTTGAGAATTCGATGAATAGGTATAATACACGCTAGAGACAAGAGATAAGCAATAAGAAATAAGAAAGAGATCAGGGATAGGAAATAGAAACAAGAAGAAATTAAATATAGATTATTACCTATCACTTATCACTTTTATCACTGAATATGGATTCTGTAAAAACAGTACTTAAAAATTTCAATCCTGTAAAAGATAAATATGTATCACGTGAATTTCAGGCATACGGGCTCAAGCTTGCTGAAGATCTAAATGACTACGAGCATAGGAGTCTTTATATGAAGCTGGCAAAGACTGTTCATAGATCAATTCTTGACCAGGCCCTAACTTATTGTATTGATAGTAACATAGACAAAAAAGGAGCTTTATTTATGTGGAAGCTAGCCCAGCTTCGGAAAGAGAAGAAGAAAGAACAACCTGATGTTGAATCAAAAAAGTAAATTTAAACAAAAAGTAATTCAAGTAGTTAGTATTCTTCCAAGATGCAAGGTCGCAAGTTATGGTCAGATTGCAATGTATATCGGGCTGCCAAGAGCTGCTCGTCAGGTTGGTTGGGCTTTGCGAGAATTGGGAGAGAAAGAAAATATTCCTTGGTGGAGAGTGGTTAATCAGAAGGGCATTATATCTATTAAAAATAATCTGACAGCAGATCATGTGTTGCAAAGGAAACTTTTAGAATCAGAAGGGATTAAGGTTGTAGACAACAAAGTTGATATGGAAAAGTACAGATTTGATCCAAGCGAAAAAGTGCTTAGGAAATTGCATTTACGTGATGAATATCTCGAGAAACTAATAACTTATAACTAATTTATTATGAAATCCGCACATGTTTTTATATCTGGAGCAGTTCAGGGAGTGGGGTACAGGTATTTTGTCCGCGACAATGCCCGCAAACTGGGATTGACAGGCTATGTTCGCAACACCGAAGACGGTGGAGTGGAGGCCGTCTTTCAATCTTCGGCGAGTTCAGATCAAGAAGCAGAAAAGGTCATCGAAAAGATGATTGGAATTTGTCGGGGAGGTCCGATGCTTTCTGAAGTTAAGCAAATTGGGTTTGAATGGGAAGAGGCAGAAGAGCTTAAACATTTCGAAATTTAAAAGTAGAACAATATGAGGTGTTAGGAGGAATGTAATTTGGAGCTTTTTCATCTGTTTGTTCTGTATCTCTCAACTCAACAGCAATTCTACATAAATCGTGGATAAGAGTTTCATCTTCTTTAGTTTGAACACCTTTTTTTAATAAATCAAAAGCTATGGCTCCTATGTGGCGGGATGCAACTTGATTTAGTTCAAACGCAGGACCGTCACCAACTGCGCGAGAAATAGGCCATACATCATTTAACTGTTCTACAACTCTACTAACTCGCCTCTCTGCATATTCCAGACTGGAAGGGCTATTGTCAATAGGGGTTGCAAGTTCTGCAAGGTGTCTATTTATAATACATAAACCATTGGTTGCTAAATCCATTTGCCAATCTAAGCGCAAATCTGGTATCTTAACAGGTTTTAAAATTCCACATTCAACCCCTCCCATAGTTTGTCTTCTAAGCCTGTCTTTTATTCCCATGCGCCAAATTATAGCAAAACTTCTGCGGTTTCACAATTTGCTTCTTTGTTTAGTTTCTCGCATAAAAGATCAACCGTTTTTTCGCTCATCAGACGGTAAAGCATGAATTTGCCACCAACCATACTTATAAAGTTCTCAACACCGTCTTTTTGGTGATCGAGAATTGTAAACGACCTGCTTTCTGAGCGATCGGGGAGATTCTTTTCAGGCGTATAAATTGGTCTGACTCCGGCATATGATCTGACAATTTCAGATCGTGAAATCCCAGGAATCATAACTTCAGCTTCCGCAAGAAGCTTGTCGATCTCCCATTTCTCAACTATATGCGTATCAATATCATCAGTTTTAATTGACGTCGTACCTACTATATATCTGCTACCCGTTGGGAGCATAAGGTCTCCATCTGATGGAAGACGGCACCTGTTAAGAAAGACACTCGTAAATTGTTCCTTGAAAACAATCATAGATCCTTTATAGCCGGTAACAGGTATTTCAATATCAGCCATTTTTCCAATTTGTGGCGCCCAGACGCCTGTTGCATTTATGAAAATTTCAGCCTCAAAAATCTGGTTATTTTTGGATTTAGCAGCTTTAATTTTGTCATCGTTTTTAATAAATTCTGTTACTTCACAGTTGGTGATTATCTCAACGCCCAATTCTTTCAAAGATTTCATATGCATCTGGATGGTTTTTGCTCCATTTATGTGTGCTGAGGGGACAGTAAACGCGCGCTGCAAATTCTTATTTATCCTTGGTTCTTTTTGCAAGACTTCTTGAGGAGATAGTTCAGCAGTTGGGATCCTAGCTTTTTTACACGCAAGTAGCAAAGTATCAGCATATTTAACTTCTTCTTCATTAAACGCCAAAAACAGGCCTCCAGTGTCTACAATTGCATCTTTCACGACGAGTTTGAGGATTTGGTTTTCACTATAACACTCGGCTGCTGCTTCAGGATCCGTAACTGCGTATCTGGCGCCTGAGTGGAGGATCTGGTGGAAGTAGCTACTTGTTCCTGAGCCTATTTCATATCTTTCCAGAAGTGTGACTTTAAATCCTCTGAGCGCTGCGTCTCGTGCAACTCCAAGCCCTGTTATCCCACCACCAATTACAATAAGGTCTGCGCTGCGCATGAATTATTTTGCGAGTTCTTGCTCAATTATCCGCTCGAATTCGCTGAAAGGCTGGGCGCCGACCATGCGGTAACCATTGACAAAAAATGCAGGTGTTCCATCCACTTGTACAGCTGATCCTGCAGTCAGATCATCATTTACGTTTTGCGCATACTTATTGCTGTCCAGACAGGATAAGAATTTATCTTGATCAAGTCCTCCTCCGACCTGGCTAGCATATCTTGTAAAGGCTGTGTTTACGGCATTTCCTGTGAGTGCTGCCCAATCTTCCTGGTTCTCAAACAATAAATCGTGATATTCCCAAAAAGCGTTTTGTTCATTGGCACACTCTGATGCCTCAGCAGCAATTTGTGCGTTGGGATGGATTGAGTTGAGTGGGAAATGTCTGTAGCTAAATTTGACTTTGCCAGTATCTATATACTTTTCTTTTATTTCTGGGTATGCATCATCAAAAAATGCTTTACAGAAAGGACATTCAAAATCACTAAATTCAACTATCGTAATTGGAGCGTTTTTATCGCCATTAATCGGTAGACTCCCAATCTCAACATCAACTATTTGAGGTGGTGTCACAGTATCTGATCCTAATTGAGCATTGCTTGATATCAGGCTTACTTTTTTTTCAAGAGAGTTTACTTTGTCTGTTAAAAAACCAAGACCTGCAGTTAGAATGATTATGATTATGACTAATGCGACATAAGGAGATGATAAATTGGGGAATCGTAGTTCAATATAATCTTTTTTTTCTTTCCCAGTTGCCATGTAGTTAATTCTATTTACTTGCTATAGTTTTGTCAATCGATAAGAAGAATATATTAATTTTATTTTGAGCAAGTTATTTTATAAAAATAGAGAGCTGTTTATTAGCAAACATATACCTATATGATATATAATTAGCATAAGGAATTATAAGTATGAACCAGTTCCACACTTTTTCTAACACAGCACTTTCTTTAATTGAATCATTTGAGCAGGAGCAAAAACCTCCAAGTGATGAAGATAAAATAAAAGTAAATCCAATTGTTTCTAAATTTGCATCTTGGTATGAAAGAGTTAGAAATGCTATGGAATTTAGAGAAGATGAAGTGGTTCTTCGCGCCACAATTGAGCGCATTCTCAAGAGAAGGCTTTTGCTTGGAGGAAATGGATCATCAACAGCAGAACCTCTTGTAAAAGAGCTGCTTTGGGCAAGATATATACCAGGTGATTATATTACCCAATCAGCAATCAATAAGGTAAAAGAATCAATTGATTTATATCTAAACCTAAGAATAAAAGTACTAAACGAGCATAAAATTTCAGAGCAACTTGTTAATGAATGGACATATGATTTGATGTCTGCTGATATCCAGTATATCCTCAATCCAAAACGAGAGAAGGAAATAATTGCTAATTTTATGTTCCATGTTCTTAGAGATGATGTGGTAATAACAGATGACAGGGACGAGACAAAAGATGCGCAAGTCTTTATGGCAGTAAGACGAGCATATTCAAGGGATGATCTGGCATTTCTTAGATACCATATGTTTACCCAGTATTTTGGAAGACTAAATCACAAAAATCTTGAATACACCTCAAAGCATTTCCTTCAAGGCTTAAAGGAGATTTTTAGACAATTAAGTTATCCTGCAAAAGATAGGATTTATACATATGTAAAGAGAAGAACAGCCGCCTTTTTTATACTTGATGATATCATGCATGAGAATAAGGGTAATCTTAAATTTTTACTTGAGAGCCCTGAGGATCTAGATGGTTTGATTCAGGAAGCTTGCGACAAGAGATATAGGGGTGTGGCAAACAAGGTTAGGACAGCTATAATTCGTTCAGTAATTTTTATTATTCTTACCAAAGTTGCATTTGCTGTTGTGGTGGAGGGAACATATGAGAATTGGAGATATGGTCAATGGGATGTGCCAGCAATGATAGCCAACATCACAATTCCACCAACGCTTATGATAGTAGTTAGTTTTTTTCTCAGACCGCCAGGAGTCCAGAACACAGAAAAGATTCACTCATATATAAAAGAAATTTTATTTTCCAAAGATCCTCAGCTTGGTGAAAAAATGACGCTGGCTGTTAATGAGAAAAAAAGTACTGTTTTTAATTTTGTTTTTAATCTTCTTTGGCTTATATCATTTGGGCTTTCATTTGGCGCAATTATTTTTGTTTTGACTAAGTTGAGACTTAATCCTGTTAGCCAGTTTGTATTTATCTTCTTTTTGGCAATTGTTTCTTTTCTTACTTATAGAATAAGCCTTATTGCCAATGCTTATAAGGTAGGAGAAAGACAAGGTTTTACTACTTTTTTTGTTGATTTTTTCTTCATGCCAGTTATCAGGGTTGGTAGACAACTTACCCAAAGCATCGCTCAGGTTAATATATTTCTGATGCTTTTTGATTTTCTGATTGAAGCGCCTTTCAAATCCCTTTTTGCATTTTTTGATCAATGGTTTTACTTTCTCCATGCTAAGACTGAGGAGTTGGAGTAAGGAGATAAGTTATTTGTGGTTTATTAATAGTTTAATCATGAGTTCAGAGATATCTTTTCAAAAAACTTCAGAGACTAGAGATTGCTTATCATGTCTATCAATTAAAGATGTTGGTATTTCGATGAAACAACTGAGTTCTTGCTAGCAGAGGTAAAATTTTCTGGGGGATTATCGAGTTAAAGGGGGATCATTTTACCTTGTGGGAAACACTGCCTGGGAGCCCAGCAGGCAAATTTAAGAATCTTGAGCAAGAAGGAAAAGTAACACCTCATGAACGCATTTTGTTTGATTGGAGCATTGGGTTGAATAATGATAGTCAATTTAAAGGACTTTGGCCAGAATTATTTTAAATCTTAATTTTTCTTGACACCCCTTTGGACTGCTGATAAGATAGATATATATTAATTTCTAATATCTAATTATTAAACAATACAAAAATATAAATAGTGAAATACAAAACGGTTTGATATTGGAGAATTTGACTTTGTTTAGAGTTTAGATATTAGGATTTAGTAATTTCAAAGTTATGGCAGATCAGACTTTTACAGATCAGAATTTTAAATCAGATGTTTTAGACAGTTCTACTCCAGTTGTAGTTGATTTTTGGGCGCCATGGTGCGGGCCATGCAGAGTTGTTTCACCTGTTATAGAAGAACTTGCAAAAGACTATGAAGGCAAAGTGGTTGTTGGCAAGATGAATGTTGATGAGAATCCGCAGACTTCAGGAGAATACGGTGTGATGAGTATCCCAACAGTGATGGTTTTTAAAGATGGAAAACCTGTCAAGGCAACGGTGGGCGCACAGGGAAAAGATAATTACAAAAAGATGATTGACGAAGCAGTCGCCGCATAATTTTTCTTGATTTTTCCACCTAAAGTAGTATAATCCCTGGACATGGTTGAGCGCTTCAGGAGAAGATCAAAATTGGAATATCCCCCTGAAATTAAATGTCGTTCAATAATAGCCAGAGTAACGGATAAGTGTCTATTCAGAAGAGGAGTTTCTTATTTAAATAAAGCCAACAAAAGTCCCGATGATCCCGATAAAGCCAGTTTGATAGAAGCAGTTGAAAACGCTATTGGTCTTGCAGAGAGGATTAATTTAGTTTTTGAAGGTCCTATTTGGATTGATCCAGAAACATCCGAAATGGTTGAAGGTGAAATAAAAAATAATGAAGGGGTGGATGCGCGCTCTGTTTATTTGTGGCTGGGCATGATGCGCACAGCGAAAAAACAGCTAAAAAAGAACATTTGATGAAGTCCTTGCCACGTAATTTACCCCTTTATACTTTATGTCCGATCATTTATACTAAAAACCTATGGTTTACGACGTTATTATTGTAGGATCTGGCCCTGCAGGGCTGACTGCTGCTATTTATGCAACTCGTGCCAGCCTCAAAACACTTGTTATTGCTGGTGTCAAATGGGGTGGACAGCTTCAGTTAACTTCACTTGTTGAGAATTATCCAGGATTTCCAGAGGGAATCCAGGGACCTGATCTGATGACTGCAATGCGAAAGCAAGCAGAGCATCATGGGGCTGAAATAGTGGATCAGGATTTAAAAAATGCTGATTTTACAACTCGTCCTTTCAAGGTTTCAACAAGCGAGAATACACATGAAGCAAAAGCAGTTATTATCGCATCTGGTGCTGATGCCAGATGGTTAGGTGTGCCAGGCGAGGAGGAGAAAATCGGCCGTGGTGTTTCATCATGTGCTACCTGCGACAGTGCTTTTTTCAAAGAAAAGAATGTGATAGTTGTTGGTGGTGGAGATAGCGCGATGGAGGAAGCGTTGGTTTTGGCAAAATCTTCAGCCAAGGTGACAATTGTTCACCGCAAAGACGAATTCCGCGCATCACAAATTATGCAGGACCGGGTGTTGAATAATCCGAAAATTGATGTGATGTTTAACTCAGAAATAACTGAGGTTATGGGCGCGATAAAGGTTGAAAAGGTAAGGGTCTTAAATAATAAGACTAAGGAAATAGTGGAAATGCCGATTGACGGTGTATTTGTAGCCATAGGACATATACCAAATTCCAAAGTTTTTGAAGGAATTGAAACAGATGAACAGGGATATATAAAGGTGCGAGATCATTACCTAACCAATATTGAAGGAGTATTTGTGGCTGGAGATGTACATGATAGGAAATATCGCCAGGCTGTAACTGCCGCCGGATTTGGATCTGCCGCAGCGCTTGAGGCTGAGAGATGGCTTGGTAATCAGGTTGAGTAACAAGGCCCATGCCTCTTGACACCCTTTATGTCCTGTGATAATATTACTGATACGAATCGGCAACACGCTGTTTATGATAATTCTTGGACATATTTTACTAATTAACCCATAGGGGCTATTTTTTACGTCTAATACTTCATAATCTTTGAGCGTATTTTCCCTTTCGTTTGACAATTTATTTTTGTGGGTTGGTCTTAGCAAATGCCATTGCTAAAAGCTAGTGGCCAAGTAGCTAATGGCTAGAATAGGGCCGGTAGCTTAGCTGGTAGAGCGCGTCATTTGCAATGATGAGGTCGAGAGTTCGAATCTCTTCCGGTCCACAACTTCGTACTTTGGTACAGCCCTCTAGTAAGAGAGGGTTCTACGAAAGTTATGAAACAAGGCAATTTGACTCTTTAAGCGTAAGCAGAAGAGAGTTTAAAGCCCAAAAATTCATTGTCTAGTTAGATTGATTTATTAATCAAAACTTTAGCTTTGTTTGGCTCTTTAAAAAGTGAAGAGAAGATCCTGTATTTTTCTGATTAGTCGGAAGAATGCGGGATTTAAAAACGTCTTTACCACGTTTTAAAACGTGGAAATTTATTAATAATGTCAACAATGGATGCCTAGGAGATTTTGGCCGAGGAAGGACGCAGACGACAGCGATATTCGTCGGGGAAGTGTCATCAACTTTTGATCCGGCGGTTTCCGAATGGGGCAACCTCTCGCCTTAGGCGAGAGCCAAATGTGAAGTTAATCAGCAATGGTTATATTAGTGTTTGGCTGGGAACGGCGTGAACTGAAACATCTTAGTAACGCCAGGAATATAAATCACAGAGATTCCGTTAGTAGCGGTGAGCGAAAGCGGAACAGCCTAAACCCAAATTTATTTGGGGGTTGCAGGGCAGACGATATTCGATGTATTTTAGATAGCAGAAAGATCCGGAATGGTCTTCCAAAGAGAGTGAAAGACTCGTAAGCGAAATTTAGAATACCGATAGTTTGTACCTAAGTACCATGAAGCACGATAAACTTTGTGGGAATCCGGGCCGACCATGGTCCAAGGCTAAATACCAAAATCTACCGATAGTGAACTAGTACCGTGAGGGAAAGGTGAAAAGCATCCCGGAAGGGAGATGAAATAGAACTGAAATTGTTGACTGACAAGCAGACAGAGTCCTCCATTTGGCGGATGATGTCGTGCCTATTGAAGAATGAGCCGGTGAGTTTTTAATTGCTGCGTTAGTTTAACCAATTTTCATTGGGAAGACAAAGTGAAAGCAAGCCCTAACTGGGCTATTAGTAGCAGTTATAAAACCCGAAACCGGGTGAGCTAACC
>JAJDCH010000008.1 GCA_029260905.1 Candidatus Levyibacteriota bacterium | reverse complement strand
TCAAGTAGTTCCCGCAACTATTATCACAGCGCTAGTTGCCAGAGAGCTACTCAAAGAAAATCCAGGAGCAACTATACTTTGCGATATACGATACACCTTAGCGACCCAAAAAATAATCGAAGAATATGGAGGCAAATATGTTATGACTCGTGTCGGGCATGCATTTATTACTGAGGCAATGGCAAAAAATGATGGGCTTTTTGCAGGAGAATCATCAGGTCATTTTTACTTCAAAGAAAATGGAAATGCAGAATCACAATTAGCAACTCTCATTTGTGTTCTAAAAGTACTTTCTGATGAGGGAAAAACACTATCCGAAGTAGCAAATGATCTAAGAAGAAGTTATGAATCAGGAGAGGTAAATTTTAGAGTATCAAACGCTCTTGAAATACTAGATTTACTGAAAGAAAAATATAGTGACGGAAAACTTGTAACACTTGATGGGGTAACCGTTAACTATCCTGATTGGAGATTTAATGTAAGAACCTCAAATACCGAACCGCTGTTGAGGCTAAATGTAGAAAGTTTTAATGATGCCACAATGAAAGAAAAGCAAGAAGAAATAATAAATCTTATAAAAGAAAACTCAACGGAATAATTTATGTCAAATGAGCTGAAAGTTGCAATTGCTGCTGCCAAGACTGGTGCTAAAACAGCTCTAAAATATTTTGACAAAGAACTTGATCTTGGAATTACCCTCAAAGAAAATAAATCCATTCTCACAAAAGCAGATCTCGATACAGAAAAACAAATAATTAAATTTATAAAATCAAAATATCCTGATGCAAATATTTTGGCTGAAGAATCAGGTGGTCATACTGACCACAGTGAGTTTTGGATAATAGATCCAATCGATGCAACACGTGTTTTTGCAAAAGGAATTGCTCAATGGTCAATTTTAATTGCTTATTATAAAAATAATACTGTTCAGGTAGGTGTCTGCTATATACCAACACAAAACATGCTTGTGTATGCAGAACGTGGAAAAGGGGCCTATCTCAACGGCAAAAGAATTCATGTTTCTGGAACCAGAAAACTTGAGCATGCTTTTGCAAGCTTTGGTGGAATAACTCATTTTAAAAAACCCGAACTTATTTTAAAATTGGGCAAAAAAGGCGCAAATCTCAGATCCTACGAACACGCTTATACTTTTAGCTTTGTTGCATCAGGCAAAATGGACTTTGTCATCGATTCTTTTGCAACTCCTTGGGATTATGCGCCGCTTGTTCGTATTATTGAAGAGGCAGGCGGGCAAGTTTCTGATTTTGAAGGAAAACCTTGGAGTCTAGGTTCTAAAAATTTAATTGTTTCAAATGGGATACTACATAATGAAATACTTAAAACAATAAATAGCTAATAATGTTTGCAATAAAAACAAAAATATTTATAATAGTTCTATGAAAGCAAGTACCTACAGTAGAAATTTAGCATTGGAATTTGTCAGAGTTACCGAAGCTGCTGCAATTGGTGCAGCACAATGGATTGGCTTTGGAGATAAGAATTCAGCAGATCAGGCAGCGGTCAATCAGATGCGAATGAGACTTGGACAAATAGATTTTAAAGGAACTGTTGTGATTGGTGAGGGTACTAAGGATGAGGCGCCACAACTTTACACCGGAGAAGTTGTCGGAAAAGGAACCAAACCAGTCATGGATATAGCGGTTGACCCGCTTGAATGTACAGACAGCGTTGCTTTTGGCCGCTACAATGCAATAACAGTCATAGCGGCTGGTGAAAAAGGCTCTCTTCTTCACGCTCCAGACATGTACATGAATAAAATAGCAGCTGGTCCTCTGGCAGCAAAGGTAATAGATCTTGACGCTCCAACTAGCACAAATATCAAAAAAACAGCAAAAGCGCTTGGCAAAAATGTATCTGAAATTACAGTAATGGTGCTTGATCGTCCACGTCATCACAAGCTAATGGATGAGATTAAAAAAACTGGCGCACGACTAAGACTAATCACAGATGGAGATATAGCAGGCGCGCTTGCTCCATGCTTTCCTGATTCGGGCATTGATCTTTTAATGGGAGTCGGGGCAAGCACTGAAGCTGTAATTGCAGCATCAGCTCTTAAAATACTTGGTGGACAAATTCACTGTAGATTCGCTCCTCGTGGCGAAAAAGATTTAAATGAACTAAAAAAGGCAGGAGTCAGAAATCCAGATAAAATTCTCTCTGCTGAAGATTTGGCAAAAGGAGAAGAGTTAACTTTTACAGCAACAGGTGTTATAGATGGGCCTCTTTTACCAGGAGTTAGGGTTCAAGATGGGAAACACATAACCCATTCTATGGTTTTAAGAGGAATAACAGGCACACTTAGATATGTAACAACCCACCATCACAAACTCCCACAATAAGCTACACAAGTTAAAGAATTTGTAGTATGATAATTTATGTAAATATTAACTATGTTTGACATCAATAATATTGATAAAACAAAATTTAAAAACGATCCTTATATAAAAAGAGTCGAGAAACCCTGGGGCTACGAGCTTCATTTCGCACCAGAAGACCTCCCATATATGGGAAAAATTGAACATATTAAGGCAGGAGCGAGATTATCACTTCAAATTCATGACATGAAACAAGAAAGTTGGTTTCTGATGAGTGGGAAGGGAAAAATTATCTGGGAAGACAAAGATGGCAACATGGTTGAGACAGAAATGGAAAAAGGCAAGGGCTATACGTGCGCACTAGGACAAAAACATAGACTGGTTGGAATAACAGACTGCGATATTATTGAGGTTTCAACACCAGAAATGGGAACAACCTTAAGACTTGAAGATGATTATAGTAGGCCTGATGAGACGCCTGAACAACGCAAAAAAGAAAGAGGAGAATTATGATAGATTTTTCAAATCAAGATGAACTAAAAAAACTTGATCCCAAAGACACTTACGGATCAACCAAGGGACTGCTTAAGCAATGCGAGGCTGCTTGGAATGAAGTAAATGTTCTCAATCTTCCTCCACATCTGGGAGAAATTAAAAACATAGTATTTTGTGGAATGGGGGCATCAATCTATGGCGCGCTTGTTCTCAAAGCTCTTTATGGACGCTCACTTCCCTTTCCCATTGAGATAATTTCTGACTACTTTGTACCTGACTACGTTGACTCCAACTCTCTAGTGGTTCTCACAAGCTATTCAGGCACCACTGAGGAGGTCATATCATGCGGAGAAGATGCCAAATCAAAGAATGCAAAAATTATTGTACTTACCAAGGGAGGCCCTTTATCTGTATTTGCAAAAGAAAATGAATATCCAGCATATATTTTTGATGGCAAGCTAAACCCAGCAGGTGTACCAAGACTTGGAAATGGCTATACGATACTTGGATTGATTGGCCTTCTCAATAAAACAGGAGTTATTGATATTGAAGAACATGAGATTGAAAACTCTCTCATAAGACTTACTGAAACAAAAGATGTGATCAGAAATCAGGCTCAGAACGATTATAAAAAATATATTGGGAAAATACCGGTTATTTTTGCAGCTGAGCACTTGGCAGGAAACGCGCAAATTTTGAGAAACCAATTTAATGAGACAAGTAAGACTTTTTCATCTTTTTTCTTGATTCCAGATCTTAATCATCATCTTATGGAGGGTCTTAAATTCCCTGAGAAGTCCCCTCTTGAGTTTATTATCCTTAACTCACCCAATTACTCAGAAAAGATAAAAAAACGTGTAAAACTTACATCAGAGGTGGTTAGAGAAAACAAATTTCCTGTTCATGACTTGAGGACTTCAGGATCAACTATTTATGAAGACTTCCTGGAGGTTCTTCAGTATGGATCTTATCTGACACTATTTCTTGCGCTTGAATACAAGCAAAACCCTGCTACCAACCCCTGGGTCGATTACTTCAAAGAAAAATTAGCGAAATAAATTCATAATTACTCGCAAGCTATTCCATCACCATCCCTATCTAAATTATGAAAGTCTTGATCTGGTCCGCCTTCTGATTCAAAAAAATCCTGCGCTTCATTTTGATCATAAAAATCATCACAATCCAAATCGCCAGTGGTTTCATAATCTCTCTCTTTGCTATAGTTATCATTTCTTTCAAACGTTTCCATCTCAGTAAAATCTGTTTGAATGTAATTCTCAGCACCTTCGTTACTTCTGCTTTCATTATCACTAAATAATAATGGACTAAAAATTAGTACAAGAAAAAATATATATCCGAATAATGAAGACCATGATATTTTATTATAATATTTTCTAAATACAGAAATAGCAAATGCCAAGAAAGCAAAAATTCCTGCTAAAATATCTGTGATCAATACACTTGTACTAAATGTGTCCCATTCTTGATCTCCCATGTTTGCAATTACTATGAAGAAAAAAATTGCTAAAGTAATTATCCAAAAATTGAAATAAAACTTCATATCTTATGTCTTATTATAACAATATATGCCCATTTATAACGAAACCAGTCAAAAAAATAATAAATTTTTACAAAACTATCTTGTAACGGAAATTACGCTCACTTCTGGTTGTAATTCTGTATCTGGAGCTAAAACCGTAATTCTATTGCTTGATGCAGCTTGATAAACAAAATATCCCGTATTGTAATCAGTTATACAGGAGCCTGTCGGTGTTCCCTCGCCAGAAACAGGATCAATCGGCAACTCAGCGAGATAATCTGTGATAAGCACTCCGCAAAGGTCTATTTTGGGGGTCAAAACTGCAGCATCGTTTGAAATGAGACATGGAGATCCCACTGTACAATCTGAAAGAAGAATCATGCCACCATTTGTTCCGCTTCCTTCAGGTAAATTACCGCTATTTTGGACTGAGTATTGTCCTATCGCGTTTAAGATTGCTTGTGTGTCGCTACCCCTTTTTGTATTATTTGCCTGTGCAAACTGCCTTGCGGGGTTTAGAGCTACAAGCGTGATAGCAAGAAGAACAGAAAAAATACCAATTACAACCATTAACTCTATGAGGGTAAATCCTTTGCTTGAAAATTCGTGGTAATTAGTATTCATTTCTTTACTATCTTGTTACCTCGACAGTAGTGCTAGCATTTGGAGCTGAAACCACAATTCTACCATCAGGAGTTTTTCTGACAGCATATTCTGTATCATAGCTACCCGGACAAGGAGAAAGAGAACTTCCTACATGCGAAGAATCAGGATCAGTGGGCAGAGCTGCAACATACAATGGCCTAAGAAGAGCACAGATATTCACCTCTGAGCTTGAAATATTTCTGTCTGATGTTGTTATAAGATCTGGAGAACCCAAACCGTCTCCAGGAAGCTCGCTTTGATCTATTGAATATTGATTAATAGCATTTAAAATAACATTAACATCAGACCTTCTTTGCACATCGTTAGCTTGCTCAAATTGCCTTGCGGGGTTAATAGCAATTAACGTAACGGCAAGTAGAATTGCTAGAATTCCAATAACAACAAGAAGCTCTATAAGCGTGAAACCTTTTTTAAGTTTTGAAATTTGGGCAGTCATATTTCAAGTCCTAATTAATTATGTATGATTAATTTTGCAGCGTCAAGCAACTTAATCTTTTCGTGTTATTTTTAATGCTTGACAGAGACTACTTATTTATTCATATAATAGATAATGGCTTTAAAAACTCACGAAACACACAGTACAGCAAAGGCAATAATTGCTTTACTTATCCTTCTTATTGCTTATGTTATTTTTAATAAATTTATAACCAATCAAGAATATTTCTTTGATGATATAGAGGCTTTAAGAAACTATACTTTGTTTGCAATAGTCGGAGGAGGATTTCTCATCGGTCTTCTCTATCTAGTTGGAAACTCTAGCCAAAAGGCAACCTCTAAATCTTCAAAAGCGAAAAAGAAGAAAAAATAAACTACCTTGTTTTTAATAAGTAGCAAATTTCAATTTGCCCCTCTCTGTTATAAGTTTGAGAAATACTTTTCCATCTCTTTTCGCTCCTTATCTTATCTATAAACTTTATCTACTCTTTCCTTCTTATATTTTTTTATATATCATGCAAAGAAAGAAGTTTGCAACATGCGGCATCCCCGGTATCCAGTTAGGAATACAATTCTAATTATTGATTCTTCATATTTATAAATATATACCTACAAAAAAACTACCTTTCGGTAGTTTATATATTCATTTTCTATATTAGTGACCTATCTTGTTACTGATATAGATACATCAAGCTCTTCGTTTGCTGGTAATACTGAGACAGTTACTCTGCTATCCGAAGCACTTTTTACCACCTGATACTCTGTGTCATATAATGCAGGACATGTTGCAGCTATTGGACCTCCCAGAGATGGATCAGCTGGAAGTTGTGCAATGTAATCCGGAACTAGATCTCCACAAATATCTGCTCCTGCTTCAGAGATATTTTGTACAGTAGTGGTAATTTCATTATTTGCTGGAGCAACAGGATCATCACCTGGAAGTTGACCTGAGTTTTCAGCAGCATATTGTCCAATCGCATTTAATATAGCATTAACATCGCTATTTCTTTGAGTATTATTTGCTTGGGCGAATTGTCTTGCGGGGTTGATGGCGATAAGAGTGATTGCTAGAAGAATAGCTAAAATTCCGATAACAACTAGAAGCTCTATAAGCGTGAAACCTTTTTTAAGTTTTGAAATTTGGGCAGTCATATTTTTAAAAAATTAGATCAATATTTATTGATCTGTAATCATTATTAAATATTTATCAATAACGTGTCAAGGGGGCAAAAATAGAAAATAAATCGAAAGTCTAAGGCTAACTAAAATCAGACTGGTTCTTGATTAAAAATCATAAACACCAAAATAGCTATCAAAATTACAAATACACTTACTAATAAAAAAACTCTTTTTTTATTAGTTTTTTTCTCAGGACCAGATGGAGCATCAGATATTTCATAGTTCCCTGATGACGAATTCCCTGACTTTTTCTCATCTAAAACAGAAGCTTGCTGTTCTATTTTTTGATCAATCATAAAACTATGTCTTCTCAATGCTCCCAGATCTGCTGAAAGAATATAGTTTGCCATTTGTTGATCAAGAATTGGCTTAAGAATTGGACTTGATCCAAGCGCCAACGATGGCACAACAATATTTGTCATAAATCCATATTTTTCAAAAGCCTTAACAAAACTTTCGAAGAAAATTTTATTTGTGGCACAAATCCTAGCACCATTTTCAAGCTGAAATCTAACACTTGCTACTTCATCAAACGGAACTCTTTCAAGAAATTGATTTATTTCTTTCTCCAAATCAAAATTAACTACTTGATTTGGCTCTGTATGAACAGCTGGAGGCGGAGGAAGCACAATATTTTTTATAAAACATGCCTGTTCAGCAATTACAAATGTAAGCGCGCCTGGTGTCAGCTTATTACTGTCTATAAAAAGCTTGATCAATTGTTCTAAAAAATTTTTATCTATTATATCCAGATCCGAAACAATTTCAGGAACAAACAAAAATTCCAGAATTCCTGGCTGATTCGACATAAAAATTTGAAATTTGTCTTTCTGAAGGAGCACTACTCCCTGTCCCTGGGTATTCATAAATTAATTAAAAACTTCTTTTTGTGAAATAACTTCCATCTCATTTTCTTCATAAGTTACAGTAACCTCAATTGTTTTAACAAAGTCTCCAACCTTGCCTGTTGATATTATAATATACGGATCAGCAATTATTCCTGATCCAATTACTGAAATATCAGCAAGCCCCTTTCCCACCTGCAAATCAGTTTCACCAGTATAGCCAGGATCGCGGAGAAGTCTTATTACCGCATTATCTGCACCACTTTGCGCGACCTGAAATGCCACAGAACCCTCCTGAAATTTTACTCCTGATTTGGAATTGGCAACCACCACCACAACTGCTGCTGTAGTAACAGTTATAGCAAAAATCGTAAAAAATAATAGTGTAACTAGCGCCTGTCCTTTCATCTTATACTAAGTGTTGTTTGAAAATCCTTTGAATCAACAATTCCTGCTGTCCTTTGAATCCTGCTTACTAGATTAAATTTCACCTGAATCGTATCAGTATTGTCACCTATGCCTATTCTCTGAAAAGTCAAATTCTCAACTTTTGTGTTCATGCTATTAAGCGTATTGGTTCCCGAATTATTGGTAAGAGCAATATTTTCATTTAGATCCATGCCATATGTGAACTGCTCTCCAGATATTAAAACTGTAAAAGTATTTGACGATGTCGTAGCCGGAACGGATGGTTGCACTATTTCATCAGCACGTTGTGTGTCATAAACAAGACGGGAAATTACAAATCTCCCATCCTGGTCTATAGCAGATGCAGAACTTGACTCAAGATTTACGTCAACCACCGATCCGAATATAGCAGTGAATGCTACTAGCAAAACTGCAAGAATCCCCATAGACATAGTCAACTCAATAAGAGTAAAACCCTTCATTTGAGTTTTTGAATTTTGAACATTTATTCTTGGTTTAATTTTATTCAACATTAAATGTTAGTGAATGAATCATGAAATAATAAACATATGCAAAAAGCTCATCGCTTTTACTTGCCATCAATCCAAACAATCCAGTATTAGTGTTTAGAATTGATGCAATATAACTAGGACCAAGAGGTCCTTTTGTGTACAAATTCCCAGTCTGTCCATCAACAATAATCGTGGTTGTATAAGCATCCCTAAGTATCGTGTTTACTGGATTAAAATTACTACTATTAAAGCCGAAAACAATATTTTCACTTTCTGGATCATCAGGATCAACGTTTGGCGGAAAAAGTATTAAAAGTTCATCACCTGTTTCAGCTACTGAATATGTAAATTGCCAATTTACAGGAAAATTTAGAGCGTAACCACTTGTAGTGTTTGTATACCTTCCCCATCTTATCTCATCTTCAGGTGTGCCTGGCGGAACATATTCTGTAATTGAACCATCCGAATTTTGAAAACTAATTGCAATACTATCCCCTCCCGAATCACTATCAACCCCTTCTTGAAGTCCTCCATCTGGATCAGGATCAATTGTTCCCTCGATTGTATTTGTTGAACCTGTTTGATTTAAAGTCTGTGCAACTGATGATCCATCAGCATTCACTTTTTTAATTGCAGGCGGAGTCTTGATGTTAGGATTTCCATTTGGAACAGTAACTCCTTTAAGACTTCTTGGAGCACTATTTTCTGAAGACTGATCTTTCCCTTGATCTTTTTCAGAAAGAAGTCCAAAGAAATTAAATCCTTTTTCTGATGATTCCTCCTCTCCAGTCTTACCATCTTCTCCTGATCCATGATTTGAAACATTTGGAATTCCTGTACGTTTTGAAAAATTATTTTCCCCACCTATTAAAAGTGAAACACTAACTATGATGCTTAAAATTGCAAGCATGACAATTCCCAGAATAAACTTATCTTCTACAATTTTTTTAAAAAAATTAATCAAATACTGTTTGTTTATTTTTTGGTTCATGGCGAATAATTAACTATCACATCCTCAAGAATTGGCGACGAGGTTGTATTATTTTCATAATATGCTTTATATCTGAAACACTGCTCTGGGTTTTCATAAAAAGGACTAATGCTTCCAATTGGAATTGAACCAGAGATTGTATTTCCGACTGGCGTGTAATAAGACCCAGTATTTCCATCTGGTCCAACAAACGTAAACTGAGCAGTACTACACGATCCAGAAGTAGGCGCTGCAACACCGACCTGCATTTGTATAGAAGTATTTACTGGCTCTGTAACGGTTGCTGCAAATCTATTAAAAACAGCAGATCCTCCAATATTTATCGATGATGACTCAAATGTACCTGATGAAGCATAGCCACCACCTCCACCGCCAGCTCCACCTTGTATTATCTTGAGCTGATCACTTCCACCTCCTACAATATCACCTGTCAAAAGAAAAGCAAAAACATTCCCGTATTGATCAAGCGCTCCGCTTACTCCTGTTACTCCAGCAGGTATATCTAATCCTCCGCAAAATATTGGATTTGACTCATTTGAGATATTGACAACCTGATATTCATAAGTTCCGTTTAAACCACCAATCAATGCTCTGTTTCCAGTATCAGGCGTTATTGCCATACTACGAGGCTCCACTGTACCTGTACTGTATGTACCAACTTTGGGATGAAAATAAATAACAAACCAAAAAGCATCTGGTTCATATGTATTAATAATAAAAAATCCTTTTGATAACCAGCCTGGTCCACCGCTGAAAGAAACATATGCGCGTGTTCCAGTACTGTTTACAAAAAGGCCACGGGGTGTTTGGTTAAATGTTAGCTGTCCGACACCTCTGAGAACTAAATTACTTTTATCAAAAATCTGAACACCAGCAAGCGCGCCCTGAACTGTAACAAAAACACGATTTTCGACAACTGCTACCTGATGAGCAATTGGCGTACCTGTTTCAAACCAGTCAAGACTCATTGACCTTGATCTATTTGGTGAATGAGAACCATTTTTATTGGTTATATCTACCTTATATATTTTATTACTACTTGTCACATATGCATTATTGCCATCAACAAAAACACCGTTTGCATTAGTTCCTGATGGAAGAGTGATCGTACCAACCTCTGTATAGGGTGTACTTGAAATGTTTAATATTCTAACTTGTTTGGTTGTTCCATTTATTGCTAGATAAGCATAATTACCTGTACTGTAAATGGCATTTGTTTGATAATTTCCACTATATGTTGCAACAATAGCTGCATCCGGCGCGCCTGGAGGAGGAGGATAGGAAATTCCGACATTAACAAAAGACTCACCCTCTGTACCATCACCTGTTGCTACATATGCAGATCCAACCCCAGGCACTCTTATTGAGTTTCCTTTCTTAGGAAGAGTCAAATTCTCGACTTCAGAATCCTGCGGACTGCACCAGTCTGCCTGACCAAATGAAAGCTCCAGAGCAACCTCTCCATCATCATTATTTGTTACCTCTGTTGTAGTGGGTGTTCCTGCCAAAAAATCAGCTTCAGTCGTTTGTGTTACAGTTTCATTATTGGTATTAACTATAAATAATGTTGATGTAATTGAAGAATCTCTTGGCTCAGTCCAAGAAATAATAATATCAACTTTTTTCGTCAATGGATCAACAACTCCTCCTGTTTCCACAATCGCTCCACTTTCATCTCTATAAACATCACTAACTACCACTTCCTGCGTAATCCCGTCAGCATTCGTTGATGATCCGGAATCAAGAGACCAGGAAGTTCCACTAATCTCAGTGTGAAACGTACCATTTGTTGAAAATGCTGACCAGCTAGAGTTTCTAATATTTTTAATTGCTGATTCCACTTCTTTCAGATAGGCTGTTGCCGCAAGTCTTTTTTCCTGTTGAGGTTTTGCCTCACGCGAAACTACAAGCCCTGTCAAAATAGCAGGCAAGACAAGTGCAGCTATACCCATAACTAAAATTAACTCTATCAATGTCTGTCCTTTGTAATTAAAAATCTTCATCTTAGTTAACATCTGTTACTACTCCAAGTTTATTTATCTCAATTATTTTTTGTCTGCCTATTGCTGTATCATTGATAGTAACTGTCACAGGAGCTCCAATCTCACCACTTCCTTTTTGAAAGACAAACTCAGTAAAAGGCGGTACAAATTCTAGATGCTCTTTAAGAGTATAAGAAATATTACCAGCTCCGTAATTTTCTCTAAAAAATGTATATGATTCAGCATCAAAATGAACTCCGTAATTATAATTAGACGAACCACCTTGCCCGTCATTATCACCTGACATTGCTTTCAGCTGCTGCTCTCTTAAATCGGCATTAAGACTATTGACAGCAGCATCAAGTCTGGAACTTGACTGAAGCCTAGATAATGATATTGTTGAAAGACTTACAATCGCTGTAAAAATTCCCATCACAAGAACCAATTCTATTAAAGTAAATCCTTTCGCTACTATACGCCATTTACCATAAGCCATAAGCTAATTTTACCCTCCAATCTGTCCAACAATGCTATAGATAGGACTGATGATAGCCATCATCATCCCGCCAACCATCACACCCACAATCACTAAAAGAAGCGGCTCAATAAGTGCCGTAAGAGTCTTTAGAGAACTTGACACCTCATAGTCAAGATATTCAGAAACGTCTTGCATAGATCTATCTAAAGATCCTGTTTTCTCGCCAGCCTCAACTATCTTTATCATAATTGATGGAATAATTGCCTTGTTGAGCTTTAACCCATCAGACAGCTTTTTTCCAGAAAAGACCATTTCTTTTGTCTGCTTTATTGCTCTTTGCATTTCTCTTTTACTGACAATCTCCTCCGCAAGCTCAAGCGCCGAAGTAATAGGAATTCCCGCACTTAAAAGAAGATAAAGCCCTCTTGAAAAACGCGTCAAATCTACCTTTTGCGCAAGCGTTGAAATAGCTGGAAGAGAAACAAGGATTGATATAAATGCTCTTTTATTCTTCTTAAACAGAAACATAATTATGAAAATAGCAAACCCTATTCCAAGAACAACTGGAATAGTGTTGTTAATTAGTGCATCAGACATACTAATCATAATACGCGTTGGGAGAGGAAGCTCTACATTTAGTCTTAAAAAAACATTGGAAATTTTCGGAACAACCACAACCAAAATCATCAAAAGCACTGCTACAAAAACAAACATAATAAAAACAGGATAGATTAGAGCACTTTTAATTTTGTCATTAAATTCAATATCTTTTTTAATATTTTCTTTTATATCATTTAATGTAGTATCAAGATTGCCAGCCTCTTCTGAGGCCTTAATGATATTAACTGTAACCTTATCAAAGATCTTTGGAAATTTTGCAAAAGCAAATGAAACCTTTTTTCCCTGTATCAAATCCTCTCTTAGAACAAGAAGAAGCTTCCTCATGTTTCCTTTTACATCCTCGAGTAATGAATCAACTGTTTCAAGAATCGGAATCCCAGCTGAAAGCATTGTATGCAGATTACTGATCAATCCTATTTTTTCTTTATTTGAAATACTAATTCTTTTTGTACTCATAATCAAAGCGATTCTACTTTTGTAACCCTTAACACTTCCTCAATACTTGTTAGGCCCTTCTTAACTTTAATAATTCCATC
This sequence comes from Candidatus Levyibacteriota bacterium, assembly GCA_029260905.1. Taxonomy (GTDB): domain Bacteria; phylum Patescibacteriota; class Microgenomatia; order Levybacterales; family UBA12049; genus JAJDCH01. Next base: position 41,854 of record JAJDCH010000008.1, on the reverse strand, counting down.
ATCCAGCATTGTTGTCATCCCTTCTTCTATTGCCTGCTCAAGGATGACATTGGAATCTTTTTTTGCGCTAATTAACGCCTTAATGGCAGGGCTGACAGACAGAACCTCAAAAACACCAATTCTTCCAGAATATCCTGTCTCGTGACAAACCTCACATCCTTTTCCTACATAAATCCGCATATCCTTTTTCTCACCAAAATATTTTTTTACAACTTCTGGTGGCAAATTCTTATCAAGATCATTTTCTGTTACCTCAATTGATGATTTACACATCTCACAAATTTTTCTGACAAGACGCTGGGCAACAATAACATTTACTGTTGAGGCAACCAGAAACGGCTCAACATTCATGTCTGTAAGTCTCGGAAGCGCGCCAGCAGCATCATTTGTATGAAGAGTTGACAAGACTAAATGACCGGTGAGTGCTGCGTTTACAGCAATTCCCGCAGTCTCACTATCTCTTATTTCACCAACAAAAATAACGTTTGGGTCTTGTCTAAGAATAGATCTTAGACCCTGTGCAAAAGTAAGATCAGCCTTGACATTTGTTTGAATTTGATTAACGCCTTTTATCCTATACTCAACCGGATCTTCAATGGTGGTGATGTTTTTTTCGCGAGTATTTATTATCTTCAGAATTGAATAAATTGATGTTGTTTTTCCAGAACCAGTCGGACCAGTAGAAAGAACCATCCCAAAAGATTTGGCAAAACCTTTATTTACTTTTTCCAGATCCTCCTCTCGCATACCAAGATCAACCAGTGAAAACTGCCTGAAATGCGATGCAAGAAGCCTCATAACCAGTTTCTCACCATACACAATCGGCAAGATAGACACCCTGATGTCAAGATTTTCCTCCTCCAACTCAACCCTTAATTTTCCATCCTGAGGTGACATATGCTCATCGGTTCTTAAATTTGATAAGACTTTTATACGAGTTGAGATCTGCTCATGAAGATTTTTGGGGAGATGTAAAACATCATGAAGAATACCATCAACACGGAAACGAACAAGTGTTCCTTTCTCTTCTGGTTCAATATGAATATCGGATGCCTGATCCTGATAACCATACTGAATAATAAGACTAACTATCTTTGAAATGGGCGCATCTGATGCTCCTTTGCCGGCGTTTTTTAACTGCTCAGAAACTAGACTGTCAAAAGATTTCTGAAGGTCTTTTTTAAAAATATACAACTTGCTATAGATGTCACGCTCTGTTGAAAGATATGCATAGACCTTTTGCCCTGTTTTTTTAGCAATCATTTCCTGAATCATCTTATTGCTAACATCAGCCATTGCCACTTTAACTCCATTCTTATCGCGCTCAAATGGTATTGCCTTATACTTTCGAGCAATTCTTTCAGGAATTATTTTAAAAACATTATCAGGAATTGAAATCTTGGAGAGAACGATAAATGGAATTTTAAGAGAATCTGCAATAAGAATTCCCAAATTTTCATCAGTGATAATATCTTTTTCTATCAACGATTCATAAAGCGAAGTATCCGTGTTTTTAGAATAAGTCTCTACATCTAAAAGACTTTTTTCATCCAACACCTTGACATTAAGCAATAGCTCTTTGAGCTTTTCATCTGTTATGAGCATATGGGCAGATTAGTTTTGTTTCTGACCTAATTGTATGATGGATGTGAGGAGTTTGTCAAAGTCAAAAAAGCTTTTATTTACATATCCCTTAGCTCCAAGTCCTATTGCTTTTTCGACATCAGACTTTTGACCAAGAGTTGAAAAAACAAGAACTGGTATCTGAGCGATAAGATTTCTATTCACAAGCTCCTGTAGCACCTCAAACCCATCCTTTTTAGGCATGATAAGATCAAGAAGAATGACATCTGGAATTCTTTGCGCAATCTTTAACAAGCCTTCCTCACCATCTGATGCTATGTCAACTTCTACTCCTTTTTCTTTTAATTTAAAAGAATAAAACTCTTGAAAAAATTTGTCGTCTTCTATTAATAGTACATACATAACTAATTATGAACTCTTGATTCTAACAACTTTATAAAAGGAGACATATCAACTTCAACCCCATTGTCTTTTATCGCATCAAGAGATTTATACAGCTCAACAAGCCCTTTGTCTATCTCTTGAACCAATTCAAAATCAAGAATTCTGTTATTGTCATTTATTTTTTGTCTAAAAATCATCTCAATAAGTCTTGAGTATGCAGCAACATGACCAAAGCCCATCAATATACTTTGACTTGTCAAAGAATGGGCTGCCATATGTACCACACCTATTGATTCTTTATTCGAAAAGTCAGACCTTAAAATTAATAAATTTCTCTGAATATCATCGATATAAGCTTTTGCTGTTTGAAGATACAAATCTTTGAACTTACTTTTATCGTCGTCTGAAACTGGCATATAACTATTGTTAACTTATTTGACTATAGACTAATTTTTCCTTGATTGTCAATACAAGTGCTTGAAATTTCTTTCTCAATAAGCAACAATAAATCTAGATGAATAATTTTTTTCTGAACATAGAAAAGACTGAAGAAAAGTACTCAAAAAATCTGAACGAAGAATTAAAAAAACTTTTTAAATTAAAAAAAGCAAGTTTTTCGATTCCAGATGTGTATATGTTGTCACCTGAGGTGTATCAGAAATTAATCAACACAAGTTTTCTTAGCTCTCGGATAAATGGCTTGATATCAACAATTCATTTTGAAAATCAAGCATCTCTTGCTCAAGCTTCAACTCATATCAAAAATGAAATCCTTAAGACCATGCTTCCTGATGGCTTTACTAATGATTCAAAAAACCTACAAAAAAAACTAGGTACAAATATGTATCTAGATTTTAATAATAAAAAAGTTTATCTCAAAAAAGGAGATGATCTTGCCGAAAAAATAAAACAATCAATAATTGATTTTTTTGAACCAGGGATGCTTTATTATAGATTCAAAAACAAAATAGACTATCAAAAAATCACTCCTGCTATATCTGTTCGTAAAGAAATATTGCCTGATGTTTTTGGCAAAATCTTAACTGGTACAAAAAATTCAGCTAACAATAAATATCATCCACATTTGGAAAAAATAGTAAAAAAACTAAACATACTTTTTCCAATTCCGCATCAAGTTACTTGGGGTATTAAAGAAGGAATTTTTTATATCCTATCAATCAAGCCACACATTCCGACCCCTAAAACTAAAATGCAAATAAAACGAAAAACTATACTTATTACAGGAAAAACTATTTCAAATAGAATAACAACAGGCATTGCAAAAATTATAAAAAATTTCAATGATTTAAAAGATATAAAAAAGGAAAATATTTTGATAGCAAAAAGTCTTGATTTACTACCTAAAAATATTAGGCAAAAAATCTCAGGATTTATCATAGAAGAGGATTCAAAAATCCACACTGGTGTTTTTGACTTTCATCATGGCATTTCTGGAATTATTAATGCAAAAAATGCAACCAGAATTTTAAAAGAGGGAAAAATAATAACCATAAATGGAAAAAAAGCTCATGTCCACTCTGGCGGATTTTTCTAAAACCATACCCTTTATACTTAATACATAATACTTTATACTTAATACTAATAATCTATGGCAAAACTTATACTTGTTAGACATGGTGAATCTGTTTGGAATGCCAAAGGTCTCTGGACCGGCTGGACTGATGTTTCACTTGATGATAAAGGTCGAGAAGTTGCTTTTGAAGCTGGAGAAAAACTAAAAGATATCCATATGGATCTCGCGTTCACATCGACCCTAAAAAGAGCTAAGGAAACATGGGATGAAATTCAAAAAGGAAGCACTGAGAAAAACGTACCAACAACTGAAAATAAAGCTTTAAATGAACGAGATTACGGTGATTATACTGGAAAAAATAAATGGGAAGTAAAAAAAGAAGTGGGAGAGGAGATGTTTCAGAAAATAAGACGTAGCTGGGATTATCAATTGCCAAACGGTGAATCTTTAAAAGATGTTTATCAAAGAGCTATTCCTTATTTTGAATCTGAGATCATGCCACTTTTGAAAGATGGCAAAAATATTATTATCACGGCTCATGGAAATAGTCTAAGAGCATTGATCAAATATCTTGAAAATATATCAGATGAGGACATCCCCCATCTTGAAATCGCAGTTGGTGAAATTTATGTCTATGAGATAGAAAAGGATGGTAATATAGCTTCAAAAGAAATAAGAAACAAGAACGAGAATAAAGTTTAAGAAATTACTCATTTCATAAAACTAAAAATAATTACAAACTCTTTATCCTTGCTCTTGTCAACTCATATGCAACCCTTATGCCTGCCCTAGTTGAAAAACTGGAACCAAGTCTTCTTTTGCCCCCCCTCATCAATCTTACACTTTCTAAGTGTGGTAATTTCGTAAGGTCATCAATAACAACTTTTGCTTGTGGACGAAGCCCTTCTAACCTTTTGCTTTTACGTAGACATGGTGGCAATCCATCTATATTTTTTGATGTTTTTAGCAAATTTGCAACGTGAAGCTCTGCTAATTCCCTAGCTCGTCTATTACTCGATCTTATTGCTTCGAAACTCATATAAGAAAAACATTCTACACAATTTTGCCTGCAAAATCAATATTATTCAAATAATTAACTTTAATAATATCACAAACTCCCCTTTTGGTGACTTTTTCTTAAAATGCACCAAGGATTCTGATATTTTTTCATGTCTCACTTCTTCATACGTTTTGGTTAGTTCACGTGCCAAAACAATCTCAATATCACCAAAAACCTCTTTCATCTCCCCAAGCGTCTTTATTATTTTATGAGGCGCCTCAAAAAGAATTACAGTTGATTTTAAATAATGCTGTGATGATAGGATATTTTCAAAAAATGTTTTGCGGTGACCGGATTTATGAGGTGGATATCCACAGAAAAAAAATTTATCTGTCGGCAAACCTGACGAAGTCAAAGCTGTCAAGACGCTTGACGGCCCAGGAATAGAAACAATCTTTATTCCTTCCCGCACACATTCACGGATAAGCTTGAATCCAGGATCTGAAATGGCAGGTGTTCCAGCATCACTAACCAGACTAATACTGAATCCGTCTTTGAGAAAAGCTATTATCTCAGGAATCCGATCTAACTCATTTTGCTCATAATATGAAACCAGCCTTGGCTTTTCTTTTTTTTCTGTATATTTTAAAAGATTTTCAAGAAGAAGTCCTGTTCTTCTTGTATCTTCACAAGCTATTGCGTCAACTGAGAATAAATTTTCGATTGCTCTTATTGAGATATCTTTGAGGTTGCCAATAGGGGTTGCGACTATAAAAAGAGTGCCCATTCTCGTATTATAACATCAAAACTTACGAACAAGTCCTACAACTTTTCCTTGAATCTTGAGGCTTTTGGGATAAATAGGATCCATAGAGGAGTTTGCGGGCTTGAGAACAATGATCTCTCCTTCTTTATAAAACTTCTTTAGCGTTGCCAGATTATCATCAACCAATGCAACAACAATTTCTCCATTTATTGCCTGATTTACCTTTTCTATCACCACAAAGTCTCCATCCAATATCCCATCATCAATCATAGACTCGCCCTTGACCTGAAGCACATAAGAGGTCTTAGTTCCACTCACCATTGATGCAGAGACTTGGAACGTTGCATTTGGATCAGTGTGTGGCTCCAGAGGCGCCCCAGCTGCTATGTAACCCATCAACGGCAGCTCAATTGATGGTTCAATTCCCATAAATTTTGAAATAACACTTTCGTCTTTAACCTTAAGAACTCTCGCATTACCATCAACTTTTTGAACATAACCCTTATCAACAAGACTTCGGATAAGAACATAAATAGTGCTGACACTTTTATGTCCTGTTGCTTTTGCTATCTCAGCAAGAGTCGGAGAATAACCGTATTTTGATTGGAATTGAACTAAAAATTCAAGAACCTGTCTTTCTTTTTTGTATAAAACGCCTGCCATAATTAAAATTAATCTATTACTAAAAAATATACGACAATTCGTATAATTTTGCAATAATACAAACTGGCTCAAAAGGGATCAGTATTGATACAAATCAAAATTATATGTTCTTTCACATCAAAACTTATAAATCTGTTAAAATAAAAGATCATGAAGTTCAAACTTAAGTCCAAATTTAAGCCAACTGGGGATCAGCCTCAGGCTATAAAACAATTAACTCAAAACTTAAAGCAAAATACAGAAAACCAGGTTCTTCTGGGGGTAACTGGAAGTGGTAAGACATTTACCATGGCAAATGTGATCCAAAACGTACAGAAACCAACACTTATTATCTCTCACAATAAAACACTGGCCGGACAACTTTATCAAGAATTTCGAGATTTTTTTCCAGATAATGCTGTCTCATATTTTGTTTCATACTATGATTACTATCAACCAGAAGCATATGTGCCCCAATCTGATACTTACATTGAAAAGGAGGCTGACATAAATGAAGAAATTGACAAACTCAGACTTGCTGCAACTGCCAACCTCTTAACTCGTAAAGATGTAATTGTTATTGCATCAGTTTCATGTATTTATAATATTGGATCGCCTATTGAGTACGGGAAATTTGTCATGGAGCTAAAAACAGGCATGAAAATAAGACAAGAAGATATTCTTTTCAAGCTTACTGATTTGCAATACACAAGAAACGATTATGAATTTAAAAGAGGGACATTTCGAGTAAGAGGTGGAGATATAGACATATTTCCTGCCTACGTTGATCATGGAATTAAAATTCAAATTCAGGACAAGCTAACAAAGATGTATGAGTTTAACCCACTTACAGGGGAGATTCTCAAAATCCTTGATGCAACCATTATCTATCCTGCCAAACACTATATGACAGATCCAAAAACTCATACAAAAGCATTTACTGAAATTCAAAAAGATCTGGATGAACAGGTTAAAAAATTAAAATCCCTGGGACGCGCGCTTGAAGCACAACGTCTTACACAAAAAGTAAATTTTGACCTTGAAATGATAAAAGAAGTAGGATATGTCAATGGAATTGAAAACTATTCAATTTATTTTGATGGACGAAAACCCGGACAACCACCATATACTTTGATTGACTATCTTGACCATGCAAGCAAAGATTGGCTTTTGATGATTGACGAATCACACATCACCATCCCCCAGATAAGAGGGATGTACAACGGTGATAGATCAAGAAAACAAACTCTTATTGATTATGGATTTAGACTACCATCAGCTCTTGATAACAGGCCTTTAAAATATGAAGAATTTGTCAGAAAATTAAACAAAACCATCTTTGTTTCAGCAACGCCAAATGATTACGAAGTATCACTAGCAAAAGAATCAAAAAACAGTATCGTTGAACAGCTAATCAGACCAACTGGCCTTGTGGATCCGGCTGTGACAGTTCGAACCACCAAAGGACAAATTACTGACCTAACAGCAGAAATAGATAAGAGAATAAAAAATAAACAGCGCGTACTAGTAACAACACTTACTAAACGCATGTCGGAAGAACTATCAAGCTATCTTCAAGAGAGGGGTTATAAAATAGCATATCTTCACTCTGATATTGAGACGCTACGCAGACAAGATGTGCTTGATTCATTAAGATCAGGAGAGGTTGATGTGCTAGTTGGAATCAATCTTCTGCGCGAGGGGTTGGATTTGCCAGAAGTCTCACTTGTTGCCATTCTTGATGCAGATAAAGAAGGCTTTTTAAGAAGCAAGACATCCCTCATTCAGACAATGGGACGAGCAGCGCGAAACGTTGATTCAAAAGTAATAATGTATGCCGATAAAATAACCAAATCAATGAAAGGCGCAATCGATGAAGTTGAAAGAAGGAGAGAAATTCAGCTTAAATACAACAAGCAAAACAATATAACACCAAAAACAATTGAAAAAGCAATTCGAGCAAAATTAATTGAAGAGGAAGAAAAAGAAAAAGAAGCTGAAACAATTGCTGAACTGATTGAATTCTCCAACAAGGAAGTAATTCTTCCTGATGAGAAAGAAAAACTAATTAAGGCCTTAAGAAAAGAAATGAAAAATGCAGCTGAAAAGCTTGATTTTGAAACCGCGATCAGACTAAGAGATGAAGTAAGAAAAATTCAAAAGATTAAAAACTAATCTCATCAATCATTTCCTGCAAAACCGTAACTGCTTCAATCGGATATTTACCAATAGCTGACTCCCCAGAAAGCATCACAGCATCAGTTCCATCCCAAATAGCATTTGCTACATCACTAACCTCTGCTCTTGTGGGAAGAGGCTTATTAATCATTGACTCAAGCATATGAGTTGCAGTTATTACAAATTTTTTCTCTTGATTGCAAAGCCTTATCAAGTCTTTCTGAATTCTAGGCACTTTAAAAATAGGCATAGCAAGTCCCAAATCTCCCCTTGCTACCATCAATCCACTTGAGACACTTAAAATATCTTCAGCGTTAACTACGCCATTACATGTCTCGATCTTTGCAATCAATTTAGCATTGAAATTTTTGGGTAACAGTTTTTTTATTTCTTCTATGTCTTTTTTCGTTTCAACAAAAGAGATTGCTAGATAATCTGGTTTTTCTCTGATCATCTGCTTTATTCCCCTTTTGTCTCTTGTTGAAACACTGCCAAGACTGATTGATATCCCTTCAGCCAAAAAACCTTTCCTTGAAGTCAAATGACCACCCACTACAACGGTTGTCTCTAGACCTTCTGATGTTTTTTTGTCTACAATCAGTTGAATCTGTCCATCATCTATAAATATCTTTGCTCCCTCAGTAAGCACATCTAATATTTTTGGGTAGTTAAGGCCACATCCATACACATCACCATTTTTCTTATTTTTCAAGATATAATATTTTTGTCCTTTTTCAAGGATCACATTTTTTGCAACATCATTAATTCTTATTTTAGGTCCAGGCAAATCACCAAGTATCTCAAGTTTTACCCCCAAAATATCTTCTGCTAATTTTATCCATTTAAAACGTTCTGAAATCTCCTGATCGGTAGCATGTGACAAATTAATCCTAAATATATTTACACCAGCTTTTGCCAAATCAAGTATACGATCAGGAGAATGAGTCGCAGGACCAATTGTTGCTATTATCTTGATTTGTTTTTTTACATTATTCATAAATATATTTATTAACTAAACCATTAAAAAACCCCGCTTCTGGCGGGGGTGATTTATCAGCAAAATCGCCTCCGCTCTAAGGGAGTAGAACTGCGACTACTGCTACTGCTTTATTATTTACTACCATAAAAGTATTGTAACAAAAAAACAATCAAATTCAACCCCCAAAATTACAAATCAAAAACTAATATTTTCAATATGTTCGATTTGTGGAACTCCTGACAAGTCATGCTCAACAGTTACTGCATCAATTCTCATCCCATCTGGCAGATTTTTATTTTTTATTTTATAAAACTGCGCTGTACGTATTAGAGCCTTCAGCTTCCAGGGCGTAATTGACTCAAGAGGCGTGCCAAATTTATTTGATGATCTTGTCTTGACTTCAATAAAGACCAAAGTATCCTGAAAAATTGCAATAATATCAATCTCACCACCTCTGATCCTGAAATTGCGCTCAATTATCTTATATCCTTTTTTCTGCAAAAAGTCAGCTGCCAACTCCTCCCCCTCATCCCCTTCATCTTTCAAAAACCGTGACATGCTATCATTATAGCAATGGACAATATTTTTTTATTAAAATTATTTTTATCTTTTCTTGTAGGCTCTGTCTGGATTACATTGACAACAATACTTGCAGAAAACTTGGGGTCCAAACTTGGAGGAGTGGTTGCCGGAATACCTTCTACTACTGTTATTGCTCTCTTTTTTATTGGCTGGACACAAGGAACAATTCACGCTTCTGAAAGCGTTTCTATAATTCCTATTATATTAAGCATTAATGCATTATTGGTTGTTATTTATAGTTTTTTTCTACGCTATCATTTTTATATCGCATACTCTTTATCAATATTGTTTTGGTTTGTGTCTTCAGCAATTTTGATCTTTTTTAATTTTAACAATTTATATATCTCAATAGCTTCTTTTTTAGTGATATTACCCATGTCTTACTTAATTCTTGAATACTTATTAAGAATACCATCAGTTTCTGGAAAAAAATATAAGTTTTCTTATCAAGATATACTAATTAGAGGATTAATTGGTGGCTCTACGATTGCGATATCTGTACTATTTTCTGAGTTTGGTGGACCTTTACTAGGAGGTGCATTTGCCTCATTTCCCGCAGTTTTTTTTGCAACAATGGCAATAACATATAAGCTCCAAGGAGAAAAGTTTTCTCTGGGCGTAATGAAATCACTGATGCTTAGCGGATTAATAAATGTGCTTGTTTATTCTTTGACAGTACGATTTTTTTATATTTCAACTGGTTTACTTTGGGGAACAATTATATCTTTTGCTATTTCGCTCCTAAGCGCATATTTTATCTATAAATTCGTAAAAACGCTTTCTTAAACTACCCCTGGCTTATTTACTACCTTTATGTCCTGCACTATAATTAATTCTTGTGGGTTATTTTGAGGTGGGAAAGCTTGGCTCTTCTCATTCTTTTTCGTGATTTTTCAGCAATTTCAATCTTTTCAATATTTGGAGAATCGATCTGCCAGATTCTATCAACTGCAATCTGTCCAACCATTTTTTGAACAGTAAAGCTTTTGTTGTCGCCTCGTCCACGAATACCAAGGACCATACCTTTAAAAACCTGAATACGAGTCTTCTCACCTTCCTGAATCTTCTGATGAACTTTTATGGTGTCTCCTGGCACGAAATTAATTACTTGCTGCATAGATATGTATTATAGCGGAAAAAAAACCTGAACTCAAGGATTAAAAATCTAATACTTAATATTAAATACTATTTTCTCTCTCCTGCCATTGCTTCCAAAAATCCCAAAAATATTGGGTGGGGCTTAAGTGGCCTACTTTTGTATTCTGGATGACCCTGTGTTCCCATGTAAAAGGGGTGATCTGGAACCTCAATTATCTCAACTAGCCCTTCTGCAACTGATTTGGCAGTTATATTCAGGCCTGCCTTCTCAAGATCTTTGGCATATTTATTGTTAAATTCATACCTATGTCTGTGACGCTCACTAGTAAGTCCCTTTTCTTTGTCTATAAATCCACCATATTTTTCATAAAGCGCGTGAGCTTTGCTTCCCTTCTCAACAATTGCTTCCCAACTTCCAAGCCTCATAGTTCCCCCATATGCACGTCTTTTCATTAGCTCTTTTTGAGATGGGATTATATATATTACTGGGTGCTTGCTATCTGGATGATTCTCAGCACTTGATGCATCTTCAATTCCTGCAGCAGATCTGGCAAAAGCAACAACTGCAAGCTGCATTCCATAACAAAGTCCCAGATATGGAATATTGTTTTCTCTTGCATATGTAGCAGCTGCTATCATACCTTCTGAACCTCTTGATCCCCAGCCAATTGGCACGATAAGCCCGTCTGGCGCGCCAATTATCTTAACCCCTTCTTTCTCTACTTTTTCAGCATCAACCCATTTGGTTGTTACTTCCACTCCTATTTCCCAACTTGCATGATTAATTGCATCAAAAAGCGCTGCATATGAATCTTTAAGCTGATAATCACCAGTTCCAAAATACTTTCCAATAATGGCTATCTCAATCTTTTTGCTCTTTTTCGCTTTTATCTTACCCACAAGAGCCTCCCATTTACTTAGATCAGCTTTTTTGGGTGTTAATCCCAACTTTTCAAAAATCCTTTTATCCATTTCCTGTTTTTGAAGAACAAGAGGGATTTCATAGACTGACTCTAGATCAGGATTTGAGATAATATCTTCTGGGTGCATATTGCAGAAAAGCGCAAATCTGTCTCTTCGCCTTTTATCAAGATACTTTCTGGATCTTGCGATTATAAAATCAGGCTGAATTCCAAGTGAGTTAAGTGTTCGTACTGAAAGTTGAGTCGGCTTGGTTTTTGGTTCGCCAAGATGCGCAGGGGTGGGAACATAGCTGACATGAACATGGATCACGTCTCCTGGATTTCTTAGAGTCATGATACGAGATGCTTCATAATAAAATACATTTTGGTACTCACCAGCTGTTCCACCCAGCTCAATCAAAATTATGTCTGCATCTGTTTTATCAGCAAGCGTTTTTATTCTTTTTTGAATTTCATCTGTAATGTGTGGTATTGCTTCAACATCTTCTCCTCCATATTCAAATCTACGCTCTTTATCAATAACCGTCTGATAAATCCTGCCCATTGTGATGAAATTATCATGACCCATATCTTCATCAAGAAATTTTTCATATGTTCCTATATCCATATCACCCTCGGTTCCATCTTCACAAAGAAAAGGGTCACCATGTTCAATAGGATTTATCGTACCTGCATCTATATTGAGATAATTTTCAAACTTTATTGGAGCGACTTTATAGCCTGCAGTTTTAAGAAGATAAGCAATACTGGCAGCGGTTGTGCCTTTGCCAATTCCAGATATGACACCGCCTGAAACAAATATATATTTAGTTCTTTTAGATTTTGTAAGGGGCATGATTCATGTTACCAAAAATGGAAAAAATTATCAACCCAGAAAAATAATGAAATTTTGTACTTAAAGTGTTATTATCTACTCAAGCAGGCGGGGTTAGTATACCGGTAGTATGCCACCTTCCCAAGGTGGAGAAGCGAGTTCGATTCTCGTACCCCGCTCAACAAATCTTAAATAATTAATTCATAATTTTTAAATTAAAAATTGTAAGATTTTAGAACAAGAAGATAATACAAATTACCCTATGCTTCTCCACTTATTTTCTTTATCCAATAATTAATAGGACGAATGGGCAGGTTTTATCTTGGAAGCTTGAGCTTGGTTTCTGGATAGATTAGGTCTGGATTTGAAATATTATTTACCTTTGCGATCTCGACCCATTTGAATCCATCACCATATGCTTCAACTGCTATTTTCCAGAGATAGTCGCCTTCTTTAACAACATATGAATCGCCTTTGATCTCAGCTGTTTCTTCTTTCTTCTCCATAACAGCTTCCTCTTTTGGCTCTTCTTTTTTCATTGCATCTTCGACTTCTGATTCTTCAGCTTTCTCCATTGACATTGCCTCTTCAGTTGTTGGTGTTTTTGGCTCAACATCAGGGATCTTTAATTCAGTACCTGCTTCAATAGCATTTGGATCTCCTAGATTGTTTTCAGATGCGATATCAACCCAGTTGTATCCACTTCCAAATTCTTTCTCTGAAATATCCCAAAGCGTTTCACCCTCTCCAACTGTGTAAAGATCTCCGCTTTTGGTTGTAGCGCTTTCATCTGTTACTTCATCTCCGTTTCTCTGTCTAACGAAAGCGATTATAAGAATAGTAACAACAATGACAACAATAATTCCAAGAACTAGACTTGTGTATGACTCACCAATTCTGAAAAATCCGGGAAAATTTGATTTTATTTTATTTAAATGTTTTGTAGACATGCATACCTCCTTTCTAGGCAGAGATGGTGTGGACAGAATTACTAATTAAGAAGAAGAATACAATGTTTTTTTTAAAAATGCAAGGGGTCAAGTTGTCCTATAAATCTTTTCTTACAGACTGAAAGACTACAATACTATAATAAAAAAACTTCTAAAATTGGGAGCTATAAAAACTTTATGCGGGATTGACGGGACTCGAACCCGCGACCTTCTCCGTGACAGGGAGACGCTCTAACCAACTGAGCTACAACCCCAAATTTACATCACTGTATTTTACTTTACTCTTGCCTGGGAGTCAATCCTTTGCTAAACTCTGCTTGTGACCAATTCTGAAATAGCAAAATTACTAAGTAGTGTTGCATCAGCTTATGCAATAATTGATGATAAAAAACACAGATTTCAGATACTTGCTTACCAAAAAGCCTCAGATGCAATAGAGCATGAATCTAAAGAATTAAAAGAGCTTTATAAAGAAAGACGACTTGAGGAATTACCAGGAATTGGATCATCAATCAAATCACACTTAGAAGAACTTTTTACAACCGGAAAAGTAGCCCATTTTGATCAAGTACTAGACAAAATTCCCTCTCCTGTTTTTACTCTTCTTGATGTTCCTGGCTTCGGACCCAAAAAAGCATATAAACTCGTCACAGAATTTAATCTCAAAAATCCAGAAACAGTAATAAAAGACCTAGTTGAAATTGCAAATAAAAATAAGATCGCAACGCTACAAGGCTTTGGTGAAAAATCCCAATCAGACATTCTCCAAAGTTTTAAAGAATATGGCCTTGGCAAAACCAAAACTGCCAGAATGGTTCTACCTTACGCAAATGACCTTGCCACCAAAATAATTGACTACCTATATGCGTCAAAAGATGTAAAAGCTGCATCAACGCTTGGAAGTCTAAGGCGTAAAAAATCAACAGTTGGCGATATTGATATAGCAGCTGCGAGCAAAAATCCAAAAGCTGTTCTTGATCACTTCGCCTCATACCCACACACAGACAGAGTTATAGAAAAAGGAACACGCACTGCATCAATAATTACATCATCTAACAAACAAATTGATCTGATGGTCGAAGATCCAGAGGGATTTGGAGCGCTTCTTCAACACTTCACTGGAAGCAAAGAACACAACGTTCGCCTCAGAGAAATAGCACTTTCCAAAGGATATTCACTATCTGATTACGGAATAAAAAAGAAATCAGATCCAAATTCAAAAATCAAACTTTTTAAAACTGAAGAAGAACTATATAAATTCCTTGGAATGCAGTGGATTCCACCTGAAATGCGGGAAAACGCTGGGGAAATAGAACTAGCCCTAAAAAATAATTTACCAAGACTAATTGAATTAAAAGACATAAAAGGAGATTTTCACCTTCACTCAAGCTATCCAGTTGAGCCAAGTCATGATATGGGAATCAACACCATGGATGATATGATTAAAAAGGCACTCAGTCTTAACTATAAATATCTTGGATTCTCAGAACATAATCCCAGCATTTCTAAACACACAGAACAGCAAACAGCTTCAGTTTTAGAAAAAAGGAATAAATATATTACTCAGCTTAGAGAAAAGTATAAAAATATTATACATATATTTTCACTTATGGAAACAGATATTTTACCAAACGGCAATCTTGCATTGAAGGATAAATCACTTAAATTTCTTGATGCAACAATAGTGTCAGTTCACAGCTCATTTAATATGAACAGAAATGATATGACCAAACGCGTGCTTAAAGGACTTTCTCACCCTAAAGCAAAAATTCTTGCACACCCAACAGGAAGACTCATTAACAAAAGACCAGGCTATGAATTGAATTGGGATGAGATATTTGATTTTTGCGCAAAAAACAACAAAGCTATTGAGATAAACTCCTGGCCTCAAAGACTTGATTTGCCAGATAGTCTAGTACGACTAGCTACACAAAAAGCTGTTAAACTTTTTATAAACACTGACAGTCACGCATCAACACAGATGGATCTTATGGAATACGGAGTTTCAGTTGCAAGACGTGGTTGGGCAACAAAAGATGACATTTTAAATTCTTTTGAGTATAATACTCTTAAGAGTTGGTTTGAAAAATAAAGGTGGTGATTTAATATGACATTTCCTATTTTAGCAATAACTATTGCAATAATACTTATGTTCTTTCTAATCGTTTATAACGGTTTGGTTAGAGCAAAAAACAGAATCGCAGAAGCACTCTCTCAAATTGATGTGCAGCTCAAAAGAAGAACCGACCTGATACCAAATCTTGTAGAAACAGTAAAAGGCTATGCAAAACATGAAAAAGGACTTCTTGAAAATGTAACAAAAGCTCGCGCAAGCCTACTTACAGCCAACACAACACA
Source organism: Candidatus Levyibacteriota bacterium (assembly GCA_029260905.1). Lineage (GTDB taxonomy): Bacteria > Patescibacteriota > Microgenomatia > Levybacterales > UBA12049 > JAJDCH01. The sequence goes on along the minus strand of JAJDCH010000008.1, from coordinate 26,062 downwards.
TGATAAAGCTGAAGCAAATAATATGCTATCTGAAACATTGAAGTCGCTTTTTGCTGTTTCTGAAAACTACCCTGATCTCAAAGCAAGCTCAAACTTTTTAGAGCTTCAGGAGGAGTTATCAGATACAGAAAATAAAATTGCCTACTCAAGACAATTTTACAACAGCAATGTCTTGGACTATAACAACAGGCTTCAGGTATTCCCAAGCAACATTGTTGCAGGAATGTTTGGATTCAAGGTAGCTGATTTTTTTGAAGCTGAAGAAAAAGAAAAACAACCTACAGAGGTAAAATTCTGATGAACATCTACTCTGCTATTTCCAAAAACATCTGGAAAAGCTACCTGATCATGGTGTTTTTTACATTATTTGTACTAGGCGTTGCCTATGTCATAGGACAAGCATCAGGATATGGCCCTTCATTTGGGATTTTCGCGTTTTTATTTGCAATACTTTCAAGCTTTGGAAGTTATTTCTTTTCAGACAAATTAGTACTCTCCACAAGCGGAGCAAAACAGATTCAAAAAAAAGACAATCCTGAACTATTTAGAATTGTCGAGAACTTAAAAATCGCATCTGGAATCCCAATGCCAAAGGTATATATTATCAATGAAGCATCACCAAATGCTTTTGCAACAGGACGTGACCCAAAACATGCTGCAATTGCAGTAACAACAGGACTTCTTGAGAGACTTGAAGAGATTGAACTTGAAGGAGTTATTGCTCATGAACTTTCACACATCAAAAACTTTGACACACGCCTGATGGCAACTACAGCTGTGCTTGTTGGCTTTGTTGCTCTTTTGACTGATATGTTCATGCGAAGCCTTTTTTGGGGAGGGTTAAGAGACAGAGACAATGGTGGAGGCAGAGCTCAAGTTCTCTTTTTAGTTATTGGTGTTGTGCTTGCGATTCTTGCTCCTATCGTTGCAACCCTTATTCAGCTTGCTGTCTCAAGAAAAAGAGAATTCTTGGCTGATGCATCAGGCGCGCTTCTGACACGCTATCCTGATGGACTTGCAAGAGCGCTTATTAAAATATCCAAAGACCCAACACCTATGAAACAAGCAAGCAACGCAACAGCGCACCTTTTTATCTCAAGCCCCTTTAAAGATAAAAAAAGTAAAAACTTTTTATCTAATCTTTTTAATACTCATCCACCAATAGAAGAAAGAGTTAAAATCCTCAAAAGCATGTAACAAATGCTACAATAAGAAGATGTTAAATAGCTTATTAACAGGCATTGGAAAAATTATTTCCAAATCAGCAAGTCTTTTTAATCTTGGCAACGGATCAACCTGGCCTGGACACATTGCGCTAAATATAAACCCTCAATTTATTAAACAAATTTTATCAAAATCAGATATTAAAATAATTCTTGTTGCAGGAACAAATGGCAAAACAACTACCTCATCTCTTATTTCAAATGCACTTAAACAAAATAGAAAAACAATTATCAGAAATAAATCAGGCGCAAATCTTCTCAATGGTATCGCATCCACTTTAATTAGCTATTCTGATGGAGCGGGAAAAATTAAAAAAGATTTTGCAATTTTTGAAGTAGATGAGAATACCATCCCGCAAATTCTCGCTCAAATAACCCCAGACTATCTTTTGCTTTTAAATCTTTTCCGTGATCAGCTAGACAGATATGGCGAGATTAATACAATTGCTGAGAATTGGAAGAGTTCACTTCAAAGATTAACAAGTTCAACAACTCTTATTCTTAATGCTGATGATCCATTGATTGCAAATTTGGGTCAAAAACTAAAAGCCAAAATAAAATATTTTAGTTGTAATGATCTATCTATAGATAACTACAAAAATCCAACAAATCAAGCATCTGATTCTGGATATTGCCCAAATTGTGGTGAAAAATTAAATTACAAAAGAATAATTTTTTCACATCTTGGAGACTGGCTTTGCCCAAAATGCAATCTTAAAAAACCGAAACCAGACATTGATAATTTTTCTTTTTATCCCCTCTCAGGCGTTTATAACAAATATAACACTCATGCAGCGGTACTTACCCTAAAACAAAATGGGTTAACTGATAAAAAAATAGAAGAGTCTTTCAAAACCTTCAAGCCTGCGTTTGGCAGACAGGAAGAAATTTTTTACAAAGGAAAGAAGATTCAAGTTTTTCTTTCCAAAAATCCAACTAGCTTTAACCAGTCTTTTCAAACCATAAAAGATATGAAGGCAGTAACAATTTTAATTATTTTAAATGATCGGATTCCTGATGGTCGTGATATCTCATGGATTTGGGATGTAGACCTGAAAGGTATTGAGAATTTCAAAAATATTTATCTATCTGGTGATCGAGTCTATGATATGGCGCTGAGGTTAAAATATGAATTGGGAATCAAAGATTACGAATTGAAAGTCAAAGTCAATGATGAATTAAAAAAAGCAATTGATGATTCAGTTCAGACATTAAACAACAAAGAGACACTCTTCATTCTCCCAACATATTCAGCTATGCTTGATGCAAGAAAGATCTTAACTGGCAAAAAAATCTTATGAATAAAAAACCATCAACAAAGAACCAAGAACTAATAATTGGCTGGCTATATCCAGAATTAATGAGTACCTATGGGGACAGTGGTAACATTATGGTACTTTTAAAAAGATGTCAGTGGCGAGGAATTAATGTAAAAATTATCAACATAGATCAAAAATCTAAGACCCAAGATCTAAAATCTATTGACCTTTTATTTGCAGGTGGCGCACAAGATAAAGAGCAATCAATAGTAATTAAATATTTAAAAAAACATGAAACTGAAATAAGAAAGCTTATTGAGAGAGAAGTACCCGCGCTTTTTGTTTGTGGCGCGCCGCAACTTTTTGGAAAATATTATGAACCATCCGTTGGAAAAAGAATTGAAGGACTTGGTATTTTTGATATGACCTCAATTCATCCAGGACCAAAAAAAGAAAGACTGATTGGAAATATCGTTGCTGATGTTAATTGGCAAAACCTTTATCCCAAGAACCAGGAACTAAGAACCAAAAGCTACATGGTTGGTTTTGAAAATCACGGGGGGAGAACTTGTCTTGGACCAACAGCAGTACCATTTGCAAAAGTTTTAAAAGGATACGGAAACAATGGTGAAGACAAAACAGAAGGCGTAGTTTACAAAAATGCAATTGGCACATACTTTCACGGGCCACTTCTTTCCAAAAATCCTGAAATAGCAGATTTTTTGATAGCAAAAGCTCTTTTCATAAAATATAGCAAAGAAATTGAACTTAAAAAATTAGATAATACTCTTGAACAAAAAGCAAGACAAATGATTGCAAGAAGACTTGGAATTAAGCTATAATACCCTCATGTCAAAAACTAAAATTGACGTTGTCCACATCTCAAAACTTGCTAATCTTCCCTTGACAAATGAGGAAAAAAATAAATTTGAAAAACAACTTGATGAAACAATTTCATACATTAAGCAACTTGAAGAAATAAATACTACAAGCACTAAGCCCACTTCACAAGTAACAGGTCTTGAGAATGTAACACGTGAAGACATAGCAACTAAATCACTAACCCAAGAACAAGCCTTATCAAATACAAAATCAAAACAAAATAATCTTTTCAAGGTTAACGTACTAATTGACAATGACTAATCTGACAATTACCAAAGCTCTAGAAAAATTAAAAAACAAAGAGATTTCATCAGTTGAACTGACGAAAACATTTCTTGAACGGATAAAAAAAGTTGAGCCGAAAATAAATGCGTTTGTAACAGTAACCGAAGAAGAAGCTCTGAGAAATGCCAAAGATGCTGATAAAAAAAGAGCAAATGGATCTGACGCGCCACTTCTTGGAATTCCCCTATCCATAAAGGATAATTTCTCAACCAAGGGAGTCCGCACCACCGCGTCAAGCAAGGTGTTGGATAAATACATACCACCATATGATGCAACTGTCGTTACCAAACTCAAAGAAGCAGGAATGGTACTTCTTGGAAAAACCAATATGGATGCCTGGGCGCATGGATCAAGTACCGAAACATCAGATTATGGCCAAAGTAAAAACCCTTGGAATACTGATTATTTACCTGGTGGTTCATCAGGAGGCGCAGCAGCAAGTGTCGCAGCAGGCGAAGTGATAGCTGCAATAGGCTCAGAAACAGCAGGATCAATTAGACAGCCTGCTAGCTGGTGTGGAGTAGTGGGACTAAAACCAACCTATGGACGCGTTAGTAGGTCAGGAGTGATTGCAATGGGATCAAGTCTTGACTCTCCAGGTCCAATTACCAAATCAGTTGAGGACGCAGCGCTTGTTCTTCAAGTACTTGCAGGGGTAGATCCGCTTGACGCAACCACATCACCTCTTCCTGTTCCTGATTATTTAAAAAATATAAACAGAGAAATAACGAATCTGAAAATTGGCATATCTGAAGATTATTTTGAAGGGGTAGATACGGAAGTTAAACAAAAAGTTGAAGATGCAATCAAAGTTCTTGAAAAACTTGGAGCAAAAATAAAAAAAATAAAACTTTTCTCCCCCAAATATTCTATTGCTGTTTATACAATTATTATGCGATCAGAAGTATCATCAAATTTGGCAAGATTTGATGGGATACGCTATGGGAGTGATAGATCTTTTTTTGCAGAAGAAGCCAAAAGACGCATCATGCTTGGTACATATGTTTTATCTGCAGGATATTACGACCAGTACTTTAATAAAGCTTTAAAAGTAAGATCTTTAATCATTAACGATTTTAAAAAGGCTTTTGAAGATGTTGACGTGGTTATAGCACCTACAAATCCAAAAACAGCATTAAAAGCAGGATCTGATGAGGCAAAAGACCCAATGTTTGGCGAACTTGCGGACATTTTAGTCGAACCATCTTCACTTGCTGGACTTTCTGGTATCAATATTCCTGTTGGTTTTTCAAAAAAGGGATTGCCAATTGGAATGGATATAATAGGCCCTCAATTTGGTGAACAAACTATTCTGAATGTTGCAAAAAAATACGAAGACGAAACAGAATGGAATCTAAAGGAACCAAATCTATGAATAAATACACTCCAATAATCGGACTTGAAACTCATGTTGAGCTAAAGACTAACTCAAAGATGTTTTGTGGATGCGAAGCAAAATATTTTGGCAAAGAACCAAACACCATAACTTGTCCTGTTTGCCTAGGGCTTCCTGGTGCTCTGCCTGTTCCAAACAAAACAGCAATTGATTGGTGTATAAAAATTTCCCTCAGTCTTAATTGTAAAATAAATCTGTTCTCAAAATTTGATCGAAAAAATTACTTTTACCCAGATCTATCAAAGGGATATCAAATAAGTCAATATGATCTTCCTTTTGGTCAAAATGGATCAATTACTTTAAGCAATGGAAAAATAATTAGGATAAGAAGAGTCCACATGGAAGAAGACACTGGAAAACTGATTCATGAGGGGGAATCAAGTCTGATTGACTTCAATAGATCTGGAGTGCCTCTAGTTGAGATAGTGACTGAGCCTGATTTTCACAATGCTACAGATGTCAAAGAATATTTGCAAAAACTAAGACAAATTGTTCGTTACCTGGAAGTTGCTGATGCAGATATGGAAAAAGGCGATATGAGACTTGAGCCAAATATATCATTAAGCAGTAAGCAGCAAGCAATAAGCAACAAGTTACCAGACTACAAAGTGGAGATAAAAAATATTAATTCATTTAAATTTGTAGAAAAAGCTGTTAATTATGAAATAAAAAGACAGACTGAAATATTGGACAAAAAAGAAACACCAGCTCAGGAAACAAGAGGATGGGATGAAGCAAAACAAAAAACCTTCTCTCAAAGAAGCAAAGAGGACGCAATGGATTATAGATATTTTCCTGAACCAGATATTCCACCTATTATCTATACAGAAAAAGACATAGAAAAATTAAAAATAGCAATACCTGAGCTACCTGATCAAAAACTTAAGAGATTTGAAAAAATATTTGGACTCCCCCGCTATGATGCTGAGATACTTACAAGAGACAGAAAAATGGCTAACTACTTTGAAGAAACAGTGAGAGTGGGAAAAAATGAAATAAAACCAAAACAAATTGCAAACGAAATAATTAATAAAAAAATAGATATTAAAAAGATTTTGCCCATAGCACTTGTCAAACAAATCTTAAACGCTAAACAAACAATACAAATTGACCAAAAAGAACTTGATAAAATCATTATTGAAACACTAAACGAAAACAAAAAAGCTGTTGATGAATATAAGTCAGGAAAAGAAAATGTATTGATGTTTCTTCTGGGACAAGCCATGAAAAAAATTGGCAAAAAAGTAAATATAAATATTGTAAAAGAGGCAATTATTAAAAACATTAAATAAACTTTTCTTAACCCTTTACGCCTCAGCTTTAACCCTTTATAATAAACCCATGGCAGATTTTGTTCATCTTCATAACCACTCCGAATATTCACTTCTTGACGGCCTCTCAAAAATAAAAAACATGGTTGAATACGTAAAAGAACATGACATGGATTCAGTCGCCATAACAGATCACGGCAACATGTATGGTGCAATTAAGTTTTATAAAACCTGCATAGAGGCAGGAATAAAGCCAATAATCGGATGTGAGATTTACATTGCCAAAAGGTCAATGACAGATAAAGATGCAAACGTTGATAAAAATTACAACCACCTCATACTTCTTGCAGAAAATGAAACTGGTTATAAAAATTTGATGAAAATTGTCACAGCTTCATATCTAGAAGGATATTATTACAAGCCAAGAACCGATTTAAATCTTCTCGAGAAACACCACGAAGGATTAATCTGTTTAAGCGCATGTGTAAATGGATATGTAGCAAGTCCACTTCTTAAAGATCAAGAGGAGGAAGCAGAAAAAAGAGCCCTCAAGCTTGCTGAAATATTTGGAGAAAATAATTTTTATCTGGAACTTCAAAGGCATATTAATGTTCCTCCACAAGAAGAAGCAAATAAGAAGCTACTAAAACTGTCAAAAAAACTAGGCATTCCTGTTGTTGCCACAAACGATAATCACTACACAGAAAAGGATGATGCAGAAGCTCAAGAAATTCTTCTCTGTGTTCAAACCCAAAATACAATCAATGACAAGAATCGAAAACTCTCCATGATTGATAGTCCTGATTTTTATCTAAAAACCCCAGAGGAAATGAAACAATTATTTTCTGACATACCTGAGGCTGTTGAAAATACAGTAAAGATTGCAGATAGATGTAAGCTTGAACTAAAACTTGGGAAATGGATTATGCCTGTTTTTAAAGTGCCTGATGGAACAACTGGCGCAGAATTTTTAAGAAAAAAGGTAGAAGCTGGGGCAAAAGAAAGATATAAAGAAATAACACCTGAAGTTCAAGAAAGAATTGACTACGAATTATCAATTATAAAGTGTAAAAGATATGAAACTTACTTTTTGGTTGTATCAGACTTTGTAAACTGGGCAAAAAATCAAGGGATTATGGTTGGTCCTGGGAGAGGGTCTGCTGCTGGGTCGATTGTCTCATATGCTTTAAAAATAACTGATGTCGATCCATTCTTTTTTAAACTACCCTTTGAAAGATTCCTAAATCCTGATAGACCATCTGCCCCTGATATTGATCTTGATTTTGCTGACACTAGACGCGATGAGGTAATAGAATATGTGACTAATAAATACGGTAAAGAAAAAGTTGCACAAATTATAACTTTTGGAACCATGGAGGCAAGAGGCTCTGTTAGAGATGTAGGGCGCGCGCTTGGAATGCCTTATGCAGGACCAGACCGAATTTCAAAAATGATTCCTCCAGGCTGGCAAGGACATTCAATGACAATTGACAATGCTCTAAAACAAAGTCCTGATCTCAAGCGAGCATACGATACAGAACCAGAAACAAAAAAACTTTTAGACCTTGCAAAAAAATTGGAAGGTGTTTCTCGTCACGCATCAGTTCATGCTGCTGGAGTTGTGATTGCTGATCAGGATTTGACAGAATATGTCCCGCTTCAAAGAGAAACAAACGGCGATAAAATAGTTACCCAATATGATATGTACAATGTCGGAGAAGACGGAGTTGGTCTTTTGAAAATGGATTTTTTGGGACTTCGCAATCTAACTATTATTGAAGAGACCATAAAATTTATAAAAATAAACAAAGGAGACGATATTGACCTCACCAAAGTAGATCTTGAAGACAAAAAAACATATCAACTCTTATCAATTGGTGAGACAACTGGGATTTTCCAACTTGAATCCCCTGGCATGAGACGTTATATAAAAGAACTTAAACCAACAACAATTTTTGATCTCCAGGCTATGGTTGCGCTTTATCGCCCAGGACCCATGGCCATTATTCCTGATTTTATTAGACGCAAACACAACCCAAAACTTATAACCTATCCAGACCCACGACTTAAGGAAATCCTTGCTCAATCCTATGGAATACTGACATATCAAGACGATGTACTCCTAACAGTCATGACAATTGCCGGTTATTCATGGCTTGAGGTCGATAAGTTTAGAAAAGCCATGGGTAAAAAAATTCCAAGTGAAATGAAAAAACAAAAAGAAATGTTTGTAAAAGGAAGTGTTGTAAATGGACTTACATCCAAAAAAGCTGAAGAATTTTTTGATTTGATCGCGCCTTTTGCTGGATATGGATTTAACAAAGCTCATGCTGCCTGCTATGCAACAATTGCGTTTAGAACTGCTTATCTTAAAGCAAATTATCCAGTTGAATTTATGACAGCCCTTTTCACTGCTGAATCTCGTGGCTCAACCGGTCCTGTCAAAAATGAGAAGATCTCACAAGCAGTTCTTGAGTGCAAAAGAATAGGAATCAAAGTATTGCCACCAGATATAAATAAATCCAAAGATGATTTTTCAATTGAAAATAAAACCAAAATTCGCTTCGGCTTATCAGCAGTTAAAAACGTTGGTAGCGCTGCGATCGAAAGCATATTTAACGCAAGGAAGGGAAAAGAATTTACTTCACTTTCAGATTTTTGCATGCGAGTTAGTCTCTCAACAGTAAATAAAAAAACTATAGAATCTCTTATAAAAGCAGGCTCTATGGATAAATTTGGAAATCGCGCTGCGCTTCTTATTTCTCTCCCTGATATTGTCAATACGATTACAAGACGCAAAAAACAAACAGATGAAGGCCAAACATCTCTTTTCGGTGATGAAGAATCTAACAACACCAATGAGCTTGATCTAAACAATCCTGAAGTTGATGATTTTACAAATGATGAAAAACTAGAATTTGAAAAAGAATTTTTGGGCTTCTATCTCACATCTCATCCTCATCTTCAAAAATTAATTGAAATTAAAAAACATATTACTCATGAAATTGATGCACTCGAAGGACAAGAGGAAGGACAGCGGGTAAAAATTGCTGGAATTATTGAAACAATGAAAAAAATAATAACTAAAAATGGTGGAGCCGAAATGGCATTTATAACTCTTGCAAATGAAAATGGCATATCTGTTGAGTGTGTTATTTTTCCTCGAATTTTTGAAGACTATAAAGATCTACTTTACAACAACAATGTCGTTGTAGCTGAGGGAAAATTTGATACAAAAGATGACAGACCCGTTGTTCTGGTTGACAAAATAAATCGTGTAGAAAATTACCTAAATAACGCTTGACTTATACCCAGGTTTCTCTTAAAATACAATCAAAGAGATGGCAGCGTTTGCTCCTGAAATTATCACCCAGATTGGTCCCCTACAGGTAACCAATACATTTTTACATACACTCATTGTTGATGGGGTTCTAATTGCTACAGCTTTTTTTGCTGGTCGAAATCTTAAAAAAATTCCTCAAGGCTTTCAATCATTCACTGAAGCAATTGTAGATGCCATGTACTCACTCACTGAGTCAATAGCAAGCTCCAAAAAAGCAGCAATGAGCATATTCCCCTACGTAATGACTTTTTTTCTTTTTATTCTTTTCTCAAATCTTCTCGGTCTTTTCCCTGGCGTTGGAACAATTGGATTTTACGAAGAAGGAAGTGAACACTCAAGAATAGTAAATGAAGCTCATGCATCAGAACCTATTCACAATAAAGAAACAGTAACTGAAACTCATTCTGAAGCAAAGAAGATGAATCAGGAAGCTTCTACAACAACAAATTCTCATGAAAAAGAATCAGGACACACAGAAGAGATAGAGCAAAAAGCGCATCTAACTCCACTTTTAAGAGGCGCTACAAGCGATATTAATGTGACTCTTGCTCTTGCTCTTATTTCAGTTGTTGCAACACATATGCTTAGCATTCAGCTAACCGGACTTGGTGATTATCTTGGCCGCTTTTTCTCATTTAATCCGATAAACTTATATGTCGGGCTTTTAGAATTAGTTGCAGAGGTAACAAAAATAATTTCTCTTTCTTTCAGACTTTTTGGAAATATATTTGCTGGAGAAATTGCGCTTCATACGATATCCAATATTTTCGCATTCCTTGCACCATTGCCATTTCTTCTGCTAGAATCAATTGTCAGCATCGTTCAAGCACTGGTATTTTCAGTATTGACACTTGTTTTTATGGCAGTATTAACAACTCCGCACCATGCGCATGCAAAGGAGGAAAATCATTAATTATGACTTATAAGTTATCACATACAACATATCGCATTTCAAGGGGGGTGAGTCATATATGAGCTTTACACTTACAGGTGGCGCAATCATAGTTTTTGGAGGTATATTCCCAGCTATTGCTATTCTCTGGATTGGAGGAAAAGCAATGGAAGCTATCGGTAGAAACCCTGAAGCAGCAGGAAAAATTCTTCCTCCGATGCTTTTATCTCTTGCTTTTGCTGAGGCTATTGCTATTTATTCTTTAATTCTAGCTTTCACAGCATAAGCATTAACAAAAACAAAGTGGGTTTGAGGGTGGCTCAAACCTATGAATTAGGAATTAGGAAAAATATGAATTTATATACTTAAATTTGCCTAATTCTTAACTCATAAATCTTAAGCGATGAGTCTTAAGTCTAAATATATATGGACATATTAACAGGTTTTGGATTTGATTGGATTCAATTCACAGCACAAATTGTAAATTTTATTATTGTTTTTATTCTTTTAAAAAAGCTTCTCTACAAGCCAGTAATTACCATGCTTGAAGAAAGAAAAACAAAAATAGCTGATGGATTAAAAAACGCAGAACAGGCAGAGAAAATGCTTACTGAGGCAACAGAAAAAGAAGAAGAGATAATCAGCAAAGCTCAGTTAAAAGCTAAAAATATTCTTGAAGAAGCAAAAACAGAAAGCATTGAGATAAAAAAAACTGCTGAGGAAGAAACAAAAATAAAAGTTGAAAAAATGCTTAAAGAAGCAAGAGAGCAAATAGAACACGAAGCAAAAGAAACAGAAAAAAGACTTGAGGTTAAAGTCGGAAATCTTGCTATATCCTTCCTTAAAGCGTCATTAAAAGGACTTTTTGGAGTAAAAGAACAAGAATCAATCATGAAACAGGCACTGCAAAAAATAAAAAAAGCATGATATTATTATGAATAAAACATTTTTGAAAAAATTGGCTATAGCAAGTTATAAAAACGGAGAACTGGATCAAAAAACAGCTTTCAAAATAGCTGACAGATTATCAAAAAAAGATCTTAAACAATACATAAGAATAATAAAGGCATCTGAAAAAGCGAAAAACATTTATCTAACCACCGCACTTGGAGATAAGAATACAGAAAAACAGTTAAAATATATTTTTAAAGATAAAAATATTATTGTAAATCAAGATTCCAGCATGATGCTTGGATCAAGAATAGAAATCAATGATGATATTTTCGAAATGAATTTAAAAAACACTTTAGAAAATATTATTGAAAATATAGATCAAAACAATGATTAATTCAGATCAGATTATAAAACAATTAGAACAAAAGCTCGGCAGCTCGACATCTGGCGTAAAAGTTGAGCACGTAGGCATTGTTGAACAAAATCATGACGGTGTCATAAGGGCTTCAGGCCTCTCAAAAGCAATGATGGGAGAAATTGTTGAGTTTCAAAAAGGGGTTCAGGGAGTAATACTTAATCTTGATGAAGACTCAGTTTCAATCGTTGTCCTCAGCAGCGACAATGATATCAGAGAAGGAGATAAAGTTAAAAGAACTGAAAAACTTCTCAGCATTGAGGCACACGATGATCTTCTCGGACGTGTAGTTGATCCAATAGGAACACCGCTTGATGGAAAACTAAAAATAAAAAAAGGCAAATTAATGCCACTTGAAAAAATAGCAGCTGGTGTTATTGACCGATCACCTGTCGATACACCACTTAAAACAGGAATTAAGGCAATTGATGCCATGATTCCAGTTGGACGTGGACAAAGAGAACTTATCATTGGAGATCGTGGACTGGGGAAAACTGCAGTTGCAATTGATACTATTATTAATCAACGCCAGCTTCAAAACAAGAAAGGCAAAAAACAAGTTATTTGCATCTATACAGCAATTGGTCAAAAGCAAAGCTCTATCTCACAAGTTGTTGATAGACTTAAAGAAGAAAACGCATTTGATTACACCATTGTAGTTGCAGCGCCCGCATCAGCACCAGCAGCGCTTCAATACCTAGCACCATATGCAGCATCAGCAATTGGTGAATATTTCATGGAAAAAGGAGAAGATGTATTGATTGTTTACGATGATCTTACCAAACATGCCTGGGCATACCGACAACTATCCCTTGTTCTCAAAAGACCTGCAGGCCGAGAGGCATATCCTGGTGATGTTTTCTATCTTCATTCAAGACTTCTTGAAAGAGCAGTTAGACTTAATAAGGAAAAAGGCGGTGGATCAATAACGGCACTTCCAATTATTGAAACTCAGGCTGGTGACATATCAGCTTATATCCCAACTAATGTAATCTCAATTACTGATGGGCAAATTTTTCTTCAATCAGACCTTTTCAATATTGGAGTAAGACCAGCAATAAACCCAGGTAATTCTGTATCTCGTGTAGGTGGTGCAGCCCAAACAAAAGCAATCAAGTCTGTTGCAGGCAAACTTAGACTCGAGCTGGCTCAATACAACTCCCTTGCTGCATTTGCTCAATTTGGATCAGAGCTCGATGAATCAACAATGAAACAGCTCGAACGAGGTAAGAGATCTGTTGAGATTCTCAAACAACCTCAATACTCACCTCTTTCTGAAGCACTTGAAATAATAAGCCTTTGGTCTGTAACTAATGGGCACCTTGATGACGTCCCAGTTGAAAAAGTAGGAGAATTTGAAAAACAACTTCACGAATATGCAAAAGCTCATGCAAAAAAGCTAATTGACAAACTTAACACAGGAGAAAAACTTGAAGATCAAACAATAAACGAACTAAAAAAGATCGTTGAAGATTTTAAGAAAGGATTTAAAATTAGCAACTAGCTACGTGGTTTTAATAGCTAGTTCAAAACAAATTATTAATTACTAAATATGGCAAATATATTAGCACTAAAAAGAAGAATACAAGCAGCAAGAAATGTTTCAAAAACAACAAAAGCCATGCAGATGATCGCAGCATCCAAACTTAAAAGAGCTCAGGATCAAGCAGCTTCAGGAAAACCTTATGTTGAAAAAATTTCAAAAATTATGAATAATCTTTTACTCTCAGAAAAAAAATACAAAAATCCATACTTTTCTATTCAAAATAATATTGGGAAAACATTAGTTATCGTGCTGTCACCTGACAAGGGACTTTGCGGAAGCTTGGTAACAAACCTTATTCGTGAATTTATTAATTTTCAAGAACAAACACCAGATAGCACATATATTGTGATGGGCAAAAAACTTGAAGGGCAAATAACTCATTTCAGCAAAGAAATACTTGCATCTTTCCCTTTTGGCACCACTATTCCATCATTTAACGCTGTTTATCCCCTTCTTAGACTTATTAATGAATATTATCTTGGCGGAAAAGTTGATTCAGTCAAAATAATCAGCATGGAATTCATAAATATATTTACACAAAAACCAAAAGTTTTTGACTTGTTGCCAATTATTCCTGAAATTAATGAGAATGATGAAAAAGAAGACAATTTTTACCTTTATGAACCGAACAAAAAAATACTTCTTGATTCATTAATTGAACACTATATCGAGATGACGATCTACCAGCGTCTTCTTGAAAGCTTTGTTTCAGAACAAGCAAGTCGCATGATGTCAATGCAAAACGCAACAGATTCAGCTCGTGATATAATTGATTCCTTACAGCTTGAATACAACAAGACAAGACAGGCAAAAATAACAGGCGAAATTTTGGACATCACAGGAGGACAATCAGTTTTAGAAAATGAGTAAATTAACAGGAAAAATTATTTCAATTCAGGGACCAGTTGTAAATGTCTATTTCAAAGACAAGCTTCCTAGCATATACGAAGCTTTAACAATACAACTTTCTGACAAAACCAAACTAACCCTAGAAGTACAGTTTCTTATGGGAAATCATGAAGTGAAAACTATTGCTTTTGGAACAACAGATGGACTTAAAAGAGGAATGGATGTTGAAGCAACAGGCAATTCAATTACTGTTCCTGTTGGTGAAAAAACCCTTGGAAGAATCTTTAACGTACTAGGTGTTGCAATTGATGGAAAGAAATTTGATGAAAAAGGTGTAAAATATGATCAAATTCACAAGCCAGCCCCAGCTCTTACTCAACAGCAAACCAAACCAGAGGTCCTTGAAACAGGCATAAAAGTTATTGATCTTATAGCGCCTTTTGCAAAGGGTGGAAAAACAGCTACTTTTGGAGGAGCAGGAGTAGGTAAAACAGTTATCATCAAAGAGTTAATCAGAAATATCGCAGTTCAACATAGTGGTCACTCTGTTTTTGCAGGAGTTGGTGAGCGAACCCGTGAAGGAACGGATCTTTGGCTTGAGATGCAGGAAGCAAAAGTTATGGATAAAACTGTCATGGTTTACGGACAAATGAATGAACCTCCAGGAAATAGACTGAGAGTTGCCTTAACTGCTCTGACCATGGCTGAGTATTTCAGAGATGTCAAAAAAGAAGACGTTCTTTTGTTTATTGATAATGTTTTCCGTTTTGCTCAGGCTGGGTCTGAGGTATCAGCACTTCTTGGACGCATGCCATCAGCTGTTGGCTATCAGCCAACTCTCGCATCGGAAATTGGCTCTCTTCAGGAAAGAATTACATCAACTCTCAAGGGATCAATTACCTCTGTTCAGGCTGTTTATGTACCAGCTGATGACTACACTGACCCCGCACCAGCTACTATTTTTGCTCATCTCGACTCAACAATCACACTTGAAAGGTCACTTGCTGAACAAGGTTTATATCCCGCAATGGATCCCCTGACATCATCTTCAAGAATGCTTGATGCAAATATAGTTGGTCAAGAGCATTATGATGTTGCAAGAGGCGTACAGAAAGTTCTACAGCGCTACAAAGACCTTCAGGATATAATAGCAATTCTCGGTGTTGACGAACTGTCTGACGAAGATAAACTTGTAGTATCACGCGCAAGAAAAATTCAGAGATTCCTGACACAACCAATGTTCGTTGCTGAAGTCTTTACTGGAAGCCCAGGCAGATATGTCAAAATTAAAGATACTGTTCAAGGCTTTAAAGAAATTTTGGAAGGAAAACATGACAAGCTTCCAGAACAGGCATTCTATATGGTCGGTACGATTGACGAAGCAGTCAAAAACGGCAATAAATAACCATAACTGAATCATGCATTTACAAATCATTACCCCTGAAAAAACCGTCTTCAATGAAGAAATAATTGAAATTCTTGCGCCAACTGACAAGGGACAAATTGGCATCCTTCCCCATCACATTAATCTTATTTCAAAACTTACTCACGGAGAACTAATTATAAAATCAAAAAACAAAGAATATGTAATTGCTCTTGCCGGTGGTTTTCTTGAAATTAAAAAAGGGGAAGCAACAATTATTGCCGATTATGCAGAACATGCAGATCAAATAGATATAGAAAGAGCAAAAGAGGCACAAATTAGAGCAGAAAATCTTCTAAAGAATAAAGATCTTGACATGACAAATGAAGAGCAGATACGAATTGAGGCAGAACTAAGAAAATCTTTGCTACAGCAGCATATCGCACAAACTAAGCGCCGCCAAAGACCACATTAAGTTGCTAATCCTAATCAAATTATCTAAAATAACATTATGATTTGCCGATGTAACTCAGTTGGTAGAGTAACTCTTTCGTAAAGAGTAAGTCGTGGGTTCGATTCCCGTCATCGGCTCATATAAAATTATGCGTTCAAGAGTAAGATCAAATATAAGAAAACAAAACCGCAAAACAATTATAGGAATAATTGTTATTATCCTTGTTTTTATTTTCTTCGGTTCAAATTTACTTATTGGATATGGAGTGCTTCTGGATAAAATAAGCGGTGAGAAGAAAATAGAAACCAATTCTTTACAAGATGTAGATTACATAGCTCCTCCTGTTCTTAATCCCACAACTGAAGCAGTAAATACAGAAAAAATTAACATAACAGGATTCTCTGCTGGAAGCAAAGAGATAGAGCTATATCTAAATAACAAATTAATAGAAAAAATAAAAATAGAAGACGATAGCAGCTTTTCATTTAAAAATCTTATATTAAAACCTGGAAATAATAATATTAAAGCAAAGGCAATTGATGGAAAAAAAGAAAGTGGATTTTCAAACATTATAAGTATCATTTATCGTAATGAGCCACCAACTATTGAAATAGAAAAACCAAAAGATGGAGAAATATTTAAAAAAGACGATGGCCCAATAATTGTAGAGGGAAAAATAGAACCTGAATTCAAAGTAACAGTAAATGATATTTTGGCAATTGTTGACGATGAAGGAAGATTTTTAACTAGATTATCACTTGAGTCAGGAGATAACAACATTAGAGTAGAGGTAACAGATGATGCGGGATCAAAAACAACCAAAGAAATAAAAGTTAAAGGAGAATAGCAAGGATTATAAAAATCCAAAGCATTAGAGCAGGGAAAAATAAACTATTTATAAAAAGTGCACTTACAAAAAAACAGGCAATAGATGAAATAACTAATATCTGATATTGATCATTATTTTTTTTAAGAGTTTTAAAAGCACTATTTAAGATTTGTTTCCACAAAATAAAAAAAGCTCCAAGCCCCACAAGTCCAGTTGTTGCAAACACATATAAAAAGCTATTCTCTACACCTGACTTAGAATTTTCTGGAAAATCATTTTCATCTATTATTTCTTTTTCATGAAATTTTCTTGCATATCTATATGCACCAAATCCTGTTCCAAATATTGGATTTACGCTAGCAACCTTTAGGGAAGTAGTGTAGCTTTCTATTCTTCCAATTCCTGAAGTTGTTCTAAAAAGATTTAAACTTTCTATTTGATAAAAGGGATAAGTTATTAAAATAAACATGGCTAATGCACTTATTAAGTGTAGAATAAATTTCTTTTTTTTTAAAAAAACTAGATAAATAGAAAATGAAATAATCAAAGACAAAAGCGCTGTTCTTGAGAAAGTCAAAAAAACAGTTGTTATTGATATTAAAAAAAGAATAAATAAAAATATTTTCTGTTTTAATTTTTCTTTTTTTAAAGCAATTACTAATTTTGTAAAAATGAAAAGAAAAAATAACACAAAAAAAACACCTGCAAAATTCGGATCCAAAAACACTGAAAATATCCTAAAGTAGTGTTCATCAAATCCTAGATAGAAAACATTCCTAAGAGAAGAATATAGGAAGTATTGCAAATAACTAATTATCAAAATGACAATTCCTAATATAAATAAAATATTTAAAAGTTTCTGCTTAAAATCTTTATCAAAACTAGCAACTATAAAAAATAAACTAAAGAAACTTACAAATCTTAAGGCATAAAGTGTTGCTGTAAAAATCTCTATCGGCATAAGCCAATAAGAATTTACAACTATACTTATCAATATCGTTGTTGGAAAAAATAAATATTGCCATTTTATATTCGGTTGTTTTATTTTATTTAATATTAAAAGAAAAATCCAGACAAAAAATGTCAAAAGAACAGATGCATCAAGTGGTTTTAAAAAAATATCATTAGCGATATTAAATCTAAACATCTCACCAGTTACAAAAAATAAAAGATTTATAAAAATCAGTAATTTAAGAAGTTTCATTATCTATTTTTATTTTTCATGATCCAAAGCTTGCCTCTAACCAAAAACGAATGAAATGCCATCATAAGAGCTGTAATAATACCAGGAATTCCATCAAGAAAACCTAGTTTTAAAAAATAATTTCGAAAAAATTTGGCTATTGGAAAAATAATTATTGAAAGCCATGATACTTTGATATTTTTATCATATAGTTCCTTTGCACGCAAAGTTGAATAAAAATTAATATCTTTCAAAAAATCTGCAATTGCTTGATGAGGATAATGAGCAAGTTCCTTTTCAAGTGTTTTTTTCAATCCTTCTATATTCCAAACTTCATGAACCTTACCACTCCACCTACCTGCATCTTTTTTAGCAAGTCGTATAAATTTTGCAGCACCTGCTTCTCCAAACTTTAACTTCTTGCCCCAAATATAATCCTGTCTTTTTATGTAAAATCCTTTATAGTTTCCAAAAGATGCATTGGTATACTGCATTATTTCATACCAAAGAGATGGGGATACCCGCTCGTCAGCATCAACAAAAAGCACCCATTCTCCTTTTGCTTTGCTTAATCCATAATTTCTTTGTCTTGCAAAATCCATATTCATATCATGTCTATAAACAACTGCGCCCCTCTTTGCAGCTATGTCTACTGTCTTATCAATTGAATTATCATCTACAACAATTATTTCATCGCACCACTTGACTGATTTAATGCAATCAGCAATATTTATTTCTTCATTTTTTGTAAGTATTATTGCGCTAATCATCTGAGTATCTTAAATAAATAATAAATAGTAATTGGAATAGAAAGTAATACTCCAACCAATGCTGAATAACCCGCACCAAGAATTCCCCATTTTTGCACAAAAGGTATAATGGTAACAGCTAAACCCAAAAAGGCAACAAAGGTTATTCTAGTGACAAGATCTTGTCTTTTAAGCGCATAAAATGGTGCAATTGACGAGAGAGAAATTGCACGAAGAACACCAAAAATAGCTAAAACTTTTAAAACATCTACAGCACCCAACCACTTATCACCCAGTATAATCTTTATTGTAAACTCAGGAAAAAAATAAAATACTGCCCCAATTGGAAAAACAATCATAATAACAGAAAGAATTGATTTTAGATAAGCATTTCTTAGTCTTTTCAAATCTCCTGATATTTTTACAAATACTGCATAAGTTACTTTTTGTATTACATCCGAAACCTCAGTTATGGGAAGAGTCGATATGCTATAGGCTCTCTGATAAAGACCAAGTGGTGCAGCACCCAACATTTTGCCAACTACTATATTGTCACCATTATGATAAAGATAGCTAAAAATACCAGTTACAGTAAACCATTTTCCATTTTTAAATATGTCTTTAAAAATACTCATATTAAAAAATAAAGACGGTCTCGGTCTAACAATAAAGAAAGAAAATAAACTTTCGAATACTGCACCAATTGCAACACCAGCAACTATTGCAATCGATGAATTAGTTTCAAATGCGATAATTACACTTGACACGACTTCGATTACAAATATTACCGTTCGATAATAAAATTCTTTTCTAAAATTCAACTCCTTTACTAATTTTACAATCGCAGGATTTATAGTTCCTCTTATAATTGGAATCAGAGCAGTTACCGTCAGGAAATTTACAACATCAGGATTGCTGAAAAAATTTGCTACAATCCCAGCACTCAGAAGAATTAATATTGATATAAAAAGTCCCCTTACAATTGATATTATCCAAGCAGTACTGATGTATTTATCTATTCTTTCTTTTTGTTGAATCAAAAAAAGATTTATTCCTGTTTCTGTAAATATCTCAGTTATTCCAAGAACAAGAAGAGCTATGTCTGAAATACCAAATTGTACCGGGGTCAGAAGACGTGCCAAAATTGCTATTCTTACATACGAAACACCACGTATTGCAACACGCAAAAAACCAAGCCATGAAACCCCTTTTATTGCTTCTTTTGCATATCCCATAATTTGATTGAACCAATCAGACTTCCTATCATCACTGCAAAATCAGATACGATCTGTAGTCCAGGTAAGATAAATAGAGCCTCCCATTTTTTAACATATTTATAATTCTTTTTTATTGACCAAAATATATACATTACTATTATAAGGCATAAGACACTAAGTATAAAGGATGATCTAAATATCAGGAAACAAATCAACATCCAAAAAGCAACTAAATAACGAACAAAAATAAAAACCACTTTTGGTCTTAATATTCCTGATTCAATATCTCCCTGTGCAAATCTATAGAACATAAAATAGGCTTCTTTTAAGTTTTTTCTTGGTATCCAATAAACAAAAGCGTTTTTTTCAAAAAATATCTTTGCGTTTATCTTTTTGAGTTTATTTGCAAAGACATAATCTTCATTATGCGACAAACGTTCGTTGAATCCACCAGCTTTTTTCCAAACAGATTTTTTAAATGCAACAGATCTTGTTGCAGGAAGAAAATCTCGAGAATTTATCTTATCTGGCATTACAAAAACATATGGAATCAGGCATTCTTGAAATACATTTTCAGTTCTGGCTTTATAATATCCAGCAACAACATCAATGTTTTTATTTAGAAAAGGTTTGTATATATTTTTAATCCAATTCTTATCCAAAATATTTCCTGAATCTGAACAAACAATTATGTCTCCAGTTGCATTTCTTATCGCTTCATTTCTTCCAACTGATCTATTGCCTTTTTTTATATAAAAATTAAAATTTGTATCAATTCTTGATTCATAATTCATAATCTTAAATACTGTAGTATCTATACTTCCCCCATCAACTATTACAATTTGATCCGGCTTTTTTGTTTGCAATGATAAAGACTTTAAAAAATTATCAATATTTTCTTCTTCATTGAAAACAGTTGCAATAAATGTAATTTTCATATTTTCCACAATTTATAATAAATTTTTACAATATTTTCCCAGGCATGGTTACTTGCCCATTTGTATCCATTTTCAACCATTGATT
Organism: Candidatus Levyibacteriota bacterium; assembly: GCA_029260905.1. Classification (GTDB taxonomy): domain Bacteria; phylum Patescibacteriota; class Microgenomatia; order Levybacterales; family UBA12049; genus JAJDCH01. The sequence goes on along the minus strand of JAJDCH010000008.1, from coordinate 4,989 downwards.
TAGATTTCCATGAATTAGTATTTACTAATTTTATTACTTCAAGAACTTCATTTGCATTCTTGCATATATAAATAAATCTGGAAAAAGGTGACATTTTCAAATAATCTTTTTTCAGCTCATTTGAATATACAGCAATAACTATTTTTTTCTGAATAAGCGCATCAAGAATAGCTAGATAAGATGAGGCAAACACAATATCTGTTCTTTCAATTTCTTTTTCTACATTCATCACAAACCCATTAGCTTTTCCGTATTTTTTAACATCTTTCTTTAAGACCCCATCTCCAAAACTTTTAAATCTATAATTTATTTTTTCTTTCTTCAATAAATTCAAGGCTTCAAGATATATTTTTACACCTGTATCAATGTCCAATCTACCAATAAAACAAATTTTTAACTCAAGATTAAAATCTTGCGTTTTAAGTCCTGTGGCAAACAAGTTTTTATTTTGAGCTTTTTTTGCTCCACCATAAATTATATAATTAGGTTTTGCTCCATAATATTTAGAAATATAATCACCAACGCAAATACTTCCAAATGACAACTTCTCACTTAGCTTTCGAATAAAAATAGCTTTTTTACTGATAGGGAATTTTGTTTCATAGCCATGAAAAGTTGTATAAACAGACTTTGTTGGATATATAAATCTAAATGGCAAATACCAGAAAAAAACATCATGACAATGAACTATATCAGTGTCCTGGATAATTTTATTTTTTTTAATTAAAAAAAACCAAATCTTAAATTTTTTTAATTTATCATCCTTGAACTTGGGAATATGAAAAACATTAATATTTTTTAATTTTTTATACTTAAAATAAGGTTTTTTATCTGGTTCTTCTGCAATAACAGTTACTTGATGATTTTTTTTTGCAAGAATATTTGCTATTTCAAAAACATGCTTTTCCACGCCACCAATATCAGGCAAAAATCTTTTGGTTAAAAATAAAATCTTCATCTTACAATAAAATTAGTTTCTGCTTTTATTTTTTTTAAAATTATAAAATTATAATAATTTTTAATTCCTAAAAAGGAATATTTTATAAATATTGAAAAAGAGTTATGTTTTCTAGTTGATGTAAAAACCTTTAATGAATTATTATAAATACTGGCATCTTTGCCAAACATATTTTTTATTCGTAAAGATAAATCCCAATCTTCGCAAGATTTTAATTTTGTATTTATTCCTCCAACTTTCTTATATGCAGATTTTTTAATTGCCATATTAAAGCCCCAAACAATTGGTTTTCCCAAAAAATAATTAAAAATATGAAAGAAATGATAAAAACCAAAAACAATACTGTTTTTAATACTTTTACTATCTGGTAACGCTTGACCACCTATGAACATTAAATTTGGTGTCTCCATGAATTGATCAATTTTCAAAAGCCAATCAGCTGCAACAAAGCTATCAGAATCAGTAAATGCTATTATTTCCCCTTTTGCCTGTTTTGCGCCAAAATCACGACTTGCGCCAATGGTCTCAAGACTTTTTTTTATAAAAACTCGTACACCATTTTTTCTTGCAATTTGTACTGTTTTGTCAGTAGAACCAGAATCAACCAAAATAATCTCAAATTTTTCTCTCGGATAATTTTGATTTTTTAATGATTTTATGCACCTAAGCAGCAATGCTTCTTCATTTAAAGCAGGTATGACAACCGATATTTTTAATTTCACAACTACAATTATACCTGTTTTATTGTGATTTTTCAGTCAAAATAGTAAAATGTATATATGAAGATATCTGTAATAGTACCTGTCCATAACGAAGAAAAATATATTGGAGAATGCATAGAAAGCCTGCTTAAGCAATCAGTTCCAGCTGATGAGATTATAATTATAAACAATAATTCAACTGACAATACAGTTGCTATCGTTAAAAAATATCCAGTAAAACTACTTAACGAAAAAAAACAAGGAATAACCTTTGCCAGAAATAAAGGACTAAATATTGCTAAATACTAATTAATTGCAAGAACTTATGCTGATAGCCGCGTGCCATAAAATTGGATAAAAAAAATAAAGCGAAACTTCTTAGACACTGATTTAATTGCCTTATCAGGTCCAGGAAAATTTTATGATCTTCCAAAACTTGTTAAAAATCCCAGATTTAAAACTGGTTACTATTCTGTTAGAGCAGTAAAACTCTATAATAGAATTGTCAAAAGCATGGTAAAACATGACTGCCTCTATGGCCCAAATTGCATTATAAGAAAAAACGGTTGGAAAAAAATAAAAAATGAAATTTGCCTAAATGATAAATTGGTTCATGAAGATCTTGACCTTGCAATTCATATTGCTCCCTTTGGAAAAATAAAGTTTGACCCAACTCTTATTGTTAGCACATCCTTTAGAAGATGGAAAAAACCAGATGCCTATATCGAATATCTATATCGGGGCTTAAAATCGATAAACAATCATCCCCAGTTTAGCGTAGGTCAAAGGAGCAAAAGACTCATCAAGCAATTCGTCACCCGCGCACTGCTTATTGATGAAAAATAGGCTTAAACTTAAGATCTCAGTCCATTCTGGATTGCTATATAGTAACCCACGACATTACCATCTGGATTTGCATGACCTTGCTTTTTGCCCCCCACTTTTGATACTTTAAGATTTGGAAAGATTCTTCTTAATTCTTTTTCTGCAGCAACAGGATTAATTATCTCATCTTTTGCGGGATCTTCAGGAGTTAAAAAAATAAATCGGCTTTTATCTCTCCTGCTCATTTGAGATAAAGTATCTAAAGGATCTGTACCGTACTTGAAAATTGTTGCCTGGTCTTCAAGCAAACCAGAATGAGCAGTGCCAAACTTTAAAGGGTTTCTATTATATGCGTTAAAATTTGCAATCAACACAGGAAGTACCCCTCCATCATAAACAGGATCAATTTTATTCATAATTTCTGCCCCCAACTTTGATTTATTTGACAAGCTTTCAATAGAAACTGGAGTGCTATCAAGAAAAACAGTCCCCCACTTAATTTTATCTGAAATCTTTTTAAGGACTAATCCAGCTACTTGTGGCCCCTCGCTATGTCCATATATAGAAACAGTTTCAATTCCATATTCTTTTTTTAATCTCAATATCTCATCACCTATTGAATCTAAATCAAATCCATGCTTAGCGTAGTTTACCTATCCGACAGGCCCAAGCTCTTTCAATACAGGGGTAAGAACCTTGGCCATTCCCTCAGCTGACTCAACTGTTGCACCACCAAAAACAAGAACCGCAGACTTAGTATTAGGATTTAAAAACATTTCCTGCTGATCTGGAGCAAAGCCTATTGTGGAATCAGTAACACGAGGAAAAACCTCAGATAGCCTTGGAAATTGATCAGCTAATGCAAGAAGAGCGAGAACTTTACCTGTTTTTTTCAAAAATGCTCTTCTGTTATGTCTCTTAACTTCGTATCCAGTTACCAAAACAGGATGACCGTCTTCTGAAATCACACCAGGAGTCTTTCTTGCAAGTGGTGAAAAAGCTGCATTAAGAACCTTTCTTCTGCTTAGTGATCCAGCTTCTTTTTCTCTTCCTATTTATGTATTATAGGACTTTATATAACTTTTGTCAAGCTCATAGCCTTGACGTGAGATGGACATGTTTGAGATAATAAATCTTATGGAAACAGCCAAAAAAATTTATAATTTCTTGCTTGATTTCATGCAAACTATTCTTTTGGCTGCCTCATTTTTTCTTGTAATCTATATATTTTTATTTCGTCCATTTCAGGTATCAGGACAGTCCATGGACCCTACATATAAAAACGGCGAATATATACTTACCAATCTTGTAGCACTCAGGTTTGATGATCCTCAAAGAGGAGATGTTATCGTATTTAAATCGCCGACTGATCCTGATAAGGACTTTATCAAAAGAGTTATTGGAATTGCTGGGGATACTATATACGTAAAAGGTGGATTTGTTTATCTAAACGGGAATAGACTTGATGAAAGTGCATATCTTGATAGCTCTGTTCAGACATATGGCACCAATTTTATGCAAGAAGATATACCCGTTACGGTTCCCGATGGACAATTTCTTGTCATGGGAGATAATAGACCTTTTAGCTCTGATTCACGGGAATGGGGATTTCTTGAACGTGAAAAAATAATAGGTGAATCACTTTTTGTCTATTGGCCTGTTAATCATATGAGGTTAATAAAAAATCCTTATCCTGAAAATCTTCAGCAATAAATTTATTTTATGAGGATTTCGTGAATTGCTTTTAGCTTAGCACTAGTTGTATCTGGCGATCCTTTTACCACAATTGTTATTCTCGCAAGCTTGCTTGATTGAAAAATAGCAACCTTATCAACTTCATGCTTTTCCTCAATCTCTTTGGCCATTGAATCCTGTTCTGGAACATAAATCTGATCCCTAGCCTGAGCAGGGTCTTTCTTCTGAACCTCTCCTTTTACTTGTCTTGCCAACTCTTCTGTTTGTCTAACTGTATGATTTTCACGAAGAATAGTCTTAAAAACCTCAAGCATCAGCTTGGAGTCTCCAAGTGAAAGAAGCGGTCTCACATGCCCCTCTGTAATCACCCCTGCAACAAGCGCATCTTTTATGGCATCTGGAAGCGAAAGAAGTCTTATTGTGTTTGAGACAGCTGGCACACTTTTACCCACTCTTTTGGCAACCTCTGTTGTTCCGAGGCTAAATTCATCAATAAGTCTTTTGTAGGCAAGTGCTTTTTCAATCGGATTAAGATCCTCACGCTGAACGTTCTCAACAATTGACATTTCAAGCATTCCCTGGGGTGTTGTTTCTTTAACAACAACAGGAACATTGACAAGACCTAGTATTTTTGAGGCCCTCCATCGCCTCTCACCAGCAATTATCTGATAACCAGCTGGAGTCTTTGCAACAACCAATGGCTCAAGAATACCCTGCTCACGAATTGACTCAACTAAATCTGTCAAAGAATCTGTTGTAATTACACCACGTGGCTGAAGCGGATTGGACTGAAGTTCATTTATTGAAAGT
>JAJDCH010000007.1 GCA_029260905.1 Candidatus Levyibacteriota bacterium | reverse complement strand
CATCAAAACCTTCTGCTTCAACAAATGGCAAAAGATTGTCCACCTCTTCAATCGGAGTTGCCTGATCCATATCTGTAAATAATCTATATTTTCCCTTCGCCTCGAGCATGCCAGTTGTCACAGCGCCTGCTTTTCCATAGTGGGGATTTTTTAAAAAGCGAAAATGAGGATTCTCCTTTATAAATTTTTCTATAAACTCTATGCTGCCATCAGTTGATCCATCATCAACTATCACTACCTCAAATCCATAATCCTTTTTCTGCAAAAAATGAGCTACATGATCAAGAACGCCTTTTCTGAGATTCGCCATCTCATCAAAACAAGGAATAACCACAGACAAATAAACATCCCGCATAAAAGAATTATACTAAATGTAAAGAGGCTAAACAAATCAACATTTGGTGACCCCAGAGGGATTTGAACCCTCGATCTTCAGAATGAGAATCTGACGTCCTAGGCCACTAGACGATGGGGCCATATTGGCTATCAGCAACTCGCTGTAGCCAGATATACATTTTATCTTATTCAGGCTCAATTGGCAACGAGACTTACGAGGTTTGCTTAGATGATTATTCTACTCAAAAATATTAATGCTTGTATGTGATTTATGAAACGATACTAATTCTTTTTTCTCTTCTCCGCCTCAGCCATTATGAAAAAGGCAATTGTGGTAAGAGATAAGATAACCATAACAGAAATAATCACATTTGAGGCTATGTGCTCACCCCGGGGATAATATGTCATTTCCTTCATGAGCATAAGCCTTGTTGACAACCAGTAATAAAAATGAATCTACAAGTGTTTGAATGATGTTCTATGAAGATTGATCAAGTCTTTTTGACACCTCTTCCCAGTTGACTACATTCCACCACGCATCAACATAATCTGGTCTTTTATTATAATACTGAAGATAATATGCATGCTCCCAAAGATCAAGCCCAAGAACAGGAGTCTTTCCTTGACTAATAGGTGAATCTTGATTGGGCGTACTCATAAGCTTCAACTCTTTATTATCAATTACCAACCACTGCCAGCCGCTTCCAAAAATCTTAACAGCATTTTCAGTAAACTCTTTTTTGAAATTTATCAAATCACCAAATGAATGCTGAATTATGTCAAGAAGCGCACCTGTTGGCTCCTGACCTCTGGCTGGCGCCATCATCTCCCAAAACATCGAATGATTAAGATGCCCTCCCCCGTGATTGCGAACAGCCATACTTATATCAGCTGGAACATTATCCAGATTCCTAATTATGTCTTCGATAGATTTTGACTGCCAGTCTGGATATTTTTCAAGAGCTTTGTTGAGCTTGTCAACATAAGTTCTGTGGTGCTTATCATGGTGAAGATGTTGAATTTCACTACTTATGAATGGCGCTAGCGCGTCGTATTCATATGGTAAATCAGGAAGCATAAACATAAAAATATTATATCACCTTGCTTATATATTTTCTATAAAAAATCATTTTCTTACCTCTTTCTTGCGTTCGAGAGTAATATTGAGCTATCTTATAAATATGCTCTCTTCTATTATTTTGACCATAACCCCAACTATCCTTTTCTATATTCTGATCCGAAAAACAGGATTGAAAATAAAAAGCAAATTTCTACTAATTTCTCTTTCATGGTTTGCAGGACAATACATATTTACATTTCTGACATTTTTTATTGCTATTTCATTAAGCTTTATTACGACAAATATCCTTCTTAAAGCATCTTTAATATCATTACTTATCTTTCATTCATTACTAGCTGTTTTCTATAAAAACTTATCAAATCTTTTTATTTCTTTTTTTAAAAATTTTAAAACAAAAAAAATTTTAACAATCAGCAATTTTCTGCTGATCACTTTTTGTCTTTTATTTTCTTATTTTTTCTTTATCCCACATCTTACATTTCAAAACGGAGCTATTTATACAAGTCCTATTTACTGGGATTTTCATTGGCAGGCGGATTTGATGCAGACATTTGTCTATGGAGATAATTTTCCACCAGAAAATGAAGCATTTGCGGGAGTTCCTCATGGCTACCACTTTTTCTGGATGGTCAATGCATCAATTTATCAAGTCATGGGACTGGGACTAGTCAATGCAATAAATTTTGTTAGTATAATTAATTTCTTTTTTGTACTTATTACATTGATTGGGCTGGCAAAAGAATTTTTTAATTCAAAACTGGCAGGATTTATAGCAGCTCTCCTCGCAGTTACATCAAGTAGTCTTCATTTTTTTGACTATTTTAAAGATGTTAAAAATCAAAATTTTTGGGAAATAATACGAGGTATAATTACCAATTCAAATCATCCATGGCCAGAATCGTTTGTCAGAGACAGTTATTCATTTGTCTATAACGGAACTTTTTATAATCTTTTTTATTTTATAGAGGAGAGACAAATGATACTAGGAATTGTTTTTCTCTTTCTTTCAATTTTTATAATTTATAAGAGAAATGAACTTTCTAAAAAGACACTTTTATTATTTGGCGGATTGATGGGTGGATATTTTCTTTGGCACCTTCATATAACGCTTATGGTTTTAGCTGCAATAGTTTTTATTTTTGTTTTTGGTGATAATCGTAAAAAGACATTTTATTTACTTACTGGTTTTGGTATTGTTTTTCTTATTCATTATCTTTATATAAAAGGGCTAGCAAGTGGCGAGTGGTATTTACAAAAAACAGAAACCTTTCCAAAAATAAATTTCCAATTTTCAGATCAAGAAAATAAATCTTTTTCAGTTATCCATGCTCTTAGATGGTATTGGTATTCATATGGAATAAAACTAATACTTATACCTATAAGTCTTTTTGTTCTTTTCAAAGAGAACAAAAAAAAGGCAATTGCAATATTGTCAATTATCTTACCAACCTTTCTAATTTTAAACACGATACAAATTTCACCAAACTCAATTTATGAAAATCACAAATTCCTACGGCCAATGAATATGGCAGTTGACCTTGCAGTAGGAGTTGGAATTTTTTTACTTTTTTTTAAAAAAACAAACATTCTAAAAATAATCGGAGGTATACTAATAATAATTCTTCTTACGCTTTCCGGTTTTATCGAGCTGATGCCATTTGTCAATTCCAAACCAGATATATTTTACGAAATCTATCCATCAGTCATGGCAAAAGATATAAGAAAAATAACAGCTCCAAAATCTGTTTTTGTTGGAGAGGATAATAAAGATATATATCTTGCAGGACGAAAACTTTTTGTTGCAAATAGTCTAAGAGGACACGATGAAGATGCATTGAAAAAATCTGAAAGAAAAAGAATCATAAATGCTATATATCAGACAACAAACAAACTCGACCTGTGTACAATTTCTAAAAAATACAAAATTGACTACATTCAATACTGGGATTCGAACTCAAATGGTTTTTCAACCATAAATGCAAAAGGAGATAAGATTTTCTTTCTAAGTATCAATGGCTACTGCAAACCCTAGGCTGGGAATTGGGGATTTAAAACTTGTCTTTGTCTTGCTACCTCTCCACCATCATTTGAAATTCTTGGAAGCGCTTTAGTAAGTGCGATACCCAAAACCTCATCCATGTGGGATACAAATCTAAAAGTAAGATCTTTAAGAACTTCTTTTGGCACATCTTCAAGGTCTTTCTTATTGTCTTTTGGTAATATAATTGTCTTTATTCCTGCTCTGTGCGCTGCAATAACTTTTTCCTTAACACCGCCTATTTCAAGTGCTCTTCCCCTCAATGTAACTTCACCTGTCATTGCTACCTTACGATTTACAGGTATTTTAGTAAGAGCAGAAACAATAGCTGTCGTAATAGCAAGACCAGCAGATGGACCGTCTTTTGGAACTGCTCCTTCAGGTACATGCACATGCACATCAAGCTTTTGATAAAACTTCTCAGAGAGCCCCATCTTTGTTGCCTTAGCCCTAATATATGACATAGCTGCCTGACATGATTCCTTCATCACATCCCCTAGCTGACCTGTAAGGATAAGCTGACCTTTTCCTGGCATTAGTGCCACTTCGATAAAAAGAATGTCTCCACCCGCCTCGGTCCACGCAAGACCTGTTGACATGCCTATATCATCTTTTTTCTCCATCATGTTGGCTGTGAACTTAATTGGCCCTAAATACTTGGTCACATCATTTTCTTTAATAACTATCTTGCCCTTATGACCTTCAGCCACCCGCTTTGCAACCTTTCTGAAAACCGCTGCAATTTTTCTTTCAAGATTCCTGACACCAGCTTCTCTTGTGTAATGATGAATTATGAATTTAAGCGCATTATCCGTAAGACTAACCTGCTCATTTTTAAGACCATGATTTTCAAGCTGTTTTTTGAGAAGAAAATCATTTGCGATCTTAAACTTCTCGTCATGTGTATATCCTGCAAAATTTATTATCTCAAGCCTGTCTCTTAAAGCATGAGGGATTGTATCTAAAACATTTGCGGTTGTCACAAACATCACGTTTGAGAGATCAAATGGAACTTCTAAATAATGATCAGAAAATTCACTGTTTTGCTCTGGATCAAGCGCCTCAAGAAGAGCGCTTGATGGATCACCCCTAAAATCAGATCCTACCTTATCAATTTCATCAAGCATAAAAACAGGATTTTTAGTCCCCGCATCTTTAATTCCCTGAATAATTCTTCCTGGAAGAGCTCCTACATATGTTCTTCTGTGTCCTCTTATCTCAGCCTCATCTCTGATACCACCAAGTGAAACTCTGACAAACTTGCGTCCCAGAGCATGTGCAATTGATTTACCAATTGATGTTTTTCCTACCCCTGGAGGCCCTGCAAAACAAAGAATTGGCCCCTTCATCTTTCCAGATAGTTTATGAACTGCCAAATACTCAACTATTCTTTCTTTGGCTTTTTGGAGACCATAATGATCCTGATCAAGGATTTTTTCAGCTGTTTTTATATCAGATGAGTCTTTGCTCTCCTCTCCCCATGGAAGTGAAACCATAAGATCAAGATAATTTCTGATATATCCTGCTTCTGGATTAAACTGATTCATGTTTTGAAGCTTGGCTAATTCTTTCTTGGCTTTGTCTTCAACATCTTTTGGCATCTTAGCATCTTTTATCTTATTCAAAAGTGCTCTTGTTTCTGAATGCTCTTCCTTATCTCCTAGCTCTTCTTCGATAGTTCTCAGTCTCTCTCGTAGCATTGCCTCTCTCGCACCTTTTTCAAATCTTTCCTGAGTTTTTGATGCAATTCTTCGCTCAAGCTCTAAAATTTTTATTTCTTTTGCAAGAAGCTCGGTAACTTTTTTTAACCTCTCGCTAACATCAAGCATTTCCAAAAGATCCTGCCTTTCCTGGGGCTTAAGATCAAGAGCTGAGGCAATAAGATCTGCTAGTTGACTTGGAGTATTATCAGACATGATATTCATAAAAAGAAGAAAATCAGCAGGTTTGCCAAAATTCATTGCTTTTCTAAATTCGCTTGTTAAGTGATTACAAAGCGCCTTTATTTCCTCATTAGTATCTGCTGGATCTGGAATTTCCTCAATACGTGCCACAAAAAAAGAATTATGTCTTTCATATGAAAGTATCTTTACTCGCTGCAAACCCTTTACCTGTGCATTTATCTCTCCATCAGTTCTTATCATTCGCTCAATTCTTGAAAGAGTTCCAACTTCAAAGAGATCATCTGGTGTTGGCTCATTCAGACGTGCATTTTTCTGCATCACAAAACAAACAACTCTTTCTTTTTGAAAAGCAGATTCAAGCGCAGTTAGGCTCTTTGGCCTTCCAAAATTAAGAACTGGATCTGTACCGGGGAATATTATACTGTCTCTGATCGGGATTACCGGAACTACTTTTACCATTTATATTTAGCAATCTATCATAGTCTCTGCTAATTGTCAAGTATCAAATAGACTACTATCCTATTTAAGCAGATCCCAAAGTCTCATGTCAATTTGTATATTTCTTCACAACGTCAATTAGTTCCTCTATATTGAAAGGTTTCACCAAAAAACCATCTGCATTTGAACTATCAGCGATCAATTTTATTTCGTGATTCGCTGACATCAGAACAACCGGAATCATCTTGGTGCCTTCTTTATTTTTCAATTTTTTGGCAATCTTACCTCCATCATGACCATTTAGTCTTATATCCAAAAGCACCAAATCCGGTCTGTTGTTTTCTATTTTTCTAAAAAACCTCCCTTCGTTATCAGTAGATTCAATAAGATACCCCTCGCCCTCAAGAATTATTTTTACCACATCAAGAATTGATCTATCATCTTCAGCAATTAAAACCCTCTTCACTACTACATATTAAAACAAAACAATCAAATAAATGTAAGAATTAGATAATAATCACCAAAAATAAAACAGTTTATATTGATAATTAGAACTATTTGATCTATCATTCAGACGATATGAACCAAGAAAATATTCTCTCTCTAATCACTAACTCAACCATCAAGCTTCTTGCCTCAGATAGTCTTGAAGATTTATATAAATCAGTTGTAAGTGAGGCCAAAAAGCTTATCGACTGTGAAGAGGGATCGCTATTTATAGAAGAGGGGGGGAAACTCAAAAGAGTCCATACAACATCTTCCAGTTTTATAAAAATTAAACCTGAAAAGGGTGGAATGACTGAAACAACATTCAAAAAACAAACACTAAATATTGCTAGTGGGGATACTTTAAAACCAGAACTTAAAAAAATGAGAATAAAATCTGTGGTTCTTATACCAATTGCCTACAAAACTAAAACAATTGGAGTGCTTACAATGTATTCCCAAAACAAAGAATACTTTGATTCCCAAAAGCTTTATATTCTAAAATTATTTGGAGCTTTATCAAGCCTCGCAATTGAAAAAACCAAACTAAATGAAGAATCAATACGTGCTATAAGTGTTAGAGACAAGTTTATAGCACTTGCTTCACATGAACTGAGAACTCCACTAACCTCAATCAATGGCTACATCCAACTACTTTACAAGAAGTTTAGGCACAAAAACACAACTGATGCAAATTGGATCAAGGAATTATACAAAGAAAGCGCAAGGCTCACAAGTCTTGTAAAAGATCTTTTAGATATCAATAGAATAAAACAGGGAGAGGTAATATTTGCATTGGGAGAAATTTCACTTCCTGCAATTGTCCAGACAGCAATAAAAGAAAATGAAAAAATTTATAATATAAAAAATATAATTTTTGAAAACAAAATAAAAAAAGGTAATGAGATAATAATTGGAGACTATGACAAATTAATCGAAACTTTCTCTGGGATAATAAGCAATGCCATAAAGTCATCCACTCCTGATAAAAAAATCTATGTCGCAATTACAGAATTACCAAAAAGCCTTAAGGTGTCAATAAAGGACAATGGGCATGGAATGAGCCAGGAAACAATTAATAATATATTTAAAGAGGAATGGGGAATGGGCTTAGTTCTTGCTAGACACGTAACTACATTTCATCATGGAAAACTACATATTGTCTCCAAACAAAATGAGGGAACCACTGTTTCTATCTTACTTCCTAAAGCCAAACTTGTTGAGGTCTAATTTGCTTCTTCTTTTATAACGTAACCAAAGCCTCTAACTGAATATAGAAGTTTTTTATCAAAGTCCTTATCGATTTTTCGCCTCAAATAACCCATGTAGACATCAACCACCCTAGTCTCAATATCTGATGAGTAAAGCCAAATTCTGCTTAATATCATCTCTCTTGTCAGTATTCTCCCCTTATTACTCATGAGATAGTGAAGAAGTTTAAACTCCTGAGGAGTAAGCTGGATATGTTTATCCCCTCTTTTTACCTCTAACGACTGACTATTTAACTCAAGATCTGCAACTTTTAATACATCAGCGCCTTCCTTTTTTCTAAGCCTTGCCTTTATCCTTGCCAAAAACTCATCTGCAATAAAAGGCTTTGTCACATAATCATCAGCTCCGAGATTTAAGCCTTGTACAATATCGTTTATGGAATCTTTTGCCGTTAAGATAATTATTGGAAGTTCGGGAAATTTTTTTCTAATTTCTCCAACAACTGCCTCACCTGCCATTGTTGGAAGGCCAAGATCAAGAATTACAATATCAGGAACTGATTTATTGAAATATTCAAGCGCCTCAATCCCATCACCTGCTGTATGAACACTGTAACCGTTATCAAGCAAAAGCTCTCTAAGGTATTTCTGAAGCCCGCGATCATCCTCAACAACAAGTATACTTTGTGCCATGGTTTCGCAAATTATAACAATACTAGAGTAAGCATGCAAGGATAAAAACCAATACTCCTTGACACTTAAAAACACTCAGTCTATAGTATAAATAAAGCTAGATAAATTATGGCTAAAAAAATTCTCATCGCTGAAGATGATTTCTACATAAGAGATGTCTACAATAAGGTTTTCTCTTTGGCAGGATACGAGGTAACAATTGCTGAGGATGGAGAAAGCGCTGTTAACCACATAAAAACAACTCAATATGACATGATTCTCCTGGATGTCATGATGCCCAAAATGACAGGTATTGAAGTGCTACAGACACTAAGAGATCTTGAACCACCAATCAAAGACACCCCGGCATTTATAATCACAAACCTTGCTCAACAAGATATTGTGGAAGAAGCATTTAAAATAGGAATGGATGGCTATATCATCAAATCTCAAGTCTCTCCTCAGCAAATGGTCATTGAAATAAACAACTTTTTTGCTAACAAAGAAAAGGCAGCTACTGAAACTACCTCTTAATTAACTCGTTTCTTTCAGGACCTGTTGATATAAAAACAACAGATATACCTACTAATTTTTCAATTTCAAGAATATATTTCTTTGCATTTTCCGGAAGTTTTCCATATTCAGTCACGCCTCTTGTTATAGAATTCCAGCCATTGAAGGTTTTATAAACCGGTTTTATTTTTTTCAAAAAATCTGAATCACCATCAAAATAATTAACCTTCTTCCCCTTCAATTCATAACCTGTACAAATCTTTATCTCATCAAAACTATCTAAGACATCAATTTTTGTAAGAGCAATTTGTGTAATTCCGCATATTTTTACTGCAAATCTTAACATCTCAGCATCAAACCATCCAGTTCTACGCATCCTACCTGTTGTTGTTCCAAATTCTGCTCCTTCTTTTTGAAGTTTTTCGCCAATCTTGTCAGAAAGCTCTGTTGGAAATGGACCTTCACCAACTCGAGTTGAGTAAGCCTTTACAACTCCAATCACATCTTTTATTTTTCCAACTGGAATCCCAGCACCTGCGTTTGCACCACCTGGAAGAATTGTAGATGATGTGACAAACGGATAAGTACCCCAATCATTATCAAGAAAAACAGCATTTGCTCCCTCGAGAAGAATTTCCTTGTCTTGATCAACCGCTTTTGACAAAACAGAAAAAGGCTCATTTATATATGGCTTAAGTTTTTCAAAAAGTTGTAAAAGCTCACTTTCAATTTGATTTTGAA
>JAJDCH010000006.1 GCA_029260905.1 Candidatus Levyibacteriota bacterium | reverse complement strand
ATTGTCTTTTGAATCTGCACAAGTGCCACCGCCTCCATTCTCACCATTTTTGTTGGGATCATAACTGTTGGGGTTGTTGGGATTACCATCAGTGTGACAAGATGAATCTGCTGCATCCTTTACACCATTGTTATCGTTGTCAATGTTGTCAGCGCAGCGAGGGGTTGGTGAATTGGTGGGAGTCGGTCCACCACCATTACCACCACCGTTACAGTTCTCACTTCTATTAAGAACACTTCCTTCAACTATGTTTCCTACGCCACTAACGGTTCCTTTTACATGTCCTTCAATCTTATTTTTATCTCCATTAACACAGCCTGAAACGTTTCCGTCAATGCTATTTTTGTCTCCTATAACATCATTTGTTACATGTCCCTCAACTATATTATTGTTTCCACGTACATTTCCCCTTACGCTTCCTTCAACTTTACAATTGTTTCCAACAATGTCTCCGTTAAGATTGCCTTGAATAAGTTCGCTACTACAAGTTGTTCCACCAGCTGCTTTTGATCTTGTGTCTTGAGGGGTTTGAGATAGAAAAAAAGCTGCCGGAAGTCCGACAAGAAGAAGGGCAATAAGACCAATTGTTATTAATGAATTTTTTGAAGGTCTTTGCATAATAAATAATTAGATTGTCTAGTCTCCGTTTTGAACGGATAATTCTCTCAAGAATAGATTGTAGTCGAAGTTATTTACAATACCGTTATCATCAAGATCAACATAGCCAATAGGTGTAAATACTTGACATTCGGAAGAGTTAAATAAAGAGTTGGGATCAGCAATTGGAAGTGGCTCGAGTACCCCATATCCACAATTAAGAAATGCGTTATAGTCAAGCACGTTTAGGAGATTATCACCATTTATATCACCAGCTACGAGATCAATTTGTTTTACATTGTTATTCTGGAGTGCTGTTATTGATTGAATTCCAGGAACAAGTTTCTTTAGATATCTTCCTGTTTGTATTTTTAGGATATAACTTCCATCAGGAAAGTCAGGACCTAGATCTATCCCTCCCCTAAACGAACCTGCATTACTGTCGTAGTTAACAAATCCTGCCTCACTTGCTACAAGTTGGTTGCTACTGTTATATATCTGAATAGACATAAGTCTTTGTGGTGTAAGCGGGTTTTTGTTGCTTAAACTATTTCCAGAAGGATTTGGATTATCTCCTGCTGCTCCAATTCCATGAAGAAGAAGATCAAAGTTAAGAACTGTTGTATCACCTGCCACAGGGGGAGTAACGCTTGGACAGTCACTTGCGGGAATTAGTCCTCCACATGGATCACCGGTTGGGTTTGGGCTTGGTTGAGGGGTTGTGGATCCGCCTCCGATTGCAATATACGCAGGAGTAGTTCCTGACAAAGTGTCTTGTCCAAACTCCTCGTTTGATCCAGTTGACAGTGATTGCGATAGTTGTCCGTATTCAACTTTTGTTGGAGTGCCACCTGTACCATTTATTGCTTTTAGATTAATTGTTCCGACTTTTGAAGTTTGTGTTACGACTTTTGTCGGATCTGCTCCAACAGAGATTGATGCAGCGATTCTTCCTGATTCGACGACTGGCCCTTCAACAATTGTTGAAAATACAGATTGGTTTAAAGTAAAAGGATTTGTATCTGGGGTTAGTTTGGTTGGATCAAATTTTACTTCAAAACGAACAAAGCCTATGTTGCTTCCGCCTGGATTAATTGAAATGTCAAGATTTACATTATCGCCTGAATTTTTTTGAATAGGATTTGACTGAGTTGATGAAGGTTCAAAAGTAAGAGTGGTATTGCCAGATGCACGAGTTCGTGTTTCTTGTGGAGTCTGCATCACATAAAGCGTAAGCGGTATGCCTATTGCGAGAACAGCCAGAATAAGTCCTAGAATCAGTTTCTTGTTCATTGATTTATATTTATCGTATAGAATAAATCAAACCCTGTCAATAGTTTATCATGGAGTCTCCTCATATGATGAAATATTTGTCTGCATTAGAAAATTTGGCGCATTAAGAAGAAAATCAAGCCTAGGGCTGATTGAAAAAGCAGGAAATGATTCATTGTCACCACAGAGGTCGCGCTTGTTTTGAAGTGATCCGCCAAGGCCCAAAGCATTTATAATTACAGCTCCATCAATATTTAACATTTTATCTTTAGTTGCGCAGTTGGTTCCATTTCCATTAATAATAAAGTTTCTTCCTGCGACAAAGATTCCTTGTAGTTGTCCAGGCGGAAGAAGGGGACTTGTTGGAGTGTTGATTCCTACGTTTTCGTCTACTATTATATCTTCACTTGTTGAAAAAACAACCGAAGAACTGTTTGGTGTAGAAGTATTGCCATTTATCGTAATCTTTCCTTTCACGAGTATAACTATTTGATTATTTGCAGGAAACGTGTATGCGTTAAGACCAACATCTCCATCAGCATGATAAATGCCTTTGGGTAAACTGATTGGGAGTGTGCAGTTACTAAGAACAGGGCAGACTGTTGTAAGATCTTTTATTTCAGAACCAGACCTTATTGCTTTATCAAGTAGATATTTGTAGGATGTTTGGAGGCTGCTTCCTGATTTTCTGTAGGTTTCAGGATATGCAGCACCACCAACAACCCAATTTTTGGTTGATGCCTGTCCGATTCCAAAATCAGCATTTATATTTCCTGTGAATATGATACCTGGTGTTGTTGCGGATGCGGAAATTGCTGATGCATATTTGAGATTTGGCAATAAGTTGCTGTAACCACTGTCAACCCTAATATCCAGATCATATGTTTGCATCCAAGGGAAAGAATTGGATATCGCGAAGTTAAGGTTGTTTACGTTATTTAATGCTGTACAGGTACCACCAGTTGATGGATCTGTGACCAAACAACCCGCGCCAACTTTTACTTGAAAAGAGGGTGGTTTGGGGTGGATCATCACATACCCCTCAGAAATAGGTATTGATCCATAGGAAACTGTATAAGTTCCTGCGTAAATTCCTGAGATGTTATATGTGCCATTTGGGTTTGTTGTAATAATGCCTCTGTCTGGCGAAATTGAAATGTTTGGGGCTTTAAGATAGTTTGATTCAGTTGAATCTTTTATGCGGTTTTTGTTTGTGTCGTTGAAGATATTTCCTGAAATAGTATATGTAGGAGGAATACATTGTATAGCTGTTCTGGTTGAAAAAACTGTCGAGCCATTATATGCTATTTCTCCTTCAGTATTGAGAACAAGATGGGTTGTTTGTTGTGGAGATGGTCCTGTTTGTTCGCTTAAGAAATCTCCAGTGTCTTGATTGTAAACCCTAAGAGTTGCATTGCTACTGCCATTGATCTCTCCCCATGTCCATGTGACTGTTCCTGTTGCGGGATTGCAACTGGGAGTTGGTGGAGAACACGCTGGTCCTCCAATTCCACCAGTTCCGCCATCTGTGCCTACTCTTGACCCTGGGGAGGGATCAGTTGCGCTTATTCCAGGAAGTCCTGGTCCGCCACAAGCATCGCCTCCTCGCCCGCCTGTACCGCCTCTACCCGGACGACCACCGTTTCTATCGCTGTCAATATCGCCTCCGCGTCCTCCCGTGCCACCTCGTCCAGCTGGTCCGTTATTGATTCCTGGGCTGCCAGGACCTCCGCTTCCTCCTGCACCGCCTCTGGCAGTTGCACCCCCTCCTCCTCCATTTCCATTGCCTCCATTTCCACCTTGTCCACCGTTTCCACCATTTATACCAGCACCTCCAGTTCCTCCACCGCCTCCATTCCCATCTGCGCCTCCTCCGCCACCTGCTCCCTCTCCACCATTACCTCCTAGTCCGCCAGTTAGTCCTGCGCCACCGCCACCGCCACCACCACCAAATCCATGTTGTCCGCCTGCAGTGCCTTGACCTTTGCCACCGTTACCGCCTCTTCCACCTAAGCCTGTAAGTGATGCGCCACCGCCACCGCCACCTGCGCCAAAGCCTTGTTTTCCAGTTGACAAGTTGGAATTGCCACCATTGCCTCCCGCACCACCATTTGCGCTTCCACCATTTCCACCAGATGCTGTATTGCTGTTTTCTCCTTTTTCGCCAGCTTGGCCATTTACTCCTCCTTTTCCGCCGCTTCCTGCGTTATTTGGACCATCACCACCACTGGATCCAGTTGTCTGGGCAAGAAGGATGGTAGTCAGATGATTGTTTATTGTGGATTTAGGAAGAGGGGTGAGGCTAAGCGCAATGACCCCGAGAAATATAAGTGAAAAAAAAAGCATTTTTTTTAGTCTTTGCCTGAATTTGAGATTTTTTCGCATACAAATTAAGCGTATTAGATGTATAAGGCATTGTCAATATACCCAAGCCGTGGTAAACTTTCTATCATGGTTTTATCGGATCAGGACATCAAAAAAGCTTTGGATTCAAAAAGAATTCTCATAAAACCAAAGCCAGATTTGAACAAACAGCTTGGTAGTTGCTCAATTGATTTGAGGCTTGGTGACACATTTCGGGTTTTTGATCATTCGAGACACGCCTACATAGACCCTTCGCAGAAAGACTACAGCAATGAAATTACAAAAGTTATCAAAGTGCCCCAAAATGGTAGCTTTATTATGCAACCTGGGGAATTTGTGCTTGCTGTCACGCTTGAATCAGTAAAAATTCCATCTGATCTGATGGGTAGGCTTGAGGGGCGTTCGTCACTTGGTCGTTTGGGTCTAGTTGTTCACTCAACTGCTAGTATTTTTGATCCAGGATGGGATGGGAATCCTGTTCTTGAGCTTGGAAATTTGGGCAGAATGGCCTTGAAGCTAACAGTTGGGATGCGGATTTGCGCTATGACTTTTGAAGAACTAAGCAGTGAGTCAACCAATCCTTATTCCAAGAAAAGATATGCCAAGTACAGATTTCAAAAAGGACCTGAAGAGTCAAGAATTCACGAGGAGAAATAGTTGTAATAAACAAATCATCTAATAAACCAATCAACAAATTAAACAATACATTTTGAGGGTTTATAATTAGATGATTGGTTAATTGGAAATTAGTTGATTTTTTATGAAGTATCACATTGATTTTGGCATTGAATTTAAACGAAATCCCCACGAGGGGCTTTATATTGCGCTTGAGGGCATAGATGGGTCTGGAAAAACTACACAAGTTAATGAGTTGAAAAGATTTTTTGAGGAAAAAGGACGTGTTGTTGTAACTACGAGAGAGCCTAGAAAAGAAGGCTTAATTGGCGATATTGTAGAAAAAGTTTTAACAGGCGAGATAAAAATTCCTGATATTGCCAATCAGTATCTTTTTTCAACAGATAGGGCAATAAAACATGAAGAGTTGATTGTGCCCGCCTTGAAAGCTGGTAAAGTTGTAATAACAGATAGGGCTTTTTGGTCAGCGATTGTTTATGGCATCCTTGACCGGATGAATGGAGAATATGATTATTCCTTGGCATATCAATTTCTGATTGGACATGCGTTGCCTTTTACCATACCTGATCAGACTTTTTATCTTCAGCTGCCTTTAGAAACAGCACTAGAAAGACTTTCAGAAAAGGGAGGAGAGAAAGAGATTTATGAGGAAAAAAATAAAATAGAGAAGGTTTGCCATGGTTATGAATGGCTCTTGAAAGAATTTTCTGAGGAGTTTAAGATAATTGATGCTGGAAAGAGCGTTGAGGAAGTCGCGGGGGAGATTGTAAAAGCAATCAACCAAGCAGCAAGTTAATTGGATAATTAGATGATTGGGAATTAGTTGATTTGCTGATTTATTTAATTTATGGTTTTAGGTCCGAAAAAATTATTACAATTAGTTAAAAAGCTAAAGCTTGTTGAGAGCTTGTCTGAGCGGGAGCTGACAAATCCTGAGGGCGCAGGTTTTGATCTGCGACTTGGTGAGGTTTATAAAATATCTGGAAAAGCATTCCTGGGTGTCACAGAACGGCACACCGCTGAGGTTAGTCTCATCAAGGCGTATGATGAAAAAAGAGTACAAAAAGTGGTCATCAAGCCGGGTGAGTTTTATCTTGTCAAAACCATAGAAAATGTCAATATGCCTCCAGATTTAACTGCAAGTATTACGCCTCGTTCCACCACTTACCGCAGCGGTTTATTTATTCGGACAGGAAATGTCCCACCGGGATATTGTGGCGGTTTGAACTTTGGTTTGAAAAACGAAGGACCAGTTCCGGTGACGATAGAACTTGGCGCGCGAATAGTCCACATCCAATTCCATGAAGTCGCAGGTGGGGGCAATATGTACCGGGGCCAGTGGCAGGGCGGCCGGGTGACAACGACGAAGAAAGAGAAGCAGGTTTAGTCTAGATCAGACAAGCAGAGGTTGTACATTTGTGTTTCAATATTAATTGCTTTTCATTCATTGATTATTCCAGTTTAAAATTTATCTGTCGATGCTTTTTTTATAAAAAATTTTCCAATAGAGGCTTTAACCAGCTCAGAAATAATACACATTTTTTATACACGATCGTGTATAAAAAATGTGTGGGTTGGTTATATTTCGTATCTGTAGAATTTCCAAAATAACCCTAATCTGGGGGCATTGCGTATTGATAATTTTTTAGTTATGCTCTTTTAGAACCGTTACAAAGAAATAGTTATTTATAGTTATTTATGAGAGCAGCTCGTGCGTTTTTCGGCAACAACGTAGTTTTTATTTCTATAATGTCAGTTCTAATTCTGACAGCTGGGATTATATTTGATCAGCCGATTTTAGCAATGTGGTTTGGATTTGCGGTAGCCGCGTTTTCAACAGTTAGTAATGACAGTATTCAGACGCTAGGTACTTTTTTATCTTCCAATAGAAATACTCCCTGGAAAATCCTCTGGCTTTTTATGGGTGGGATTATGCTTGTGACTCTTGGATATGGTTGGTTTGCAAATGCAGGGAGTGTGAGTTTTGACAGGTTAAATAGAATCCCTCAGCCAAGTGATTTTTCTTTTCTTCAGCTTCTGGCACCGATTATATTGATTTCATTGACGAGATATAGGATGCCTGTGTCAACTACTTTTTTGATTCTTGCCACATTTTCTTCCTCAAAAACAATAACCGGCATGATAAACAAAACCATTACTGGATATATCCTTTCGTTCCTGGTGGCGCTTCTTGTCTGGGGAGCCATTGGATATTTAGTCAAAAAAAGACAGCAAAAGCTTGATCGAAAGCTTACCAAAAAACAAGAAAGAAAGTGGCGCATACTGCAATGGTTGTCAACAGGATTTCTGTGGAGCGCTTGGCTTACTCAAGATGCAGCCAATGCTACAGTATATTTACCCCGAGTCTTGAGCGGATTTGAGGCAATTGTTGTTTTGCTGTTTATGTTTTTTGCGCTTGGATATATCATCTCTCGCAGGGGAGGAGAGATTCAGAAAGTTGTTACAGAGAAAACAGATGTTTTATATGTAAAATCTGCAACAATTATAGATTTTGTATATGGTTTGGTCTTGGTTTATTTCAAATGGATAAATGATTTGCCGATGAGTACGACTTGGGTATTCCTGGGCCTACTTGCAGGGCGGGAGATTGCGCTACGTGCAACACTTCATAAGAAAAAACCTTACTCACATACGTTGAAGTTAGTGAGAAAAGATCTTTTGAGAGCAGGATTTGGCCTGGCAGTTTCACTAGTTCTGGCATTTTTGATTAACGATCAGCTTTGAGCAGGTTATAAATAGTAAAACTGATTTATTATTAATTTTTGCAACCCCCAAAATTAATAAAAAGTGATATCGGATTACACATCTTTTTGAAACGATCGTTGTAAAAAGATGTGTGGTGGAAAATTTATTGCTTGATTTGTTTACTTGGTTATTGGTAGTATTGGGTAGATATTATGGCAGGAGACAAACATCAAGAGCATCAATATTTAGATCTTCTCAAAGACATCCTCAAAAATGGAGTTGTCAATGTAGATCGAGGGACTGGGGTCAAATCATACAGCGTTTTTGGTAGACAGTCTAGGTATGATTTGTCAGAAAGTTTTCCGCTTTTGACAACCAAAAGAGTGTACTGGAACGGAGTTCTCAAGGAGCTGTATTGGTTCTTGTCAGGTAACTCCAACATCAAATATCTAGTTGATAACAATGTCCACATCTGGGATGACTACCCATATAAGATATATAGCAAAAAGCAAAAAGCAAAAAGCTGACAAAAGAGGAGTTTATAGAAAAGATTAGGACAGATGCGAAGTTTGCCAAGAAATGGGGAGAGCTGCCGCGTATTTATGGAGAGATGTGGAGGAGATGGCCGACAAGGAAAAAAGGGAAGACAATTGATCAGCTCTCATGGGTAATTAAAGAATTGAGTGAAGACCCTGATGCCAGAAACGCAATAGTTAACAGCTGGAATCCTGAATATCTCTACAGTATGGCGGAGAAAGATGAGACATCATATTTTCCAATTTGTCACAATATGTATCAGGTAAGTGTCAAAGACAACAAGTTGTCGCTGCATCTGTATCAGAGAAGTTGTGATATGTTTCTTGGTGTGCCTTTTAATATCGGCAGTTATTCACTTCTTGCTGTGATACTTGCCAAAATCTTGGGTTATAAACCCGGGGAGTTTATCCATACATATGGTGATGCGCATATTTATGAAAATCATGTAGCACAAGTTAAAGAGCAGCTGAAAAGAAAACCAAAGTCTTTTCCAAAGCTAAAACTTGGCAAATTCAAGGGTTTGTCAGATTTTCGACCCGAACACGTTGAGTTGATCGGCTACGAACCACACCCGACTATCAAGGCAGAGCTGACTGTGGCCGGCGGATATTATGACCCTTTACCAAAGCTTAAGGCAGGAGAGAAGAGAAGACCCAAAAATAAAAAATAAAAGCTTTTCATAAAAAACAATTTTATTAATTTATCAATTTTATTTTACAAAGTGGTATACTGTGTTTGAAGCTTGAGAGATAAATGATTATGAATAAGCAAAGGGTTTCGATAGTTGTGGCAATTGATGAGAAGAAGGGGATTGGGAAAAATAATGATCTTCTTTTTAGGATTCCTGAGGATTTTAAACGCATGAAGGAGTTGACCACCGATCATCCAGTTGTGATGGGGAGAAAAACTTTTGAATCAATTGGTCGGGTTCTTCCCGATCGCACAAATGTCATCATCACCCGTGATCCCAAATACAAAATTTCAGGAGCAGTTGTGGTCGCCTCGCTTGAGGAGGGTCTGGAAATAGCAAAAAGAAGTGAGGGAGCGGATGAGATAATTGTTTTTGGTGGAGGACAGATTTTCAAGGAAGCGCTTGATAAGAACATGATTGATAGATTGTATCTGACTGTTGTTGAGGGAGATTATGGAGCAGATGTATTTTTCCCAAATTATTCAAAATTTACAAAAGTAATTGAGGAGATAGATCGTGAAGCAGATGGATACAAATACAAATTTCTAACGCTTGAAAAATAAGCCTTGCAGGTCTTGTCACGGCATTCTATTCTGATTTTGAGCTCAGGAATATAATTTTTTCTTGGACCCACCTTTTGGCGTTTATGATGTTGTCCTCTTATTGTGGGCGATTACCTTTTATTGTTATTTAAAAATCAGATCAGCCATTCGTCCTGGCGAAAAAATTTACTCCTTCACTCTGCTAGATATCACTTTAAATCCTCGAATTATTAAACCTTGCAATGGAGGGAAAAAGTTTGTATAGTATGGACGTGCAAAATCTCAAAAAGACAGATCCGCAGATTTATAATTTGATAAAACAGGAAGAGCAAAGACAAAAAGATGTACTCGAGATGATCCCTTCAGAAAATTACACATCACGCGCGGTGATGGAGGCACTGGGAACTGTCTTGACCAATAAATATTCAGAAGGTTTTCCAAAGAAAAGATATTATCAGGGAAATGCGGTTGCAGATAGTGTTGAGATAACGGCTCAAGAGAGGGCGCAGAAGCTTTTTGGTGTTCCGTATGCTAATGTGCAAGCTTACTCAGGCAGCCCAGCAAATGCTGCAATTTACTTCGCGCTACTAAAACCTGGAGACAAGATAATGGGAATGTCGCTTTCTTTTGGCGGGCACCTGACACATGGAGCAAAACTTAATATGTCTAGTACTTTTTATAAGGCAATTCCATACACACTTGGGAAGGATGGCTTGCTTGATTATGAGGCGATTGAGAAGCAGGCAATTAAGGAAAAACCACAGATAATTGTGGCAGGATTTACCGCATATCCTCGAAAAATTGATTTTAAAAGGTTTGCAAAGATTGCAGAAAAGGTGGGTGCATATCTACTGGCTGATATATCACATATTACTGGTCTGATAATTGCAGAAGAGCACGAGTCACCTGTGAAATACGCAGATGTTGTGATGACAACAACTCATAAGACACTCAGGGGTCCAAGAGGTGCGATGATAATGGTAACGGATAAGGGCTTGAAGCGTAATCCTGACATGCCTGCAGATATCGAACGGGCAATAATTCCTGGTCTTCAGGGAGGGCCGCACGACAATCAAACAGCGGCAATTGCTGTTGCACTTCTTGAAGCAGGTAAGCCAGCATTTAAGAAGTACGGAGCACAAATTGTCAAAAATTCCAAAGCCTTGGCCTCAGAGTTGACGCGTCTTGGGTTTGACTTGGTTAGTGGAGGGACGGATAATCACCTGATTCTTATTGATTTGCGTAACAAAAAAGTCAACGGCGCCCCAGCAGCACTCGCTCTGGAGATGGCTGGAATAGTTCTTAACAAAAACGGCGTGCCCTTTGATACCAATCCGCCTTTTTATCCATCTGGAATAAGGCTTGGAACACCAGCGATCACAACTCGAGGCATGAAAGAAAAGGATATGAAAAAAGTAGCTTCTTGGATGGCACAGGCAATTGACGAGGTGGCAGGTGAGGACTTGCCGGCTGATAAAGAAAAAAGGCGCGAGATTTGGAAAAAGATGAAAAAAGAAATACTTGCCAATAAAAAATTGAAGTTAATAGCTGGTGAAGTTAGGAAATTTTGTTTCAAATACCCCGTACCCTGAGTTATTGTCCGCAAATGTTTTCAAAAACTCCATTTAATATACTTTCCAGGTTTGTTCCGTCACGGCTAACTGAGTAGTATTGAGATAGGGGTTTGGAAGCAACGTCTTTTAAAAGTTCTTCAAGATGTGGCTGCATAAATATATCGCTTGGGACATCAGTTGTTAAAACGATTGAATAAATATCAACTCCCAGATTTTTTATTTCAGTTGCAATATTATTTGGAATACGAGGGTCTTGGCCATTTGCAAAACATCGATCAGCAGGTTTGTAGTCAATTCGGCAGCTTTTATCTGAGATTGACGGATCGTTATCATTTATTTCTGGTACACCATCTGTGAGAAATATAAGCGAGTATTTGTATCCTGGAAATTTATTAGAATTTATAGCATTGGCTAAGTTGTCTCTTGCGACAATCATGGCATCACGAGTATAAGTGGCGCCATTGGATTTAAGTTGATCAATTGCTCCTGACGTGTCGGATTTAGCATCCGATGTAAACTGGGTAAGATCAATAAGGGTTTGAATGTTGTTGTTTCTATTATCACTAAAAGTTTGAAAACCGATAACTGAGGTAGATTTCATTTTTTCTGTAAATCTCCTAAGAGCTTTTTGTTCGTTTTTTCTTTTTATTCCATTTTTATAATCCATTGATCCAGAAACATCAATAAGAAAATAAATTGCTGTTTTGGGGTTGCAAACTTGAAATGTGTAGAGTTGAAGATTGCCTTTGTCGTTTTTGAGATTTACATCAGGAGGGATTATTACTTTTTGGTTTGAGGTATCTGTTTCTTCTCCTGGAGCAAGAGTTGGCGCTCCATCTGGCCCGTTTGGGTCAACTGGCAAACTTGATCCGCCAGTCATGACATTGCCAAATGCAATTGAAAAACCAAGAATAAGAAGGATAAAAAGATATCCTGTCCCGCGCCAGGGCGGTGGACGTTTGCCTTTGCTTTTAGCTTGTTTCAAGTTCATGTTTTATGTTGGTCAAGGAGTGGTAGCTGAATCGGTAGCCGTGTCAGCAGATGAAGTAGCAACTGTTCCTGAGTCAAGTTGCACTCCAGGTGGAGGTGTGCCTGTGGGAGGATTGGTGGATGGATTATCAGGTGGAAAGGCTCCGACCATCAGCCATGAGCCAAGTGTCAGCATGATCATGATAATAAGAATGTAGCCAAATCCTGCGCCCATACCACCTTTTTGTAGGTTTATCTTTTTGAGCTTTTTAACAAATTCTTTCACCAATCTCAGCGTATAGAATTGACTGATTTTTGTCAATTGAGCCTTGCATAAGGATCTAATTTTTTGTATAATATGTTCAATCTTACACATCTAACTTTGTCCTTGCATTTTAGATACATTGGTTAGGTGGAGGTTTAAAGGACAATTATGAAAACTATTTCACTTGAAGAATTATTGGAGGCAGGTTGCCATTTCGGACATCAGGTACAGCGTGCCAACCCCAAAGCCCGTGAATTTATATTTGAGGCAAGAGACGGAATCCACATTATTGATCTTGAGAAAACCAAAGAAGGACTTGAAGATGCTGCGAATTTTCTTAAAGAGGTTGCAAGGAAAAACGGAAAACTTCTCGTTGTTGGTACCAAGAGGCAAGCTCAAGAAATACTTCGTGATGAGAGGAAAAAGATAGACGAAGTAGATGGACACAATATGTATTTTGTGACCAAGAGATGGATTGGTGGTACGCTTTCCAATTTTCAGGAAGTTGCTAAGAACTTCAAAAAACTCAAAGACCTCAAAGAAAAACTTCAAGACAAGCACGCTCGAGCAACATACACAAAAAAAGAAGTCAGTAAATGGGATAAAGAAAGAGCAAAATTAGAATCTTTTTATGGCGGAATAGGTGATATGACTGATGCGCCAGCTGCTATTTTTATAATCGATACTCACAATGAGCACGTAGCAGCAGGTGAGGCGCTAAAGATGAGAGTTCCAACTGTTGGTATAACTGATACCAATTCAGATCCTATGATCATCTCATATCCGATTCCAGCAAATGATGATGCTGTTGGTTCATTGAGATTAATCACAAGCTATATTATTGATGCATGGCTTGAAGGAAATAAGTTAAAGGGTGAAGAAGCAAAAAAGGCAGAGGCAGCAAAACAAAAAGAAGAGAAAAAAGCAGCAGAAAAAGAGAAGAAAACTGAAGAAAAATCAGTTGAAAAACTGGCCGAAAAACCGAAAGTAAAAAAGGAGAGCAAATAGCTTATGGCAAGCGTTGATCTAAATCTACTAAAAAAACTCCGACTTGAGACAAGCGCTAGCATTTCTGATTGCAATAAAGCATTGGCAGAAACTGATAATGACTACAAAAAAGCAGTTGAATGGATTCAGAAAAGAGGACTTGAGAAAGCTGAAAAAAAATCAGACAGAGAAACATCCCAGGGTTTAATTGAAGCATATATTCATGGGGAAGGAAAAATTGGAGTTTTGGTCGAGCTTTCTTGCGAGACGGATTTTGTCGCCAAGACAGATGAGTTCAAATCGCTTGCTCATGAAGTGGCAATGCAGGTATCTGCTATGAATCCCAAAGACGTTGACGCATTGCTCAAGCAAGAGTATATTAGAGATGGATCCCAGACTATTGAGAAGTTGGTAAAAGCAACAATTGGGAAATTGGGAGAAAATATCACAGTTAAAAGATTTATTCGATATGAGATATAATTTTTGTAATTCCTAATTGACTTAAATTAACCTAATTTCTAAAAAATGTCTAAAACCTAATTTATAAATTTATAATTAGGATTTGATTAGGTAATTAGAAATTAGAGCTTAGAAATTTTCAAAATATGGATCAGATTGCAAAGGATACACAAAAAAGGATAGATAAAATACTTGATGTCCTCAAGCAAGACCTCGACACAGTCCGCACAGGACGGGCAACTCCATCACTTGTTGAAAATATAGTTGTTAGTGTTTATGGTGGTAGTACAAATCTAAAGGTAAAGGAGTTAGCAACAATCACCACATCTGATACTAAGACACTTGTTGTTACGCCTTTTGATGCAAGTATTATTAATGAGTTGCAAAAGGGGATAGAGGGCGCCAATGTTGGGCTTGCACCAGCAATTGATGGAACTCTTTTGAGGATTGCTATCCCACCTCTTTCACAGGAAAGACGTGGTGAGTTGATAAAGGCAATGAGGCAAAAGCTAGAAAACGGTAAAATAATGGTCAGGCAGGCGCGGCATGAAGCGATGGAAAGAATCAAAAAAGAACTTGAAGGAATGGAAGATGATATCAAAAGACTGGAAAAAGAAGTGCAAAAAATGGTTGATGAAACGGTTACGACTATTGATCAGTGGGGAAAGCAGAAAGAAGAAGAACTGATGCAGATCTAGTTATTTATTTGCGGGTTTTGGTTTGTAGTTTTGAGTTTTTGCGAGTAGGTCTTCAAAAACTACAATAACCGCGCCATAAATTCCTTTGGTATTTCTATTTTCTTGTTGTTCAGATCCACTTTTGCATAAATTTATTTTTCTCTCGAGATAACCTCCCACAAGATCCATTCTTTTTCTCTTCGTTACTCTTTCTCCATCAATCATGTCTTGGACAACATCTTGAGTTGCCTTCAGGGCATCAAGTCCTACCTGTACTTGTGAAACTTCCTCCAGATACATAATAAGATCTGACATTAGGTTGATGTCTGCATCAATAGGTGCTTTTGGATTTGGCGGCATAGCTTTTATGGTTTGGGCAAAACCCTGTAAGTATTCTTGGTCAGCAGAGATCATTTTTTGTAAATCCTGAAAACCAATAAGATTTGGGTTTTGTTCAAGATTGTATCTTACTCGAGGAGGTGTTGTTCCGACTTTGTCAATCAGACTCACGAAAAAATCTTTACCACTTTGTGGTATGGTTGGTGTTTCGATTCCTCCGCGACTGAAGATGGTAGCAATAACTGGATAAGTTCTTTCAGTATTCATAGAGCCTGTAGTGTAGCGGATTTGTGGGTGAAATGCAAGGGAATCTAGTCAATTCGGGCGGTCGGGTCATATCCAACTAATAAAGCATTTAATCGGGCTGTCTCAGGATCTACACCACCGTCAAAAGGATCGAAAAAATCTGATTCATCTCCTAAAGAAGTATGATTTCCTAACTTTGTCATGACTTCATTTATCCTATCAGTAAGTCCGTCAAATTGTGCATAATTTACAGCATCAAGAGCTTGTTGCCCCCCCCCTGTTTTGCTGTTTTCAAGCGGGAACCATTCGGTTTGTTCTGTCTGCAGATATGCCCATACCTCTGTCAAGTCAGCATCAAGAGACAAAGGGTTGTCAGCCAATTCTCCCAGATCTACGCCTTCATCAAGACGTTTTTTGACTTCAATAATTTTTTTAAGCGGTTTTATTATTTCACCAAGAGATTCTTGATGAGTAGCCAGAGGATTTATTTTGTCAGGCGTGATTTCGTCTCTTGTTACATTGCGGACTTTTACTGAGCCTGGCTTATCAAACGCAGTATATCGCATTTCCCCAAACTCTTCTATCTTGTAAATAGGCACCTCGTTTCTATCTGGAGGGAATAAATCAAAGGCTTCACGAGCAACGTTTGCCACATATAGCCTTCTTTTGTTTTCATCTGATAGATTTTCTTTAAATTCTTTATCAAGCTTTTTTAATTCGTTTTGGGACTCAACGAGATAAGTTTTAAGATCTTCTAAGCTCGCGGAATTTGAAATTTCTTCGAGTGTTTTCTTCCCAATTTGATCATGACTGATTCCCATCCGGTCAAGAATTGCTAAAGCATTTTTGTGGCGTTTAAACTCTTGTCGTATATCATCTGGAACTTCGAGTGAAACAGGCGTTCTTTCTTTTAGAGATTTTTCATGTGGCGCTTCTTTTACTTGTCTCAATTTCCCATCTTCATCTTTAATTACCAAACCAAAACTTTTCGGGGCGGCAGCGAATTTGTCAAATGGATCTTTAAATGTGCTAAATACATCGGGCGGTCTGTATTCAGGTTTTGATCCGTCTGTTGTTTTTCCAAAGTTATCTTTCAGGAATTCGGTCAGCTCAGAACCATCAATACCGCCGTCTGTTTCTGGAGAGTCTTCAGCCATATATTTAGATTACTTAAATTGGCGAGAGTTTGCAAGGGTGATGCCATAGGCTATATGCTATTTGCCAAATTCCTGTTATAATAAATTTTATGCTGACGGCACTTATTTTTCTTCTTATTCTTTCAGTTCTTGTTCTTATTCATGAAGCAGGGCATTTTTTTGTGGCCAAGAAATTTGGGATAAAGGTAGAGGAGTTTGGGTTTGGATTGCCACTGACAAAGCCTCTTTTTTCAATAAAAAAAGGTGAGACTAAGTATTCTTTCTATCCAGCTTTAATTGGCGGATTTGTAAAGCTTTATGGAGAAGATGAAGCAGGAAGAGGCGCAGTTGCTGCGCCTACCAAGAACCAAGAGTTAAGATCCAAGAACTTTAAGGATATGAAAAGGGCTTATTTTGCCCGTCCTATCTGGCAAAGAGCATCAGTGGTTGGTGCGGGAGTAGTGATGAATACGCTTTTGGCAGTTGTTGTTTTTTATCTGTTTTTATTCATCTCAGGTTTTGTGACACCTCTTCCTGTTCTAGGAGAAAAAGATCCAGGTTTTATCGGAGCTGAAAAGAGATTTATTCCAAAGGGAATAGCTGTTGGCGAGGTGGCAGATGGTTCACCGGCGCAGGATGCAGGGATGGAAGCGCCAGCTGTTATTTTGACTATTCAGGGCGTGCGACTTGAGGGCGAAAAAGACATAATTGATCTGATTGATAAAAATCTGGGAAAGGAAATAGCAATAGAGTGGTATGACTTCAAAGCTGATAAAAACTTTGTAAAGACGATGATTCCAAGAAAAGATCCGCCAGAGGGAGAGGGAGCGCTTGGAATATCTTTTGGCTATAATGATTTGAATACTGTTATTGTAAACTACAACACTCCGACTCAAATTGCATTTTCGGGTTTCTCGCATACCTACAATACCTTTCTTTACAGTATTGGCGGTTTTGGTGAGTTAATAAATAAATCAGTTCAGGAGAAAACAGTAAAACCACTTAGTGATAGTGTGGGTGGGCCTGTTTTGATTTTTAATGTGGTGGGACAGATTATAGAGATTCCTGATCTCAGATTTGTAATTTTACAAATTCTTAATCTCGCAGGAGTTTTGTCAATATCACTTGCTTTTTTCAATGTTCTACCAATTCCAGGTCTTGATGGGGGACGGCTATTTTTCATAGCGATTGAGGCAGTGACGAGGAGAAAGCTAAATCCTAAATTTGAAGCATATGCAAATTCAATTGGGATACTTATTTTGATTGGGCTTATTATTGTCGTTACCTTCAAGGACCTAGCGCAAGTCTTTTTTAAGTAGATTAAATGAATAATTGCCTCAGTCTTTTGCACTTGATATACTGATATTAATATGCCAAAGCAAGAATTGGTTCAAGAGATAACAGAACGCTTTAAAAATGGCGAGAGCAGACAAAGTATCACTGAGATTCTTTTTTCCAAGGGTTATTCTGAAGAGGAAATAAATCAAGCCATTTCTCGCATCCGACACGAGCATTTGATGCAAATTCCATGGGTCAAGAATATAGTTGAAAAATGGATAAAGTTTGAAAAAATGTTTACTGATTTGAATCCTCAGGAATCAGTAATGGTTCTTATCGCAACGCTTGTTTGTCTAGTTGCGCTATGGTTCATCTTAAGCAGATTTGTTATATAAGAAGCTTTTTAAGAGCAACGAGGTAGGATGCTTCTCTTAGATTTGTTTTGGCTTTTTCTGATTCATTCCAGACTGCATCAAAAGCTTTGATCATCATTTCATCAATTTTTTTCAGTACAACGTCTTTTTCATAAACCTTATTTTCTAGGTTCTGCATCCATTCCAGATATGATCCTGCAATTCCGCCAGAGTTGGCAAGGATATCAGGAACGATTATTGTTTTTTTGCTTGTTAGAAAGTGGTGCGCTTTTGGACTGACTGGGCCATTGGCCATCTCAATTATGACACCTGATTTTACATTTTGCATATTGTTATCATTTATCACGTCTTCAAGAGCGGATGGTACAAGTATGTCAACTGGAAGTGAGAGCAGTTCTTCATTGGTGATGAGCTGACCGCCTCTGGTGTCACAAACACCACCTGAGCAGTAGCATCCATTGAGACTTCCTTTTTCCTGTTTGCACTCATAAACAAGGTCAATATCAAGCGGTAAAAATTTTCCATCTGCTGTTTTTTTGACTATGCCTCCTTTGGAATCAGATACAGCAACTACTTGAAAGCCAAGTTCTTCTGCGAGTTTGGCAAAATAAAATCCTACATTTCCAAAACCCATAACTGCAATTGTTGTTTCGCTTGGCTTTAATTTGAGTTTTTTTGATAGTTCCTTAAGAATAGAAACTCCGCCAAAACCAGTTGCTTCTATGCGTCCTGCAAGACCTTTTTTGCCTTTACCAGTAAATGTTGCGAAATGTTTGTGATTTGCTGTTTCGGGATTTTTCTTTTCTGCAATTTTTATGTATTCATCTGTCATCCAATCCATGATTTTGGAATTGGTATTTACATCTGGTGCTGGGATGTCTTTGTCGTGTCCGATAACATCATAAACTTTTCTTACATACTCACGTGATATTTCTTCGATTTGCGCCTCAGTTAAGACTTTGGGATCAACTGCAACTCCTCCTTTGCCACCGCCAAGCGGGACGCCAATAATCGCAGCTTTTAGTGTCATCCAGAGGGAAAGCGCTTTGACCTCATCTTTGGTGACACTTGGATGAAAGCGAAGACCTCCCTTGTATGGTCCGAGCAGATTGCTGTGTTGAGAGCGATAGCCTTTAAAAGTTATTGTTTCAGATCCGATTTGAATAGGAATAGTTATTTCAACTATTCTATCTGGTTCGAGAAGATTTTCAAGCTTATTTAATGAGAGGCCGTATTTTTCGCCAATTTCAAGTATGTCTTCACGTGATTTTTGATAAACACTAGTGTTGTTCATTTGTTAAAGTAGTATTTAGTATACAGGCAAAGATTCTTGATTTCAATGGGGGATTGAGATCTTTTTCTTAAAGAATATTTAGATTTGGTAAATTAGCTTGTAGGGTTATTGATTTTGAAGTTTTTCTCAAGCAAATCTGTAATTTTTTTTCTCTGATCTTCTGATAGTTCAGGATTATTTAATTCAGAAAGAGCGTGATCTCTAAAAAAACCTTCACGAGTTTGTGAAGTGAATGGTTTAAAAAAAACAAGACCTCCTAGAAGGACATTAAGGGCTGGTACTATTCCATCAATTCTTTTTGAGGTTTTGTAAGTTTCCGTTAGTAAGTCAACTACGGTTGGTTTTGCCGCTTCGTTCATGAGAGAGATACTGCATTATAAGTCTGATTTAGTCAAGGGTCTAGTTGATAGTAGGTATGGTCTAGGTGATGTGTTGGGATTAGGGAGCCAGCAAATCGAAAGCACTAAAGAAAATCAACAATCTTAATTTCTTACACGTTACACATATATTATGTGTGATAATAAAGATGAACTTATTAAATAATATGGAAGAGAAGCAAACAGAAGAAACAGTAACCACTTCCTCAACTGTTGCACCACAACAAGTTGTACGAACTACAAAAACAGTTGCTGACCCAGCTGGACACGCTGAACATCCACAAAAAGTTTTTAATAAAAAGAAAACATTATTCAGGACTTATCAATGGATCTGGTACGTATTGGGAGTTATCGAAGTGCTGCTTGCGCTTAGAGTAGTTCTCAAAGCGCTTGGCGCAAATCCGTCAAGCGGATTTGCCGTATTAATTTATGCCCTGAGTAGTCCTTTTGCAATTCCATTCAGCGGGTTATTCGGGACGACAATTACAGCAAATTCGGTAATTGAATGGTCAAGCATGATTGCTGCAGCTGTTTATGTTTTGGTCGCATTTGGGATAATCCAACTTCTCCAGATGGCCAAACCCGTTGACCGCCACGAGGTCGAACAAACGGTTGATGAGGTATAAGTCTAAAACCTGATTGACATGCGTTTATCCAAGGGTCCTTGTAAGATCATCAACTAACTGTTGGTGTTTTTACAAGGGTTTTTTTGTGTGTTCAAAGGAGCAGGGCATGGGTTAGCAAGAAGTTTTGAGCTTGCAGTCAAGGCAAATTAGACTGAAAGTATGTTCAGGTGATTTTTAATCATGCTATACTAAAAACATGAAATATTCACACCTTTTTGGAAAGACAATTAAAGACATACCAAAAGATGCAACTCTGAAATCGCATCAGCTTTTGTATCAAGCAGGATTTATAAGGGAAAGTACAGCGGGAAGATATTATTTCCTGCCTCTAGGACAGAGAGTGCAGCAGAAAATTATAAAAGTAGTTAAAGAAGAAATGGATAGAGCAGGTGCCCAGGAAATCCTCGTTCCAATTCTCCATCCGCTTGATTTGTGGAAAGAAACCAACCGTGACAAGGCTGATTTTGGCCTACTTAAAATAAAAGACCGACGTGATATGGAATTTGTTCTCGGCGGGACGGCTGAGGAAATGCTTGTTGATTTGGTTCGTAAGTTTCAAATTAGCTATAAAGATTTGCCTTTTCAGCTTTATCAGTTTGCTTCCAAATTCCGAGACGAGCTAAGAGCTCGAGGGGGACTTCTGAGGGTTAGGGAGTTTATCATGAAAGATGGATATTCATTTCACGCATCAGAGGATGATTTTAAGAAAGAATATGAAAAAATGTCAAAAACTTACACAAAAATATTTGAGCGAGTCGGACTTAATACATTCATGGTGGGTGCAGACAATGGTGACATAGGTGGGGATTATGCGCACGAATTTCAGGTCAAATCAAATGCAGGAGAGGATACTATTTTTTATGTTCCATCGAAAAAGATGTATTTTAATAAAGAAATTGCACCAACCATGGCAACACCATTTGACCAGAAAGGGGAAGAGCCAAAACCAATGGAGGATGTTGTTGGAAAAGGAATTATCGGAGTTGAGGCACTGGCAAAATTCTTAAATATTCCAGTTGAGAAAACGACAAAAACAATTCTTTTTGAAACAGAAAAAGGAGATGTTATCGCAGCAGCACTGCGTGGAGAATACGATATTGATGAAATAAAACTTAAAAGAATCATTGGCTGTCAGAGCTTGACATTGATTGCGTCTGAGAAAATTAAGGAGCTGACCGGGGCAGAGGTCGGATATGCAGGAATTCTCAATCTACCAAAAGAGGTGAAAGTGTTTCTGGATGATTCAATGAGAGGAAGAGTTAATTTTGAAATGGGATCAAATAAAACAGACGTCCATGTAATAAATGTAAACTTTGAGCGGGACTTGCCACTACCTGAAAAATTTTATGACTTTAAAGAAACCAGAGCAGGAGATCTCTATCCTGAAACAGGCGAACCTTACGAGGTATTCCGAGGAATTGAAGTTGGAAATATTTTCCAGCTTGGATATCATTACAGTAAAAAAATGAAAGGCGCTACTTTTATCGATGAAGATGGATCGGAAAAGCCTTACTATATGGGTTGCTACGGAATAGGAATTGGGAGGACACTGGCTGCGGTGGTTGAGGTAAGCAATGATGATCGTGGTATTATCTGGCCTGAGTCAATTGCGCCGTTTGATGTGCATCTGATTATAATTCAAAATTCAAAAGTCAAAACTCAAAATGACAATTCAAAAGTTAAAAATTTTGGAGATGAAATTTACGAAAAATTGCAGGATGTGGGAGTAGAGGTTTTGTATGATGACCGGGAGGTATCAGTTGGCAACAAATTTGCAGATGCAGATTTGATCGGAATTCCTGTGCGTTTGGTGGTAAGTGAAAAGACCCTTCAGCATGGCTCAGGGCAAGCAGGGGAAAAGATTGAATTTAAAAAACGAACTGAGAAAGAATCCAAGCTTCTGAGTTTTGACGAGATACTTCAAAAAATTAAGAAGTAACAAAATCCCGCGAACGCGGAAAATGCGACGGTTTTAATATATGTGAGACAGAGATGTAATTTCCTAATTCTTAATTTCTAATTCCAATTAGAACGATAGGAAGGGGATTGGGAGTTTGAAGATTTTGGCCCAGAGAAAAATATAGATCAGGAAAAATACAGTTCCTCCGAAAATGTATAGAATTTTAAGAACAGGAGACGTTTCCTGAGCTTCATGCGCTTGATTGTTCGCATTCTTGTTTTCTGACAGGTTGGGGACATTGTTTAGATCAGGCAGATTAACAGGGCCAGTTGGCTGCGGAGTATTAATCTGTTGGTTTTGCTGACTAAGAGGAGTTGAGAAAGTTGCTTTTGGTTCTGGCTGTTCAGTTGACTGCTGGGGTTGTTCTGGTTGGGTTTGGATAGGTTGTTGATCGTTATCATCAGGCGATACAGCTAGCGTATCAGATGGTTTTGGTGTGAGTTCGGGTCCTTGTGGGACTTGAAATGAGGATGGTGGCGGAGGATTATCAGGTAAATTCGTATCCTCTGATGTATTTTGATCTGGGACCGCTGCTCTGGCTGCGCTTGCCGCACCACCCATTACGCGTTCGTAAGTTTCGCGGAGTTTGGGATCAAGATTATTAAGAGATTGAGGATCCATAATGGTATTTATATCTTCTTGGATTTGCCGAATTTTGTCAAGTAATTGGGGTTGAGTTTTTTCGGGGTCCTGCCGCTCCTCACCCCGCTCCGATGTCCTCACATACGTTGCGGGCACTCGAACGGGGTCCCCAGTCACGTCACCCCTCTTATTAATTTATGTATTTTAGTGTTAGTTATTAGTATTTCATAATTTTAAATTAAAATTATTTCTGTGCTATACTTATCCCTATGAAAGTTATTGTCACCCATGTCTCACCAGATTGGGATGCGATCGGGTCTGTTTGGATTATCAAGAAGTTTTTTCCTGGCTGGCAAGACGCCAATGTTCAATTTGTCCCTGCAGGAAGTAGAGTGGGGAATGTAAAGGGTGAGGATGTAAAAGATCCAATTGAGATTATCGGGGATGATGAGGTGCTGCAGGTTGATACAGGTATGGGTCCGCTTGATCATCATCAGACATCAGATAGAGATGTTTGTGGTATGAGCAGGACAATGGATTATGTTTTGGATTTTTTGGAAAAAAACGGACAACATCTGACACAAGAGCATAAAGAATCGCTGCAAAGAATCGTAAAAGTAGTAGTTGAGATAGATCATTTTCGGGAGGTTTTTTGGGCGGATCCTGCATCTGATCAGTATGAATTTTCTTTAATCGGAGTTCTTGAGGGTCTTAAATATGCAAAGCCAGGACAGGATAGTTATTATGTGGTTTTTGGGATGGAGTGTCTGGACGCGCTTTTTCATGAATTTGAAAGTAGGATTTGGGCAGAAAAAGAAATAAAAGAAAAAGGAATTGAATTTGAAACGTCCAAGGGGGGAGCGTTGGGAGTTGAGACGATGAATGAGCAGGTATTAAAATTGGGTCAAAAAATGGGATATGTGCTGGTGGTTAAAAAAGATCCAAGAAGAGGCAATGTGGCGATCAAAACTCTTCCTGAGACACCAGATAATCCGGGAATTGATTTGACGTCAGCGCACGACCAGCTGAGCAAAATGGATCCTGAGGCAACATGGTATTTGCATGTTTCCAAAAAAATGCTTCTTAATGGTTCATCCAAAAATCCCAAAATGAAACCAACCAAATTAAAACTTACAGATATTATTAAAGTGCTTGAGAGGATATAATCAACTAATAAACAAATTGCATTGGATAATTAGTTGATTGGTTTATTACCTATGGATTGTGTTTTTTGTAAAATTATCAGAAAAGAGTTGCCGGCAGAAATCGTTTATGAAGACGAAGAAGTGCTGGTATTTCCTGATATCCACCCCGTGAAACCAGTTCATTTGATAACAATCCCCAAAAAACACCTTTCAGAATTATCAGAAGTTGCACCCGATTTGCTACAGAAATTGATGGAAGTTGTCAAAAAGGTAGCCAAAGAGCAGGGCTTGTCAGGCGGGAAAGGCTATCGAGTTGGTATCAATGCAGGAGGAGCAGAAGCGATCCCTCATTTCCACATCCACCTCATGGGACCTATGAAGAAGACGGACGGGATGTAGTTAGTTATTGTGAGGGATTTATCTATCACTAAACATTGTATTTAGGCCGTTTAGAACAGTTTTAATTTTAGCTACCCCTGCGTCTGGTCCTTTGTCTAACATATTTTCATCTGTAATATGCTCTTGGTAATTATTATTTTCTTTACTAGGGGTAGTTGGTTCTTTTTTTAGAAAACTTCCATTCTTACCTTGTGTGTTTTCTATTCTTCGATAATTTATGCCAAGCGCAGGTATTTGAAGTATCTCGATTTCAATTCTGCCAGTTGGTCCTCTTCCAAAGGGGACTGCAAGCGAAAAATTTTCTGTTCCTGGAAGAGGTTGCCCCTTATCATCAAGTATAACGTCAAGATCTACAGACGCTTCTTTCCCAGCAATATAAAAATCTCCCGAAAGATTTCTCTCACCTTGCCCATCAGCATCATAGTCTGATTGTTTTACATCAGGTATTTTTTTGATTAATTTTCTTGCTAAAACAAGTAATTCAGAAATTGTATTTTTCACATTAAATTCCGGAGAAGAAACAGGATCACTTTCTGTGTCTTCTGGTGCTACTTGATCACTAGAAGTAAGTTTGTCTTTAATAGATCTTAAGATTCCAGAAAATTTTTGCTTAAGATGATTTTGTTTCTCCAATTCTGACCTTCCATTCTGGCTTGGATCTTTGTCTATGTCCTCATTGCCATTAAGGGGATTAAATTTTCCCTTCTCTAAAGATCCACCTTCTTCGCCTGTTTCGGCATTAGAAAAGAGCGTTATTCGTGTAAGATCCCACTTGGTGTTCATTTTGGAATGTTCTTTTAATATAGTTAGAGAAACACTATTAGTAGGATCATTTTCTTTAAAATTAATTAATACTCTTGCATCTTGGCCTAATATAAAATCAGGAGGGATTTCTAAAAACAGCTCCTTAGCTTTTGTTATAAGTTCAAGAGTTGTTGGTTCTTTTTTTTCTGTTAGTCGTGGTGTTTCCTGTGCTTCCGGTGTATCCGTCTCCATAGATAGATTAATTCTAGCAGTCTTTATAAGGGGTTGTCAATCCTGTAGTATTTTTTGGCTTTTGTGACTTTGTGGCAGTTTACAGCAGGCGGGATTTGGAGTAAAATAAGGGAAATAGAAAGGTGGTGTTTTTTAATTTATGGTACATGTTAAGAAAATGCCTGGTCAGTCAGACGATCAGGTAATCAGAAATTTTTCCAGAAAAGTAATGGATGCAGGGATCGTGCAGGAAGCAAAGAGGAGACAGTTTTATCTCAAGCCTTCGCTTGCAAAAAAGCTGAAGAAAAAGCTCAAGCAAGAAGAAGCAGCGAGAGTAAAGCTAACATAATCAACCAATATACAAATTATCCAATCAGCCAATTACTAAATAAGAGATGGTGAGTAATTAGTTGATTTGTCGATTGTAATGGAAAATATCAAAGTACTTATTTACGTTGAGAGCAGGTATAAAGTGAACCGGAAGAAAATAAAGTTCGCGGTTTCTCAGGTGCTTGAAGAACAAGAGGTAAAAAGTCCAGTTGAAGTTTCTATTGCAATAGTAGGAGATCGGAAAATGACGCTCCTGAATAAAAAGTATCGTGATAAAGACGGAACAACCAATGTTTTATCATTTCCGCTTGGTGAGGGAGAGGAGACTCATCTGCCAGCAGGTGTAGTAAGGCTTGGAGATATTGTGATATCTTACCCAATGGTTATAAAAGAGGCGTCAAGAGATGAGGTGTTGGTGGATGAGAAAGTGGATGAGTTGGTCAGACACAGTATGCATCATCTGCTCGGCCTGCACCACGAGTAAATACTATCAATAACCCAATATGCAAATACTACCAATCAATAACTCAATTAAAAATCTCCAATAAATTTGTTTATTGGCTTATTTGTTTATTTGTAGTATTCTTCGACTGAAAGGAGAAGTATGGTTTTTTATAGAAAATACAGACCACAGATTATTGATGATTTAGATAGTGAAAAGGTAAGGGAAAGTCTTTTATCGGTTCTAAAAAATCAGGAAAATACTCCGCATGCATTTCTCTTCACAGGCCCAAAGGGTCTTGGTAAAACATCAACAGCCAGAATTGTAGCTAAAGTCCTTAATTGTACTGACAAAAAGCGTAAGGGGGAAAGCGTAAAGGGGAGGGAAATAGAGCCTTGTAATAAATGTGATCAATGTCTATCAATTACTGAAGGAACAAATATGGATATTCTGGAGATAGATGGGGCAAGTAATAGGGGGATAGATGAGATACGTGATCTAAAGGAAAAAATTGGGCTTTCGCCTATTTCCGCAAGCAAGAAGGTCTATATAATAGATGAGGTTCATATGCTAACAACTGAGGCATTTAATGCACTTCTTAAGACACTTGAAGAGCCACCGAATCATGCCATATTTATACTTTGTACGACCGCTCTTGAAAAAGTTCCATCAACAATTGTATCGCGATGTTTTCATATTTCTTTTCATTTGGCAACTGACATGGAGCTGATTCGTTCATTCAAACGTATAACAAAAGGCGAGAGGGTTGCTATTGATGATGAGGCTCTTTTATCAATTGCTCATTTGTCGGATGGCGGATTTAGGGATGGGACAAAGATATTGGAGGAGATTGTGATGCAGTCAAACGGCAAGAAGATAACAGGAGAAATGATTGAGGAAAAATACAGAGTTACAAGTATAAATCATTATGTTATAGCGCTTCTTGCTTCACTTTATAAAAAAGATAGTGGGGAAGGCATGAAAACAATTTCAAAATTAACTGAAACGGGAATTGATTTTAGATATTTTTTGCAGCAGGTTATAGAAACGCTCCACAAACTTCTTCTCTCCAAAACAAATGCAACCCAAGAGGTATTTGAAATACCTGGTGCTAATTTTGAAATAGCTGAGATTGCTTTGCTTTTTGATATTCTCTCAAAATCATATCAGGAGATGAAATACTCAGTTCTTCCACAGCTTCCGCTGGAGCTTGCAGTGATTGAGTATTCTATAAAAACACGTGAAGCAACAGCTGAAAATTTGGAAGTTGATAAAGGAGTAGAAGGGGTTAAAAGTCAGTCAAAATACGGTACTGGCAATATAGGAGATTTTAAAAAAAAGATTGGTAATATCGCAAAGGAAAATGCCATAAATGGATCCATTTCTAAAAAAGCAACAAATACTGAAAAGGTAAATACCAAGCCTTCAATTGAGTTAATGCATACATCAAGCTCTGAGATAACACCTGAGTGGCTTGATACTCTCTGGAATAGTCTAATAGATGAAATGAAAAATCACAATCATACAATTGCAGGAGTCTTGCGGGGTTGCAGATTAAAAAGTTATGATAAAAAAATGCTTTTAATTGAATCAAAATTTAAATTTCACAAAGAAAGACTAGATGATGTAAAAGTGCAGGAAAGTCTTTCAAGAGCTGCGAAAATGCTTACTGGAAATAGTGTAGATATTGTTGTAGAATTGAAATAGTAAAAATGAAAGGTAGGTGATTTTATTATGAATCCATTTTCACAACTCGGAGAATTGAAAAAAATGCGTGATCAGGCGATGGCGATTCAGAAGCAGCTAAAAGCTGAAGAAGTTGAAATAAGCAAGCACGGAGTATATGTACGGATATCAGGTGATCAAGAGATAAGGGAAATAAAATCAAACGGCAAATCTGATGATGACATAAGAAAAGCTATTAATGAAGCTGTTAAGAAATCTCAAGAAGTAGCAGCTAAAAAAATGCAAAGCATGGCTGGGGGCATGGGTGGACTTGCAGGAATGTTGGGCGGAAAGTAAATCAAGAAGTAGTAAATCAACTAATAAACAAATTTGATTAAGTGGATTATTAGTTGATTTGGAGTTAGATGATTTGTTGATTACATAATGACTATTTCAAGAACATCAATCAGAAAAACATTATCAAAATTTGTTGAAGATTCTATTCTTTTGACAGGAAGATCTCATCCTCAACTAGCACGAGATATTGCAAAGCTTTTGGGGCAAAAACTTTATGAACCAATTACCAGCTTTTCAGATGGTGAGATAAGAGTTAGAATTCCACAAAACATGCGAAGACGTCATGTTTTTATAATCCAGCCAACTAGCGTTCCGGTCAATGACAATATAATGGAGTTGGTTCTTATGATAGATGCAGTAAGGCGTTCTAGCGCAGCTGAGATAACTGCTGTAATTCCATATTTTGGCTACAGTAGGCAGGATAGAAAAGAAATGCCAAGAGTTCCTATTTCTTCATCAGTTGTTGCCAATATGATTACAAATGCTGGTGCTTCAAGGATTCTCACGCTTGATATTCATTCAGAGCAACAGCAAGGATTTACGCAAATTCCATGGGATAATTTATACGGATCATTTGCACTTCTTCCCGCAATCAAGTCAGAAAAACTGGAAGGATTGGTGGTTGCCTCACCAGATAAAGGGGGATTGGTGAGAGCTACAGCATATGCCAAGCTCTTGGGCGCAGAGGGTGTTGCTCTTGTTTATAAAGAGCGGGATATAGCAGTTAATAATAAGTCTGAGGCAATGGGAATGATTGGAAAAGTTGGGGGAAAGAGAATTTTACTAGTAGATGATATGCTTGATACTGGAGGAACGATTGTAAAGGCAGCGGAGTATTTAAAGCGGAGAGGCGCTTTGTCTGTAAGGGTGGCCGTAACTCATGGGCTTTTTTCTGGAAAAGCAATGGATATAATCAACAAATCTCCCATAAAAGAGGTCATAATAACTGATACGCTAAAGCAAAGAGTAGAGGTTGCAAAAAATAAAAAAGTAAAGATTGTAACCATAGCACCGCTTCTTGCTGAGGCAATTAGAAGAATTCAAACAGGAGAATCCTTAAGCCGTGATCTGATCCTGTAACTGTTTATTGCTCCTCAAGCTTCAAAATAGTAAAATAAACTCAAATGAAGATATTTAGCGGGAGTTTTAATAAACCTTTGGCAGAAAAAATTGCGGATCATTTAGGTTTGATTCTTAGTCCTGTTGAAGTATTTGTTTTTCCTGATGGAGAGCGAAGAATTAAATTAAATGAAAGAGTAGTAGACGATGACACAATTGTTGTCCAATCAACAGCTACGCCAGTTGACAATAGCTACACAGAATTATTTTTTATCATTGATGCGCTAAAAAGGTCTGGCGCTAGATCTGTGACAGTTGTGATGCCATATGTTGGCTATCAGAGACAGGATCATGTCTTTCGAGATGGTGAGGCAGTTTCCCTGAAGGTAATGATAAAGATTTTGGAGTCCTTGAAAGTTGATCGCATCATCACGCTTGATCTTCACAGTATCAAAATCCCTGAGTTTTTTCATATTCCTCAGATTGAGCTTTCGGCATTGCCGATGTTTGCAGAGAAGATAAAAGGCTTGATGGGAGTGGGAAGTCTGTCGCACGTTGCAGATGGCGCTCGGCCTTTCGCGGATGAAGATTCAGACTTAGAACAATCCTCGCTAAGCGAAAAACGATCAGGAGCAGATTTGAATAATGATAATGAGAACAAATCGGTTTTCAATTCATCTGCAAGTGGACAGTCATCCCACTTTTTTGAAAATGCTGTTCTCGTTTCCCCAGATATGGGTGGTCTGAGGCGGATAAAGATGATATCAAGCGACTTGGACAGTATGCCCTGGATTGCAACAGTTAAGGATCGTGATCTGGCAACAGGTGAGATACAGACCAACAGAATAGAAGGCGAGCTGCCAGATACGGCAAAAACTGCATTTATAGTTGATGATATGACATCAAGCGGCAAGACAATTATTGAAGCGATTAAGCTCTTGAAAGAAAAGGGGTTTGAGAGATTTTTTGCATTTGTTACTCATCCGATTTTTTCATCAGATGCGCCAATACTTTTGCAAAGATCAGATGTTGAAAAGGTTTTTGTAACAGATTCTGTATTTGTGCCAGAGGAAAAGAGATTTGAAAAACTTGAAACACTCAGTGTTGCGGAGATGATAGCTGAGGAGTTAAATAATATCAAATGACCGAAAGTAAAAGTACAAAACAATATGATTTCTAAATTAGAATTTTGAAATTATTTAGGATTTAGATATTAGTATTTAGAGTTTAGAATTATGCGTATACCAAAAGCTATTACCAATCTAGTTGAAAGTTTTGAACGTCTTCCTGGCGTGGGTCCAAAGTCAGCCCAAAGGCTTACTTTTTATCTTTTGCATGTTCCACAGGGCGAGCTTGATAAATTCGCTTCCTCAATCCAAAAACTAAAGATCGATACAGTTATTTGTTCAGTTTGTCAAGCAATTGATGAAACAGATCCATGCAGTATTTGCAGTGATGAAAGACGGGATAGGACGATGATTTGTGTTCTGGAGGAGCCCCTAGACGTACTGGCAATTGAAAAGTCAGGAAAATACAAAGGAGTCTATCACGTGCTTCA
Organism: Candidatus Levyibacteriota bacterium; assembly: GCA_029260905.1. GTDB lineage: Bacteria > Patescibacteriota > Microgenomatia > Levybacterales > UBA12049 > JAJDCH01. The sequence goes on along the minus strand of JAJDCH010000006.1, from coordinate 30,164 downwards.
TGGGAGGATTGATCCGCTGAATAATATCGGGCCGGAGGAGATAAGGATCAGCGAATTGATGGAGAGAATCAAGAACCAAGAATCAGAAATCCGCGAGATTATCCTGGCTACGAATCCGACGATGGAGGGTGAGGCAACAGCTATGTTTCTTTCGAAACAACTCAAAACCTTGAACCAAGAACTTAAAATTACGCGAATCGGTAGAGGTTTGCCGACAGGTGCAGATATAGAATACGCTGACAGCACGACTCTTGACCAGGCGTTAAGTGGGAGAAGTGAGTATTAAAGAGAGAAAAATTCTCTTTCAAAACTCTTACATCCTATAGTTGACATTGAAATAAAATCTGTTATAATTATTATATGGAAAATGAAGGACAAATCGGACGAACGGGTGTTGAAGATAAAAGAAGAGAACCTCTTAATGAGTATCAGCTTGGGAATACACTTGCAGTAGGTGGACACTCTGAAGCGTCAGGGCTTCTTATTTCAGCAATGGGTTCACGAAATTGGTATTCAGGACCTGAATTAAAAATGTTGGTAGATACGAGAGATCCGCTTGGAACTGCATGGCCAAATATGGGTAGGGATACCCCTAGGAATTGGATAGTAGCAGCAGAGAATCACGGATTAGCTGAGAGTAGAGCTGGGGGAAGTTCAAGCAGGAAATCAGGCAAAGAATATAAGCTTACCCCTGATGGAGTTCGTTCTGTCGAGCTGTGGGGTCGTTTACTTGGGCATTCAGAAAAATTTCCAGAATTTTCGTTGGAAAAATTAAACGGTTCGCCAAGAGTACGAAAAGTAGACAATAATGATGGAAATAGTAAAGAGTCTATGGATAGTTCAGTTACAGTTTTAAGAATGCTTCAGAGACTTGTATCAGCAAGCCCACCTGTTTCTGAGGCTGATCTTCTTAAGTCAATGTCAACTGTTTATGGAGGAGACTATAAGTATAAGGTAGGGGAAGAAAAAGACAGATCTCAATTGGTTTCTCATCTGGAAAGATTGGTAACGAATAATTTAATCAATGAAGTAAATGGAACTGACTCGAAAAGAATTGGCTATGAACTTGATGAAAAGCAAAGAGAGATGATTGGAGGATATGTTGATATAGTTGGTGGGTTTGCAGAGCAGGATTTTGCTGATTATCTTACACACGGGAAAAATACAGCGTCTAAGATTGTAAATGATTCAGATAGGTTTTCTAAATTGCTTGCTAAGGCATATGAGTCATCAAGCGCTGCCCATGCGCGCAAAAAGAAAGAGGTGGAAAATGCTCTTCTTGTTTTGATTAAAGAAAATTCTGGCATTACTGCAAAAGAACTTGCAGGGGAGGTTTCAAAAATGCTTGGAACTGATTACTCCGTGGGACGGATTAGAGAAATACTACGTGGAATTAGAGATAGAAAGGGCGGGGATGAAACTTTGAGTGTGGAGGTAGTAGGAAGAATAAAAAAGTATTTCCCGGTAGGTGGTGATTCTGAAGATGGTTCAAGAGCTGCGGTTTATAATTTACCGACCTCGAAGGCGAGTTGATAAGCTATTTTTCCCCATTTTGCAATTTGTTCCCAAAATAGTATCATAGAACCATGGCGGGGAATCCGTATAAAAGAAGCCCTTTTGAGGGTGGCATAGAAAATGTCATTAGATCAGTAAAAAAAACAGCAGGTCAGACAACGGCTGCTGCTCAGGCTGTCAGAAAACAGCTAAATGAAGATATAGTTGCCCAGCTTTATGGTAAGACAGAAAAATCTCCAGAACAAAAAGACATCAATCCCGATGATCCACAAGCTCAACAGCAGTTAAAACAGCAGCAACAAAAGCAGCAAAGCGCGTCTGTCGTGCCCCCTGTTCAACAGGGAAAGGCTATGCACAAGCTGGGAGGAATGGCCAATGTCTCAGATCATGCAAAGTATCGGATCAGACAGCAATATCTTGCCAAAGGCGATCATAAAGGCGCAGAGCATGCTATGCATCACATGCAGCATTATTATGATGATACTCTCGGAACGCTTGAGGATACTGTTAAGAAAGAACAGAGAAAAGTAGAGCAGGAAGATCAGCAAAGAAAGCAGGAAGAAGAGGAAGAAGAAAAAAGAAAAAAAGAAGAGGAGGAGAGAAAAAAACAGGCATTTACGCCTGCACAGTCAAAGGGTAGAAACAGAATGGGAATGCCTGGGGGAAAGAAAGCATCAAGCATGGAGCGTGATCAGGCAGTTAGAAAAAGAGAAACAGGACGAGGAAATAAGGGATAACGGATGGATTTTTCTTTCAATAATTACCCTCATCAGCTATAATACATAGAAGTGGATTATGTTAAAACTCTACAATTCTCTCACCCGCAAGCTTGAATCTTTTAAGCCGATCAGTCCAACAACCGTTGGTGTGTATGCTTGTGGACCAACTGTATATGATTTTGCTCATATCGGAAATTTCCGTACATATAATACATCTGATCTTTTAGTAAGAGTTCTCAAATATAATAATTATGATGTTGATTACGTTATGAACCTTACAGATGTTGGTCATCTGACTGGGGATAATCTCGGTGATGCAGATCTTGGTGATGATAGGATGGAAAAAACAGCAGCCAAAGAAGGTCGCAGCGCCTGGGAGGTGGCAAAATTTTATACTGATGCGTTTTTCAAGGACTATGAACTTCTAGGTCTGACCAAACCCAAGAGATTTGTCAGAGCAACAGATCACATCAGAGAACAGATTGAGCTGATTCAAAGACTTGAAGAAAAGGGTTTTACATATATCATTACTGATGGAATATATTTTGATACCTCACAGTTTGAAGATTATGGAGCTTTATCAGATTTGGATAAGATTGAACAGGGCGCAAGGATCCAGATAAATAAGGACAAAAAAAACAAGCGTGATTTTGCTCTTTGGAAATTTAGCCCTTCGGCAAGCTCAGGACAAGGAAAAAGACAAATGGAGTGGGATAGTCCTTGGGGTGTCGGATTCCCAGGCTGGCACTTGGAATGCTCTGCTATGAGTATGAAATATCTGGGAGAAACGTTTGATATTCACACAGGTGGGGTGGATCTTAAATCAACTCATCATCCAAATGAAATTGCACAGAGCGAGGCTGCAACAGGCAAAAAATTTGTAAATTACTGGATACACGGCGCATTCATACTTGTTGCTGGGGAGCGTATGAGTAAAAGCCTTGGCAATAATTACAAGCTTTATGATCTTCAGAAAGAAGGGTATGATCCCTTAGCGCTTCGATATTTATATCTTCAGACTCATTATAGAAAAGAGTTGAATTTCACATTTGCTTCACTCGATGCAGCTCAAACTGCATTAAAAAAACTTTGGCAGGATGTATCGAGTTGGGAAGATCCAGCCGAAAGCGATCGTCCATTGGAGAAAGATTTTAAGGACTATGAAGAAGTTTTTATGGAGGCTGTTAATGATGATCTGAATATGTCAAAAGCCCTGGGCGTGATGTGGGAGCTTGTGAAATCAGACAATCCAACTGGCGCCAAGTCTCGTCTTCTTTTTAAGATGGATGAGATATTGGGTCTTGATATAAAGAATCGAAGTTTTGAAATAAAAAAAGAGGAGGGGGTTGTGCCTGAGCATATAAAAGAAATGCTCAGAGAAAGAGAAAAGCTTCGAAGAGAAAAACGCTTCAATCTTGCTGATCTTGCCCGCAAAAAAATAGAGAAGCTTGGCTACATAGTCGAAGATGGGAAAAAGGGAGCAAGGGTCCGCAAAGCATAAGACTTTATTATCGGCCTCAAATGTGTTAATATCGGACAATGGTAGCTACTGAAAGTAACCCAAGATCACCAGAAGCAGGAGAAAATCTTGAACCTCGTGTTCCTCAGCATGTTGCGATAATCATGGATGGGAACAGAAGATACGCAGAAAAAAACGGTAGAGAAAGAATAGATGGTCACAGGATTGGCGCTAAAAATGTTCAGGAAATTGTTGATTTTGCGGCTAGTCAAGGAATAAAAGAATTAACTCTTTGGGCATTTTCAACTGAAAATTGGAAAAGAGGAAAGGAGCAAGTAGGAGAGCTTTTTGATGTTTTTAGAGAATATTTTAACAGTGAAGACATGAATCAGCTTATCGAAAAAGGAGTGCAGGTCAGAGCTGTTGGGAGATGGAAAAAATTCCCAGAAGATATTGTGGAAAGCATAGAAGATGTTCAAAAGAGAAGTAAAAACGGAACGTCAATTACAGTTAATTTCGCGCTTAATTATGGTGGCAGAGCAGAAATTGTAGATGCTGTAAATAAAGCGCCTTTATGGAGAAGAATGACAGGACGAATCAGAGAAGAACATATAACAAATAAGACCTATCTCCCCGATCAGCCCAACCCCGATTTAATTATCAGAACAGGCGGAGAAATTCGCACAAGCGGTTTTCAGATGTGGAAAGGCGCATATAGTGAGTGGGAGCATACACCTACATTATGGCCAGATTTTGGCAAGGAAGAATTTCGCGACATTCTTCAAGAGTTCGCGGGAAGACAGAGGAGGTTTGGGAAATAGGTGATAATTTGCAGAGATTTGGATTTTGTTGCAGTTTGTTATCTTCTCTTTTAGAAACCACTTTACTATACTTTGGTTCATGACGAAAAAATACGCAAATGATAAGCCTGTTACAGAAGAGAAGCTAAAAGAAGCGCATGATAATTATCCGACAAAGAAAGACTCGAAGATTGCCTTAGAGCTAAGCAATGAAGCTTTGATGCGGGATATAAAAGATCAATTCATAGAATTCCGAAGTGATATCTTTACTAGAATGGATGAGGCCATGGGAGAGCTGGACCAGGGCAGAGAGGATCGAATTTTTCAAGATCATGAAGTCAAAGTTTTGAAAGAGAAAGCCGATGAACATGAAGAACGGATATTGAAACCTGAAGCAAAAGTTAAAAATCTCAAATTAGCAGCTTTATGGATTTAGTGTCACTGTAGGAAGTGTGATTGTCGTTGGTGTTGGTTGGACTGTTGGAATAGGCGCGTTGGTAGGGATAGGGCTTGGGGTCGGAGTCGGATTATTTTCTTCATTTTCTTCATTATTTTCATCAGGAGTTTGGGTCGGTGTTGGTGACAGGGTAGATGTCGGCGTAGGAGTGGGTCTGTTGCATTCTTCAGGCTGAGTACCACTTAGGAAAAATTCTTTGTATGGGAAATTGGCGCCCAGACAAACTTCCTGCTCCACCACAAATGCTGGTTTTTTAAATTCAATAACTTCAAGATTTGAGAGGAAATTATTCATTAAAGTTCTCCAGATTGGCCCTGCGCCAGTTGATCCAGCCACCCGATCCATGGGGCTGTTGTCATTATTGCCGACCCAAACACCTACAACCAGATTTGGTGTATAGCCAATGGTCAATGAGTCACGATAATCTTCAGTTGTTCCTGTCTTGACTGCGGCAGCTCTATTGATAGTGAGAGATCCGCCAAATGTTTCAGCTCGCGCCTTATTATCAGATAGAATACTGGAAATGAGAAAAGCTGTTTCTTCAGAAATGGCCTCATGACTTTGAGGATCGTTTATAAAGCTGAAGAGGGATTGGAACCAGTTTTTTTCATCCACGGTTTCAGCATATTTATTTTCAATTTTTATTATGGTTTTTGGTTCATGCCAGACGCCCTTGTTGGCAAAGGCTGCATAAGTACTGGTCATCTCAATAAGTGGGACCTCACCTGCTCCCAAAACAAGTGAAAGACCATACTTTGTGCTATCTTTCCCAAGTGTGGTAATGCCAAAATCATCGGCTCTCTCAAGGCTATTTTTAATACCTACCATATCTATTGTCCTAACTGCAGGTATGTTTAGTGAGTTTGCAAGAGCGCGTCTGACAGTAACTGGTCCACGGAAACGCTCGTCATAATTTTGTGGTTTGTAGCCTCCCTCAAAAGTAGTTTCTTTGTCTTCAAGTATGGTTGCAGGTGTTATCAGTTTGCGTTCAAGTGCATCAGCATAGATAATTGGTTTGAAAGAGCTGCCAGGCTGACGGGGGATGAGGGTCATATTTGTTTTTCCATAGTTTTCATCAGACCAGTCATAAGACCCGACCATCACGATTACTTCCCCGTTTTCAGGATTGATTGCAATTGCAGCTGAGTTGCTGGCGTCATTAAACTTGAGATTTTGCACTTGGTTTTTGACAGTCTTTTCTGCAAATTCTTGCTTTTCAATATCAATTGTTGTTGTCACTCTGAATCCTTCTCTAGTTACACGTTCCTCGCCGTATTTTTCGATAAGCTGGTTCTTGATAAAGATAGCAAAATGAGGCGCGAGGATGCTGGGATCTGTTATATCTTGAGGATTGTAGTTGAGCTCTATGTTTGATGTAGTATCTGCCTCATTTTGTGTGATGTAGCCATCTTCAACCATTTCATTAAGTACTATTTTTTGACGTCTGAGCGCTTCAGAATCATCATTGGAAAGAGGAGAAAAAGCAGATGGGGCGGGAAGTATAGCAACAAGGAGTGCTGATTCTTCAAGAGTCAGATCAGATGCAGATTTGCCAAAATAAGAAAGCGCGGCATTTTCAATCCCAAACGCGCCCTCGCCGAAGTAAACAGAGTTAAGATACATCTCCAGTATGTCTTCTTTGCTGAATCTTCTATTTAGCTCTGCTGCCAGCACAAGCTCTTGATATTTTCTCAGATAATTGCGCCTGGAGTTAAGAAAGACGTTTTTGGCCAACTCCTGGGTAATGGTTGATCCGCCCTCGACTATACGTCCGGCAAAAAGATTGGCCACAAAAGCTCGAGCTATCCCACGGATTGAAAATCCAGGATTTGTATAGAAATTTTTATCCTCTGCTGCGATGACTGCTTCTTGCGTATGTTTGGGTATTTGGTCAATTGTTACGTATTTTATTTCCTTGGGCTGGAAGAATGTAAAGAATTGCTGTCCATCGCGGTCAAGTAGGGTAAGTCCTGTTTTGCCACGGTTAATGATTGTTTCTTTGTCTTTGAGATCTTTTGCAAAGTAGAGATAGGTGAGTGGAGGAATCAGAAGAAGAAATATAAATACTGCCAAACCAGCAAAAAAAACAAGCCTTTTGTGCTTTTTATAAAACTTTTTCAGTTCAAGTTTGAGATCAATCTCTCTCCACCTGATGCCAAATAGATTTTTCATATGAGGAGATTATATTTTAGCACAAAGCTAAATGTTTTGAAGGTTTTCGTGGGTGCGCGGTTTCATAGAAGCCTTGATTGCTGCTTTGGTTGCTTCGTCAAGACCTGCCTCAATGAATTTTCCCTCCCGAACTTTTCCATAATCTGAAGGAGACGAGTCAATTATTTTTCTATGATAAGTTTCTTCTTTTGTTAATGTGTAAATATCGTGAGCACTTGGAGAGCTAGAATCAATCTTTATTGAAGGTGAAGCTATTATAATTTTCTTTTCTTCAAGCACAATACCTGCGTAGATAGAAACTATACGTTGTCTATCTCCTGATGAGATAACCACACTTTGTAAACCACTAGTTCCAAAATGTGCTGCAATCTTTCCTTTCCCCAGCACATTATCTATATTCTCGAAGTCGGCAGGAGTAAGATTATCCAAGACTCTCACATCTAGTTTTCTAGTTTCATTTTCAACTCCCATGCCGGGCGATTATATCAGACTGTATCAAAAATATCTATAGTTTTTTGATATAATAAATTCATGGGCAACATGCGGGACAAGGACGACAAATATTGGAAGGAAAGACTGACGCCTGAGCAGTATAAAGTACTGCGAGAGAAGGGAACGGAGCGCCCGGGGACAGGAGAGCTTTTGCAAAATAGTCAAACAGGCGACTATACGTGTGCTGGTTGTGGGAGCGTGCTTTTTAAGAGTGATGCCAAGTATGAATCAGATGTTCCTGGACTCGAGGGCTGGCCGAGCTTTGCTGATGTGGCAAGTAGGGACACGGTTGAGCTAGTCCAAGATAATAGTTTGGGAATGTCCCGAACGGAAGTAGTTTGTAAAACGTGTGGCGGTCATCTGGGGCATTTGTTTGACGATAATTCTTCTCCAACCAATCAGCACTATTGTATCAACTCCGCAGCTCTTGAGTTCAAGAAAAAGGAAGATAAATCCTAAGCTCTAAATTCTAAATCCTAAACAATACCAAATAGTAAAAGTACAAATTCCAAAACAAATTAGATATTTATATTTTGGATTTATTTGGTGTTTAGATATTAAAATTAGAGAGTTATTTGTTAGAGGGTGTTTTGGCTGGTTGGGGTTTGAGAATTTTCCACAACTGAAATGGGATAAAAACTAAAGCTCCGATAAGTATTAAGTAAATCATAAAAGGCAGAAACTATAAGTATCTAAAATCTATATATAAATGTATCAGGGATAAAGTTTCTTGTCAAGTTTTTGAAAGTGATAGATAGTGAGGCTAAGCCTTGAGAGAAAATTGCTTATTTAGTGTGTTTGAGTGATATGACCGCTATATATATCTATTGACAAGGTTTGATTCAGTTGCTACGGTAAATATATGGCTGGGTCTGCAGAGCTAATAAGACAAGGGGGAGGTTTGCAAAGGCCTCCTGATGGTTTGGCAGGAAGAGTAGTTGTTAATTTTCCTTCCACTGGTTCTTTGCCAGATTGGTTTAAGCTGCAGGGAGCAGAAGGTGGTTTGATGAGAACTGCAAGAGAAACGAGAAGGCTTAGGCAGCCACAAGATGGTGCTCATTTTATAGGGCCATTGTGGGCACAGGATCAGAATGCATTAAGAGATAATATGGATACAATAAAAAAAATTACAGGTAAGGATCCCGAGTTGCCTAGTGGTATTTTGCCACCTGCAGAAAGAATTAGACTTCCAGAACCCAAAAAACCTGATAAATTAACAGGTCCTGAAGTAACAGTTGTGAGCTTGATACCCCATAATTCCTCGGGGTGTCTTGCTCCTCATTATCCAAGAGTAGCTGCTGACATGCGAGATTATTATTAGTTTTATATATGTCTTTGGAGAGATAGAGTTAAATTTACTTTTGAAAAGGTAAAAATTGATGTTTTGCTAGATCTATATGGGAGAATTTAATCCCAAATCGTTTTCGGAAGAAAACCCTGCTCAGAAAAAATGGGATATCGCAAGGGGAGTAAGGAGGAGAGAAAGTTTTGAGCTAGTTCCCAGCAGCGAGCCTGTTAAAAGAGGTCAGATCATAGAAGAATTAGAAGCTTATGGAGCAGACCTGGGAGTAGCAGGAAACGCATTTCGGGACATTTTCAGCAGGTTTGGTTCAATTCATATAGAGCGTGATCAAAACCGCCGTGACCAAATTGAGGCAAGAATCAAGAATGCAAGAGGAGATAAAGAATATAGAGGACATTCAAAGCTGGTTGAAGACCTGGTGGCAAAGCTTTTTAATTTAAAAATAGTAGAGGAAGGAAAAGATGCAGACTTCAGAGTAGTAGGAAGAAAAGTTTATAGTGATCTACTTGGGATGATGCCAGAGCCTATTGATTTAAGGAATATGCCTAAGGTTGTGGGAAATCCTACTGCTTGGGGTCTTGTTTCTGTCAAGCAAGGTGCAACAGATCCGGACTTACCCCGAGTAGCTGCTGACGCAAGTTATATTTAATTTCTCCCAAACCCATCCTTCATCAAACCCCAAATACTAGAATTTTCTCCTTCGTATCCCAGTACCCAGATGGCGATGCCGGTGAAATCATTACTTTTTGCAAAATCGTAGCGTGATTTTATGGTTTTGTTATCTGCTAGCCAGACCTGATGATCGACTCCATCTGTATCTGTATACCAGCACCATGTTTCAAAAGCGAATTCATCCCATGAACAGTTCTCAGGATTGATGTTTTCATCAGTTTGGGCTCTGGCATAAGACATAACAGCCGCGTAATTATTTTCATGGTCTGACGGAAAAGTTGGGCTTTGGATGGTTTCTCCATCCTCAACTGTCCAGTCCCAGCCATAGTGAGCAACACCCATCAGGATTTTTTCTTTTGGGATTTGCTTGGTAAGATCTTCATACATTGTTGCTACATCAAAGTAATATTTGTTTTCTTTATAGCCTGTGAGAGGGGCAATTGGTCCTGCGATTTCACTTGATATTCCATAGAAATCATAGGACATACCGATAAATCGATCATATATAGGTTCAAGTTTTACTAAATCAAGAATGTCATCACTTCGCACAGAATAGGGCATGACGCTGAGGTAGAGCTTGCTATCTGGGTTTTGTTTGGTCAGCTCTTCTTTAAGATTCCTGCTAAATTCCGAAAATTTGGCTTTGTATTCAGGATCAGCATCACCCAAATATTCAAAGTCAATATTTATTCCATCTAGTTTTCTTGTCTTTACTTCTTTGAGAATATTTGCAATTAGCTTGTCTTGGGCTTGAGGGTGATCAAGTAGCGCCTCAGTCGTGCTATTGACGTGTGAGATGATGCTAAGTGATGTTTTGCTACCAAATATTTGAGCTTTTGTCATAAAATCTTTTACTTTTTGAGTCTGCCATTCACGATATCCAGGTTCAGTTTCAGTATTTGTTTCTTGAATAAATTCTCCATCTGCATCAACAACCAGTCCGAAGTAGTCAACATGCGAAATGTATTGAAGTTTGATATTTTTTGTTTCGTTTACTCTCCAGTAAGGTAGAAAGCCAAAAGTTTCTTTTTTAAGATTGGGTCTTGGATTGATAATTTTCTCTATATAAAACTGTACAGACTTGAGAGGGCTTGTGTCAGGATAGTTTGACGCAAAATAAAACCAGATGCCAGCAAGTACTATTATAGTAAGAGATGATATGATGAGCAGTTTTTTCATAGAGAGTTAATTATAAATTTTAAGTGAAAAAAGAGCAAATAAGGCTTAGCGCCAGATATGCTTTTATGCTTGTAGTTTTTTAACCCCTTTTTATTTACTAGTTCTGCTTGCGCTTAAGTGTTATTTTCCTGTAATCTGAATATATGGTCAGAAAATATGATGTGATAACAGTTGGAACTGCCAGGCTGGATGCCTACATGAAAATTCATGATTCTCAAAAAGAATTGCATAAGGACAGTGTACATGCAGGCGGGGTTTGTTTTCGCCTTGGTGAAAAGATAGTGGTTGATGAATATGTATTTCAAATGGGTGGAAATGCTGCTAATGTGGCTGTTGGTTTGTCTAGACTTGGTGTCAAGGCAACTATTGTTGCAGAGGTTGGGGATGATGAATTTTCAATTAAAATCAGAAATAGCCTTGCTAAAGAAAATATTGAAAGGCTTTTGATGGTTGAGAAGAGAAACGCGCCATCAAACCTGTCGGTTATTATAAATTTTGCAGGAGATCGGACTATTTTTGCTGAAGAGCGTGAGCAGGAGCATGATTTTCATTTAGAGGATGTAGAGGCAGGTTGGATTTATCTGACTAGTCTAGGAAGAGAATGGGAAAAGCCTTATAAAACAGTTCTTGATTTTGTCAAAAAGCAAAAAGCCAAAATAGCATTTAATCCTGGAAGTACCCAGCTTAAAGATCAAGGAGAAGTATTCGAAGAAGTAATTAGAAATACTGAAGCTCTTTTTGTAAACAAAGAGGAGGCTGAGCGTATTCTTTATGGTCACTATAAAAAAACAGATGATGATAGTGAGGAGTATATCCGTAAATTATCCAAAGAGTTGCAGAAATTGGGACCACGTGTTGTGGTAATAACAAATGGCAAGGAAGGATCAAGCGCGCTTGATATGGATGGTAATTTTTACCTTCGCGGATTGATTCCTGGAGAGCCGATAGAGCGGACAGGAGCAGGGGATGCATATGCTTCAGGCTTCTTGGCTGCAATTGTTCAGGGAATGAATATTCCTGATGCGATGGGTTGGGGAGCTGTCAATTCCTCATCAGTGGTTGGCCACATAGGCGCTGAAGCAGGGCTTCTGACAAGAGATGAGATGGAGGAGATGGTTAATAAATAAACAAATAAACCAATACTACAAATACTACTAATCAATAATCCAATGCAAAACACAGAAAAGATTCAGGATATTCATGAAAGAATTTATCAATTTATAATAAGGATTTTAAAATTAGTAAAACAACTTCCAAAGACTCCTGAGAATATTATTATAATAACTCAGATAACACGCTCAGCTACTTCAATGGGAGCAAACGATCAAGAAGCAGACGGAACAGATAGCAGAAAAGATTTTATTGCAAAATATGCAATAGTTAGAAAAGAAGGTAAAGAAACAAATTATTCTACATCTGGTATTCTGCATTGATTTGCTGATTGGGTTATTGGTAGTATTGGGTTATTTTCTAGAGGTCTTGGGATTTGGTAGCCTCAGTATTATCGTGTAGCTCAGATTCGTTCAGTTCGCCAAGGCTTGCAGCTCCAGCCAGCCTGAGTTGATTTGCAAAAAGCTCCTGAACTGCTTTTTTGTTTTCTCTGTCTTTGGCCCAGAGTTTGAGGACTGGATCTTGAAGCGCTCTTGAGTAGGAGAAGGTAAGACCCCATGGGTGTGGACCAAGTTTTGCGATTCTATTTAAGTTTATAAATGCATCGTTGCTGGTTTGACCTCCTGATAGGAAAACCACACCTCCCAGGTCTTGTGGTAGATGTTCGTGAAGCGCTTTGACTGTTTTTTCGGCGACTTCATCATAATTTATGGATATTCCTGATGTTTTTCCAGGAAGAACCATACTTGTCTTAAGGATCACCCCTGACATATCTACTCTGTATTCTCTGAGTGAGCCAAAGAGGGCATCATAAACCTTGATAATGGTTTCATAGCAACTATCTATAGTATGTGTACCATCGTACAATACTTCGGGTTCAACGATTGGCACTATCCCGGCTGCCTGGCAGATGGCGGCATAGCGGGTGAGGACAAATGCGTTGGCTTGTATGCATTGGGGGGTCGGAATGCCATCGCCAATTGCGATAACCGATCTCCATTTAGCAAATCTAGCGCCTGATTCAAAGTATTTATCCATGCGTTCTTTTAGTCCGTCAAGACCCTGGCTGATCTTCTCACCCTCAAATTTATCAAGTGGGATGAGGCCTTTGTCTACTTTGATGCCTGGTATGATGTTTTGGGATTTAAGATATTCGGGGAAGGTCTGCGAGTCTGTTGATTGCCAGAAAGTCTCATCAAAATGAATCACACCACTCATATGCTGACTTGCCTCAGGTGTAGTCAAAAGCAGCTCTCTGTACTCACGACGTGTCTCTTCGGTACATTCGATACCAACTAAGTCAAAGCGCTTCGCGCAGGTGGGGGATGATTCATCTGCTGCAAGAATGCCTTTGCCTTTTGCGACAAGCGATCTTGCAATATCAGCTAAATTATCAGACATAAATCTATCTTAAACATTATTTTATTAAAATTCAAGGACTGCTTTTAATCAGAAAATAGTTCGTCTTGATATAAAATAAGTGTTATAATAATTACCTAGAGGATACAAAACTAGAAAGAAATAAGAAATAAAAACGAAAAAAATAAATCATTCAGGCACGAACTCTTACATGCTTCTTACATAAAACTTACAATGACACCCTATAATGCTTATCACTGCCAAAATAAATATAAATAAATATAAATAAATTTTCTGCCCCGAAAATAAAAATAAAAATCTGTCCCAACAAAATAATTAATTTTATAAAAATATGAGCAATAAAGAATATCAACCAAAACACAGAACACCTTCCAAATTTTCTGGCGAAACAGGGCAAGGAAAAATTGGAACAGTTATAGGAGCGGTTGCGCTCGCAGCAACTGGAGGAGTTACAGGCGCACATCTTGCCGGAGAACAATACAAAGGGAATATGGAAGCACTACATGGTGAAGTATCAGCTCTTCAAGGAAGTTTAGAAGCCCAGTTGGCATCATCAGACACAACAGCACATTTATCAGCACTTACGACACAAATAAATGGATTGACAGCAGCAGTTGCTGAGCTTCAGGACTGTGCATGTGGAGATCCAGCACACCACGGCAAGAAAGAGTCTCCAGCAAAACCAGCAGCACCAAAAAGAACATCATATCGTCCAGCAAAACCATCATTTGAAGTAAAAAGTGTTCAAGTAGGTGAAAATGAAAGAGGAATACAGATAATTGCAGGTCCAAATACAACTCATATAAACTTAGATGATTTGAAAAACTTATCATTTGGTGACAAGTCAGTAGATGTTAGCGGAGATGGTTCACAGGGACAAATAAGCGGAGAAGGTTCTGTATTTTCAAAGCAGAAACAAAAAGAAATCTGCATAGTCAAGGGTGATACAATTTCAGTAGGAAAAGGAGATGTCTGTAACCTGGGCAAAACTACTACTATTACCGATTCAGTGGTTGGATCAAGAGATGTTAACTTCAGGAGTCCAAATGCTAGAATCAAGACAACTGAAGAAACAGAAGGCATAACAGAGCTTCCTAATGGACTTGTAGAAATAGGTGATATCACAGCTGAAGGCGGAAAAGCAACATCAAACAACGATGGAATTGGAACTTCAAAATCAGAAGCAAACTCAAGCGCAAACTCAGATGCAAAAGCAGAGGGCGGAGATGCAAAAGCTAATGCTGAAGGTGGAGATTCAGATGTAGATGTAAAAGTAGAAGTTGATGCTAAGCAAATTCAGTATGATGTAAGAAAGCAAACAATGCCTGCTGATGAGTTTGCTGAATGGTGCAAACAGAACGGATTCCCTGTTCCAGCACACTAAAAGGCCTCCTAAGCATCCTAACTACCAACTAGTTCTTACATGCTTCATAGCAAAATCCAGATCTCCGTTGACTTTTTTGTGTGGGTTAAATATCCCATCTGGATCAAAAATATTTTTGGTTTCCTCAAAAAGCTTTAGGATCTTCTCATCAAACTGATATTTCATAAAAGGTGTTCTTATCCAGCCATCATTATGCTCGCCAGATGTTGAGCCACCGTATTTGATGACAAGCTTAAAAACTTCATCACAGATTTGGGGAATTAGTTTTTGTTCTTTGGGATCTTTGAGATCGACAAGCGGGATAAAGTGAAAATTGCCGTTTCCGACGTGTCCTGCAAAAGTGCCAATTACAGATGGATATTTATCCAAAATCTGATTAAATTGTGGTAAAAACTCAGGCAGATGTTCAGGATTAACAACGATGTCATCAATAAAAGGGGAAGAATACATATTCTCAACGTGTTTTCTCAGAAGGCCGAAGCTGTCTCGTCTGATCAGCCAGTATTTTTTTTCTTCAGTATCAATTGCTACTTTGACATCATTCGGATGAATTGATTGGAGTTTCTCAGTCAGATCATTTATTTTCTCTTTAAGAACTGATAGGTGATCATCAGCAAAATCAATTTGCATGACGAGCTTGGGGAGTTTGTGATCTTTGTACATTTGCATTTCAGGCAAAAATTCGAGCGCAGTTGTCAGAACAGATCTGGTGCCAAGTTTTTTGGAAAATGCGGGAAAGAATTTGAGAGCAAGCTTAAGCGTTTTGTCATCGTAAGCCTCAAAACTTTCAGGTTCAAGAGGCAAGACTTTATTGATGATTTCTGCTAAGTGTTTGAAGTCATGAAGAAAAATAATCATCATTTCACGGTGTTTTTTGGTTGACACGAGTTTGAGCTTAGCCTCAGTCATGATGCCTAGAGTTCCCTGCGCGCCGGTAAATAATTTACAAAGATCAAAGACCTTTTTTTCAGGATCCCAGACATTCCAGAGGAAATAGCCGCTTGAGTTTTTGCTAACCTTTGGCTTGGCTTTGGTTATAAGCTCTAAGTTATTAGTTATAAGTTCGTAGGTTTTTTTATAAACTATGCCTTCAAAGTTATCTTGCGCCATTTTTTCTTCAAGCTGATTTTTGTTTAGTGGTTTTATTTCGTATTCATTACCATCAGCAAGGATCATTTGTAGTGAATGGATATAATCTTCAGTTTTGCCATACTCTAGAGATTTTTCACCGCCTGCGTTGTTATTGACAATTCCGCCCATTGCGCAAATCTCACGGGAGGAGGGGAAAGAGGGAAAAATTAGATCATGTTTGAGGGTTTCTTTCTCAAAATCACGATAAAAAACACCAGGCTGAGTTGAGGCTATTTTGCCCACAATTTTTGGCTGATGGTTAAAATATTTCTGGAAAGCAACAATAATTGATGTGCCAAGTCCTCCTCCTGACATGCAGGTGCTGGCAGCCCGTGCTGTGATATTGAGATCTGGGTGTTCTTTTTTGTGTTTGGCAACGAATTTTATGAGATTTTGGATGTCGGCATCTGTTTTGGGGAAGACAACGACTTGAGGACGTATCTCAAAAATACTTGCGTCGTGTGAATATTTGCTTAGTACCTCTTCTGATGTTTCCACATCACCTGAGATAAGTTCTTTTAATTCTGTGAGCAGGTTTTGATCCATAATATTTAAGGGGAAAGCGCTAAGCGCTAAGGGGAAAGAAAAAAACTTCACCCTTGACGCTTTACCCTTAACGCTTTCTACGTATCACTCTTTTTACAGCTTCTTTGATTGCTTCAGGATTCATTTTGTATTTCTTTAAGAGTTGGGCTGGTGTTCCTGTTTCGCCAAATACGTCTTGCATGCCGACAAACTCAATCGGCAGGGGATTGGTTTTGGCCAGAGATTCAGCAATTGCACTGCCCATGCCGCCTGTTATTTGATGATCTTCAACTGTTACAACAGCGCTTGTTTGATTGGTAAATTTGAGAACTTCATTTGAGTCAAGTGGTTTAATGGTTGCGACATTTACAGCTATTGTATTTATGCCTTCATCTTCAAGCTCTTTTGCGGCAACTAATGCATAGTAAAGCATATAGCCTGTTGCAAAGATAGTTACTTGCGGATTTTCACTGACCCAGAAGTCCTGTAGTTTGCCTACCTCAAAAGGTGTATCTGCAGTTGTGATTAGCGGAGTTTTGTCTCTTGAGTAGCGAAGATAAACTGGTTTTTGTGTTTTAGCAGACGCAATAGTTGCTTTTTCTGCTTCAATTGCATCACATGGAACATATACTTCAATACCCGGCCAGCAGCGTGTTATGGCTATATCCTCAGTTGCTTGGTGAGTTGCTCCATCAGGACCTGTCATGATTCCTGAATGATGGCCTGCTATTTTGACATTTGCTTTGTTGTAAACAATTGTGGTTCTGATTGTTTCCCAATTTTTACCAGGGGAGAAAGTAGCATAACTGGAAATAAAAGCTGTTTTGCCAGTAACTCCTAGTCCTGCTGCAACTGCTGCCATATTTTGCTCAGCAACACCGACTTGGAAAAATCTCTCAGGAAATGCATCAGCAAAAAGGTTCATTTGGGTTGACTCTGTGAGATCAGCACAAAGCCCGACTACATTTTTGTCTTTTTTGCCAAGAGCAAGAAGGCCTGTGCCAAAGCCTGCGCGGGTTGGTTTTTTTTCAACGTCTACGTCAAATAATTTTGTATTTAGTTTTAAGTTTGGATTTAACATATTTAAGCGTAAAGCGTTAAGGGTTAAGCGTCAAGCCATCTTATTTATCATAACAAATAACATTTTTAATACCTCATTTAGTAATGATTCTGTTTCAGAAAAATCTATATGTTTAAACTTTTTTAATGATTTACAAACAAGAATTTGTGTTTCAAGTTCAGCTGCAGAGCTGAGGGATATTGATAAAAACTGAACATACTCTTTGCGATGTCGTCTCAAATATCCCTCTGCAATATTGCTTGGGATTGCAACAGCAGATCTTTCCATCTGAGACCGTAAACCATATAGCTCGTCTTTTGGAAAGCTTTCTGTTAGTTGATAAATAAATCTTACCATCTCCATTGATTTTTTCCAAACAATGAGTTCTTTATATGATTTTACCATCTATTTTATCTTTACCCTTCACCCTTCACGCTTTCCCCATTATAATTTTTTTCCGTTCTTCTTCAATCTCTTTAAATGCGACTGCTACCTGTTCGTCTTTTGGCGGCGCGCCGCTTACATCTTTGAGGCCAGGTGGCATCCCATGCCATCTGTAATCACCCTCCATAAAGCTGACTCCCTTACCAGGGATAGTACGCGCAATTATGATAACAGGTTTGTCTTTTATTTCCTTTGCTTGACTGATTGCATCAACTATCTCTTTCATATCATTGCCATCAATATCAATCACATGCCAATTGAATGATTCATATTTTGCGCGGAAAGGCTCAAGCGGCATGGTCTTATCAACCGGTCCATCAATCTGGATGTTGTTAAAGTCAATTATTTGAATTAGGTTATTGATTTTTAATTTGCCTGCAAGCATCACAGCTTCCCAGATGTTTCCCTCCTGGTGTTCACCGTCAGATGTTGCGCAGTAAACAGTGTAGGTCTTTTTATCAATGTCTCGTGCAAGAGCAATGCCAATTGCTTGAGAAAGTCCCTCACCAAGTGGTCCTGATGTGTTCTCAAGACCGGGGAGAACGCCTCGGTGAGGATGCCCCTGAAGACGTGTTTCAAAACCTCTAAATGTTTTTAGCTCACTAGTTGGAAAATAGCCAGATAAAGCAAGGCTTGAGTAGAGAACTGCGCAAATATGACCATTGGAGAGAAGAAGCCTGTCGCGATCTGGATCATCAGGATTTTGGGGATCGTGTTTCATGAAATTGAAATAAAGCGCGGCAAACACATCAGCCATGCCAAGCGGGCCGCCTGTATGTCCTGAGCCTGTGTTGTGATTGGCGCCATCAAGCGCCTCGATAATAAGACGACGAATTTCATTGGCTTTGAGTTTTAAATCTTTTAGTTGGTTGCTATTCATAATTGTTAATTTGATTTATAGACAATAAATAAATCTGACACGTTTGATTCCATTTTTCCTGTGTCGATTCCGTCACCTGTTTTTTCCCAAAACCCGTAACTATTATCATCCGACAAATATTCTTCTACGTCAAGTTCCATATCATCTATTTTCTTTAAAGTGTCTTGATCAGCTATAGCTCCTGCAAAATGATAAAAATCCCAGCCATCTGAGCCAAAGCTGGCAATTGCTGTTTTGTCGTTCAGATAGGGAAGAGAGCAAAGAACCAGCGCCTGATTACGACCACCTTTTCCATCACCTGTTATCTTAATCGTACTTTCACCGCCTGCCAGAAGTATTTGTCCAGGTGCTGTTTCAAGAATCAATTTTTCACCAAGCTTTCTTGCATCTCCTTGAAGTCTATCAGTCATGACAAAAGCCTGCCTGCCAAGTTCTTTTGCTTTTTTCTCCATTGCATTAAGAGCTGTGTGATTGCTGAGCATGAGAATGTTGTGGACTTTTTCAAAGTATTTATCATCAGTCGGGGTTTCAAGAAAATCATCAGGTGTGATTTGCACCTTTTCAAGTATTTGGTATTTATCAAGAATATTTTTTACATCAGCCATAGTGGTATGGTCTTTGACAGTTGGGCCTGATGCAATGACTGACAAGTCATTTCCTGGTACATCTGAGAAGAGCAGTGCTGCAACAGTTGATGGGTAGAGGGTTTTTGCTAAGTTTCCTCCCTTGACACGAGAAAGATGGCGTCTTATTACATTCATCTCGGTAATGTTGGCGCCTGAATCTAAAAGCGTATCATTTACCTTGGTCAATGTTTCCAAATCTATTTTATATGGTGCTTCAAAAAGTACTGATCCACCACCGCATACAACTATGAGTACCAGATCTTTTTCAGTTGTTCCTTCAAGATAATTAAGCGCTTTTTTTGTGTATTCGATATTTTCTACAGAGGGAAGGGGATGGGTGCCCTTGGTGTAGTTAATTTTGGAGAATTTTTGCTCATCTATAACATCGATATCAAACCCCTCGTGTAGTCTGTCGCCAAGTGTTTCTTCGATAATCCTGCACATTTCAGCAGAGCCTTTGCCAAAGCCGACTAGCTTGATTTGTTCAAATTTAGAGAGATCAAAAGCCTGACCTTTAATTTCTAGTTGATTTCCGGTAAGTTTGAAATGTTCATCAAAAATTTGTTTGGGTTGGATTGATTTGTAGGCTTCTTCAATGAGGCTTAGTATGATTTTACGGTTGTCATTGGTGGCTAATTGATCGTAGTTTTTAATAAAACCCATGGGCAACTTTTTTAGTTT
This sequence comes from Candidatus Levyibacteriota bacterium, assembly GCA_029260905.1. GTDB lineage: Bacteria > Patescibacteriota > Microgenomatia > Levybacterales > UBA12049 > JAJDCH01. The sequence continues at coordinate 10,175 of JAJDCH010000006.1, read as the reverse complement.
AACAGACAAAAATCAGAATGACAACGGACAAAAGGTATTGTCTTATCTTTTGTTTTGTTCTAGACTGTTTGTTCCACGTCGTGAGATATGAAAAAACTAAAACAAACTTATGTAATTGATGCGCCAGTTGTGGATGTCTGGAAAGCATTTGTTGATTCAAAAGAAATAAACAGCTGGGGCGGTGGGCCTGCGAAAATAAGTGATGAGAATGGTTTTGAATTTGAGCTTTGGGGTGGAGATATTTGGGGAAAAAATATTGAAGTTATACCTCAGAAGAGATTGGTTCAGGAATGGTTTGGTGGCAAATGGGATAAGCCATCAGTTGTTACTTTCACATTTAGTAAAAAGGGTTCTGGTACAAAGGTGGATCTTTCTCAAATAGATGTGCCTGATAATGAATTGGATGAGATTGAAAAAGGATGGGTTGATTACTACATGAACCCGATGAAAGAGTATCTAGAGGGATGATTTTTCTCACTTTTCATCTCTTACGCTTTTCTTATGTATCCCTCATCTGCTCCTTATAAATAAAGTTTATACTGCAGTTAATATGAAAAGCAAAGTAAGAGTTTTGGATGATTTTCAGCCCACCCGACTACATCGCGCATTTGGCGATGGAAGGGAGGGGGTGAGTAGAAATGGAAGATTCACGCTTGATCAAGGGGAATTGGGAGAGTTTCCTGACTCTTACCAACGAGAAGCTTTTATACGTTGGAAGAAGACACATATTTGTTCTTGTACTTCCGCTTTTATTTCTTAGTTTTGTGATGGCCGTCTTGATCGCGGCGAATTATTATTTGTACTCATATGTCATCAAATCTATTTCACTTTTTACCATTTCTACATTACTTCTTGCAACGATTGGTGCGAGTTTCGCAGCCCAAATAATCGTCCGCTGGTACTTCAATCTCCACGTACTTACCAATAAAAAAATAATGATTGTTAACTATACTCCACTTTTTTCACACGTTGTAACAGATGTGCTTTTGGACAAGATAAACTGTACTGAGATTGATTTAGTATCAAAAGGGTTTTTTCACGAACTGATAGGGGTTGGAGATGTAGCAATCACATTTGATAGACCCACCCACCAAGATGAATTTGTCTTTAGTGATGTGGGAGACTGTCATAATTTAGCAAGATTTTTAACCCAGAAACTTATGGATCGAGATTTGGACGATAAAGCAGAGGAGGTGATATGGGTAAGAAGTAGGGTTGCTTCTTCTTTGCCTGCAGTATGAATATTGAAATAATTGATAGTTTGCTAAATAGTACAGCCATGAAATCAGTTTTGCTTTTTGGATATCTGGGAGTGGCAGTGCTTTTGACAGGCTACAACTGGTTTTATCTTTATCATGGTGTGCGAAAAGGTGATCGGGGATTTGGACAGGTGACACCACTTTTTATAAGAAATCTGGTAAGGTTTAGTGTCCTCTTGTCACTTGTTACTGTACTTGCGGCAATTGTTGTTTTTGTAGCATGGCGAGTTCTTTTATAGTAAAATTGCCTCAAAATTTGTTATAATTAGTCTGTGAGATCTGAAAAACACCAAGTGCTACTTTTTTATAAATACGTACGGCTCAAAAACCCTGAAAAAGTGCGAGATGCGCAGCGCTTGGCTTGCGAGGTTTTGAACCTCAAGGGGAGGATCATTGTCGCTCCAGAGGGAATTAATGGCACGCTTGAGGGGTTAACAGAGGATACACAAAAGTACATGGCATGGATGGAGTCGCAGAAGAAATTCCGTGGCATTTCATATAAAAAAAGTGCAGGAACTGGAAAAGCATTTTCCAAACAAATCGTCCGCGCGAGGCCTGAGGTGGTGACAGCCAGAATAAAGATAGATCCTCTGACAACAACCGGCAAGTATATAACCGCTGAAAAACTTCATAGCTGGTTTGAAAAAAAGAAAGAATTTTACATAGTTGATATGCGAAATGATTATGAGTATGAATCTGGTTATTTTGAAAATTTCATCCCGTCTGGAATCCATAATTTTTACGATTTGCCAGATGTTCTTCCACGTTTGGCGCATTTGAAAGATAAAACAATAGTGACTGTTTGTACAGGAGGAATCAGATGTGAGAAGGCGTCAGGATTTTTGGTGGAGAACGGGTTTCGTGATGTTTATCAACTCAAGGACGGCATCCAGACATATATGGAAAAATACCCAAATCAGCATTTTTTGGGCAAATTGTATGTATTTGATAATCGGTTGACGCTTGGATTTAATACGGATTCAAAGGAGCACGAGATTGTCGGCAAGTGCTATCATTGCGGAGCTTCATCAGATAATTATGTGAATTGTGAATACGACATCTGTCACTACCATTATATAAGCTGCATGGATTGTCTGGATCAAGATTTGCAATTAGCTTTTTGTAAAAAAGAATGCAGGGAAGAATATCTGAGTAATCAATTCAAATCTGCATGAAGAAAAGATATCAGGAAATAGATCTTTTAAAAGGCTTCTCGATGATTGCTATCATCCTTATTCACACCACTTATTATTTTATAGGATCAAGTAAAATTGCCGCGTTTATCTGGAACTGGGCACAGTTTTCTGTACCTGTTTTTATTTTTTGCTCAGCTTATCTTTTTTTCCAAAAGGCAAAGGATTTAAAATTAGTTAGTTTAAATTATTTTAAAAAACGCCTCATAAGACTTTTGAAGCCTTATTATATTTTTCTTTTGTTTTTCTTGCCTGTTTTTTATCTTGTCGAACCTTTACGACTTAGTCCCAAATATCTTTGGCAAAGTCTGATTGTAGCAGGCGGAGTGGATATCAACTGGTTAGTGCTTTTATTTATCCAGCTGACAATTGTTTTTCCTTTGATAGCGATTTTTTATAATAAAAACAAAATGTTGTTTTGGCTTTATTCTCTTGTAGCTTTTCTTGGATCAATCGCAATTATTTTTTATAAAATCCCGCTTAATTACAAATGGAGTATGTGGTTTTTTTATTCTTTGACTGCTATTTTTGCATTTCTTTTTGTGCTTTATGAAAATAAAAAATGGTTTAGAAATATAAGTATTTTTGGATCACTTTTTGTTTTTGTTTTGCTTTATATTTTTCTTTTGGGTGAGGGGAGAGATCTGCTTCTTAGGAACAATAAGTATCCGCCAAATCTTTTCTTTTCATCTTTTGGGATCTTTATGATAAGTCTTTTGTATTTTGGATTTCAAAAAATGTCTAAAAACAAATACATAGATTGGATAGTTAGTTTTTTTAGTATTTATTCTTATCCGATATATTTTATCCACTACATTATCTTGATTGGCCTTACGCCTTTTCTTGATAAATTTAATTGGAGCTTTTATTCGTTTTCTCTAGCTGTTTTGATTCCGACAATTCTAGTTCAGATAGGAATTAATAAGACTGCAAGTTTATTAAAACAAAGCTCATGATTACTTTTTTCAAAAGGCTTTCAGGAAAAAATAAATTAATATTTTTTGCTGTTTCAATTTTTCTAATAATCGTTGGAAATTTGTTAACAAAAGATAATGTTTCTACACGTTTACAAGGAGATAGTGACTACGCAGAAATAACGCCTACAAATTATATATTACTTGAGGATGAGGTAGAATCTGATGAGCTTGAAAGGAAAAAAGTTTTGTCAGAAAAAACAGAAGAAAAGACTAATCTTAAACAATTAGGGCAAGAAGTAAAAGTTGTAAAAGTAATAGATGGCGATACTGTGCAGGTTTTGTTAAACGGACAGACTCAGACTTTAAGACTGATAGGGATAAATACTCCCGAAACAGTTGATCCCAGAAAGCCAGTTGAATGTTTTGGACGTGAAGCATCAAATAAAGCAAAAGAAATTTTGGATGGGAAAATAGTTTATCTGGAATTTGATCCGAGTCAGGGAACTTATGATAAATACAACAGAAGACTTAGTTATATATTTTTGGCTGATGGGACAAGTTTTAATAAGCTTATGATAAGGGAGGGTTTTGCTTATGAATATACTTATGATAACAAGTATAAATATCAGGAAGAGTTTAGATCGGCACAAATTGAGGCTGAAAAAAATAAAAAAGGTCTCTGGGCAGATGGCGCATGTTCGGGAGATGTGTCAGAACCTGTTTTAAAAAATTCAAGTTCCCAAACCAGCTCGTCCCAAAATTCAAATAATTCTTCCTGTGGAAGTAAGAAGTATTGTGGTGATATGAGTGGTTGTGAGGAAGCCAAATTTTATCTTAATTCCTGCGGTTTGGATAGGCTTGATGCGGATCATGACGGCGTACCCTGTGAAAGTATTTGCAACTAATGATTATATATTAAACAATAAAACAAGGGCGAGGACGGCCATGCCGAAGTCCTCAATCAAAGTTACTTTGGTGAGGGGAAGTTTGAAAAAGGTGCCAAGACACGCGCAGCTGAATTTTTCTTTTTTCAAAAGCTTTATCAAAACTCCAAATCCACTAAAAGTCATGACGATTATCTCAGCGATCAGTACTTCGCGAGTCATAAAATTAAGAATCATAGAAAGCCCAAAGAAAAGCTCGATAAATGGATAGATGTATCCATATGTATACCATCTTTTTGCAAGTAAATCGTAAGTGAAGTAGCCATCTGCAAAGCCTTTTAGGTCAAGCAGTTTAAATCCAGCAAAGACGATGAAAAAACCGGCCATGAAATTTGACAAGAAGCTATTTAAGACAAAATTGGATACTTGAAAATCTTTAAAAGATATAGCAAGTGATGTGATAAGTATCAAGCCAATAATAATAAAAAAAGGAGTGAATGAGTTTTCTTCTTTTTCTATTTTGAGGTCTTTGACTGTCACAAGCATCATGTTGCATTTGGGACAGGTTCCTGATTTGCTGCTTTTTATTTCAGGGTGCATGGGACACGTGTACATAATTTAATTATAGAACTTAGGCGGTTTTTATACAAAGAATAAGATCTAGAATTTATTTCATCACTTTTTTATTTTTTCATACGCTTAAGCTTGATCGGCGAAATAGTACATTAGAAAGACCTTTTAACAGGTCTTGACAAAAGACCAATAGATTGGTATTATGTTTTTGCTATGAGTTCAGTGTCTATTTCACAATTGAAGACAAACCCTGCAAAAGCTATAAGGGAAGCAGCAGATTTTCCCTTGGCTGTTGAGAATAGAAATAAAATCGAGGCATACTTGGTGGGCAGTGAGCTTTATGAAAAGCTTGTTTCATATATAGAGGATTTTATAGACCGCAAGGATATTAAGGATACAAATTTTAGTAAAGGTCATGATTTTGAAGATGTAGCTAAAGAGCTTAATCTATGAAGCTGAAAATTTCACCCCGTGCGGAAAAAACACTCAAGAAAATTTCCAAAATTCACCAAATCGCAATTGTCAAAAAGATAAGATCTTTCCCTGTTGATGAGAAATTGAAAAAAGAAAAGCTTTCAGGATATAAAGATATTTATAGGGTACGAGTGGGTGATTACAGGATCATTTACCGCGAGCGGGTAAATGAGATCTTTATAGTGCTCATTGGTCATAGAAAAGATATTTATCGAATACTGAGTCAGATTTTTAAATAATTTGTACTCTGGTTTGCCGATAAGCAATTTGCTGACTGATAGAGTAACCACCTTTAAAGGTTTTTTCAGGAGTGTTGAATTTATCTACTATTGCATCTCTCAGGTCTTGACCTGTTTTGGTTGTTTCTTCTGACATGATTTTATTTTATCATAAGCCTAGACTGTTTGCCCTCAAATTTGTTATCATAGATTCAATGCCCAAAAATATACTTGATGGACTGACAGTCATACAAGCCAAAGAAAAATTAAAAGAGTTTGGTCTAAATGAAATCAAGGAGAAGAATAAAGTTTCGCCTCTTCAGATCCTCTTCAGGCAAGTGAAAAAAAACTTTGTTGTTTATTTGCTTGCGCTTACTGCGATTGCATCCTTTGCTATCGATAAAGGTTTTACTGGCTGGGTGGTATTGATCGTTATTGCTCTTGTTGTGATTACAGGGTTTATCCAGGAATATAAGGCGGAGAAGGCAATTAGCGCTTTGAAAAAATTGATTATGCCTGTCTCACGCGTGATAAGAGATGGACGCGAAAAAGAGATTCCATCAAGCGAGATTGTTCCAGGGGACATAGTGGTCCTGAGAACGGGTGATAAAATACCAGCAGATTGTGTGGTGGTAAGAGAATCAAGTCTAAGTGTAAATGAGTCAATTCTCACAGGGGAGTCTTCTGATATCAGAAAGATTAGGGCAACTGATCTTGAAAAAGAACTATTGGATGAAAATTTACTGTTTATGGGATCATATGTGGTCAGCGGACGGGCTTTTGCAAGAGTTCTCCATACAGGGATGAATACCAAATTTGGAGAAATAGCAGGAATGATATCTGGCGCGGAAAAACATCTGCCACTTCAGGATAAGATAAATAACATTTCCAAATATATGGTGGTAGTGAGTATGACTGCCGCAGTTTTGACTGGTGTTATTTTGTTTCTTCGCGCTGATGCAATTACTCCTGATGTGCTGGTTGGGATTTTTATTATTATCATAGCGCTTGCTGTTTCTTCATTTCCTGAAGGATTTCCGGTTGTTCTGACAACCACCCTTGCAGCAGGCGTGAGCCGCATGTCAAAGCAAAATGCTGTTGTGAATAGGATGTCAATTATTGAAACTCTTGGTGAGACATCAGTAATTTGCTCTGACAAGACTGGTACTTTGACAAAAGGCGAGATGACAGTCGAGACGCTTTTTGCAGATGGAAAGACTTATCACGTTTCAGGCGTTGGTTATGACATCCAGGGAAATATAACAGGAAATGGAAAAAAGATTTCTCTTGCATGGGAGAATGCCCTGAGTATGATTTTAAAAACAGCAGTTATTTGTAATGATTCAAATATCGAAAGAGAAGGAGAGGATGGAGAATATAAAGTGATAGGCTCATCAACTGAGGGCGCTCTTTTGGTTCTTGCAGCAAAGCTTGATATTTTCAGGGAAAATTACCTCAAGTCACGTATTGAGGAGATACCATTTGATTCCAAGCGTAAAATGATGTCAGTTCTTTATCCAGAAAAAGATACCAATCTACTTTATGTGAAAGGCGCAATTGAAGTCGTTCTTCCAAAATGTACGCATATTCTTATTAATGGTAAACGCGAGAAACTTACTGATAAGAAAAGAAAAGAACAAGTGGCAGCAAATCAGAAATTTTCAGCAAAAGCGCTTCGGACATTGAGTTTTGCCTATAAAGAAAATAAAAGCAAATCTTACACAGAAGACGATCTAACATTTCTTGGAATTGCTGGCATGGAGGACAGTCCACGCGAAGAAGTGGCAGAGGCGATTGAGCTTTGTAGGGCAAGTGGGATAAAGGTCAAGATGATAACAGGAGATAATAAGGAAACAGCTGAGGCAATTGCCCGTCAAATTGGTATTGTTGGAAAAACAGTTACAGGTTATGAGCTTGACGAAATGACGGATTCGGAGCTTTCAAAAATTGTTAATGAAATAGGAGTTTTTGCGCGCGTTAAGCCAGAAGACAAGCTCAGGATTATAAAGGCATTAAAAGAAAATGATGAGATAGTGACTATGACAGGAGACGGTGTAAATGACGCGCCAGCTCTCAAGGAGGCACACATAGGTGTAGCTATGGGAATAAATGGTACTGATGTATCTCGTTCAGTTGCGGATATTACATTAAAAGACGATAACTTCGCGACAATTGTTCTTGCCATTAAAGAGGGAAGAACTATTTTTAACAATATCCGTAAGTTCGTGACTTATCAGCTGGCGTGTAATTTTTCTGATATTTATATTATTTTTATGGGTATGCTTGTTGCGCCTTTTCTTGGCTGGTACACACCAGTTGTTACAGCGCTCCAGATTTTATTTATGAATATTGTGACTGATAATATCCCTGCGCTCACTCTTGGATTTAATCCTTCTTCAAAAGACATTATGAAAGAAAGGCCGAGAAAAAATGCCAAAATTTTGACTAATGAATTTATAAATATTATTATTTTGAACGGCTCAATTATGGGAATTGTAGCCTTTGTGGTTGCATATCTTTCCTTTAATATAATCAAATTCCCACCTGAAACAGCCAGAACAACAGTTCTCCTGAGTATGATTTTGGTGCAGATTGCCAATGCTTATACATTCCGCTCTTTCCGTCATCAGGTATTTGGGAGTAGCATCTTTGTCAATAAGTATTTAGTCTTTGCAAGCTTGACTTCGGTTCTAGCATCAATTCTAATTATCTACACACCTCTTAATAAAGTTTTTGAAACAGTGCCTCTTGGGATTGAGAGTTGGCTTTTGGCATTTGGCGCGGTTTTTGTAGTAACAGGATTTTTCGATATTTTCAAGGCTTACAATAATAAAAATCAATTTTTTCTTCATCATGTGCACTAAATATGTATTGCAAAGATTGAGATATTTGTTCTATTATTTAATTGATACTCTTAAAAGAGTTATTCAACGAGGGGAGGTGATTAGAATATGATAGATGTTAATTTTATTGCAGTTATTATCGCAGCAGTTGTTAGTATGATAATCGGGTTTGTTTGGTATATGCCAGGATTTTTGGGCAACCCATGGATGAAAGAGATGGGTTATACTCCTGAGTCAATTAAGAAAGCTCAGAAAAAAATGGGACCGATGTATGCCTTATCATTTGTCGGCGCGATAGTCATGGCATATGTACTCACACACGTGATGGTGTTTTCTGAAAATTATTTTGGTTTGCCAAGACTTCAAACAGGTCTTACAACAGCTTTTTGGATGTGGCTTGGTTTTGTAGCGCCAGTTCAAATGACTGATGTTATATTTGGTGGCAGATCAGGAAAATTATTTTTCATTAACACCGGATATCAACTTGTTTCCCTGGTAGCCATGGGAATAGTTTTGGGGTTGATGTAGAGAAGAAGGACAGAAATGTCAATAAATGGATTCAAGGGCGTCTTTTGCTGATTGGAGGTTTTGATTGTAGAGAACAGCTTTTTCGTATTCTGATTTTGCCAAATCCAGTTGTCCTTTTTGTTTGTAAATATTTCCCCTTATTACATACAGCTCTGAAAAGGCGCGGTTTTGGTTATTGAGAATTTTATCAGTTATCTCAAAGACCCTGTCATAATTTCCCAGTTCATAATAAGCCTCAATCGGCTCGATCTGATACCAAAGAGCGCGAAAAGTTAATTGGTTTTCTATTTTTTCAAATTCGTCAACAGATTTTTGATATTCACCTGTATTATAGTAGGCAACTGAGAGATTAAATCTGGCTGTAATGTTGTTCGGATTTGACTGCAGTTCTTTTTCTGCATTTTTCACTGCATTTTGCCAAGCTGATTCAAAGTTGGTATCATCGCCAAGAATAGCATCAGCTATTTCTTTTTTGTCCTCAGGAACAAGTATCAAGTATTCATAATTAAATTTTCCCCAGATTTCATTGAACTGCGCATATGTATAGCGCAGATTTTTGTTTTGCAATGAATCATCCTGAATAAATTCTCCAGTTGTTTCGTCGTAGCCCTTGATGACACGATAATGTCCGATATCATCATCTGGTTTTAGCCAGGTGCGTGTTATAACAGGCATATCATATGTTATAAAAAGTTTTACCTTTTCTATATCTCCATTTGGTCTGTGATAGGGGATAAATCCAAATTCTTTTGATTTCTCAGCTAACTCTTCAAGGGTGACTGATTTGTCGTCATTATCACCGCCTGCTACTTGATATGGTCTGAGAGATTGACCCAGCTCTGTTTGAGATTTTTCAATTCCATAAAACCTGAGCGCCATTGAAAGAGATGCTGGACCGCAGTTATTGAAGGATTGAAAAACATGATAGTTAGTAGGTAGTATTTTTTGTTCTTCTGGCTTTTGTAGCAAAAGTTTTGCGTTTGGCGTATTGGTGGCTGTTGGTTCTGTCTTTACAAGGCTATTTGTGTTATTATTTATGCTAACTTTTTGAGTATCTGTTTTTATGAAAGCAAAGAAAGAAAGAATCAATAAAAAACCAGCTCCTGTAAACAAAAAAACGTTTTTCTTTTTGAGATTCATGGATTTTAATTTTATCACATCGAAGTTAAAATTTCAGATAATTGCGCTTATTTTTTTGAGTGGATTATTGATTATGATTTTTCCTTTTCTGGGAGCAAATACAAGAGAAGTTAAAGGTTTTATAACCAGTAAAGATTCTTATTGGT
>JAJDCH010000005.1 GCA_029260905.1 Candidatus Levyibacteriota bacterium | reverse complement strand
GTTAAAGTGGTACGCGAGCTGGGTTCAGAACGGCGTAAGCCAGTTCGGTCTCTATCCTGTATACCCGTTTGAGATTTGAGGAGATCTGACCCTAGTACGAGAGGACTGGGTTGGGGGAATCCCTGGTGTGCCGGTTGTTTCCGAGTAGGAGCACCGCCGGGTAGCTAGATTCCCAACGGATAACCGCTGAAAGCATCTAAGTGGGAAGCCGCCTCCAAGATAAGATCTCGATGTCCGTAAGGACGAAAGACCCCTGAGAGACTATCAGGTTGATAGGCGGGCAGTGGAAGCGTCGTAAGGCGTTGAGCTTACCCGTACTAATGGTTGATGATAAATTTTGACGTTTTTTATTCTCTTCACTTTTTGAGGAGCCAAGTGGTTCTTTGATATAGTTATAAGTGCCAAGTTACAGGTTGTAACTTTAAAGCATATTTTTTTGAAAAAAGAAATTTTCTGGTGATTTGTGCGATTTGGTACCACCTCTTCCCATTCCGAACAGAGAAGTGAAACGAGTCAGCGCTCACGATACTGGGTTTTCCCGGGACAATAGGTCATCGCCAGAGATTTTCTTTTTTCAATTTTGAAAAAAGATCTTTCTTCGCCTACACTTATTTTGAGTGGCAAGACAAGCGAGGAAAGAAACATCCAACAAAACCGCCAGCAAGGGCGGTTTTTTGGTGGATTTTTATAGATCTGTGAAGGAAGATGGATTATTGCGATTGGTCATAATTCCTGCTATAATAAGTAGATCTAAATATGAAAGGTATTGTGATAAATGTCAAAGAAAACCTCAAGTAAATCTTCGGAGCCAATGTCCGCAATGGCTGCGCTTCTTGCCAAGCACGAAAGTAAATTTGTTGCGCTTAAAAAAGGTGAATCTCTTAATGGTAAAATTACCAAAATTGATAAGCACGAGATTTTAGTTGATGTTGGCGCGAAAACAGATGCAACTGTGATGGAGAAGGACAAGAGAAATCTATCCATGCTTCTTGAGATGTTTAAAGTGGGAGATGTAGTTGAAGTAAATGTGCTTAATCCAGAATCAGATACAGGACAGGGTGTTGTTTCTTTAAGGCGCTATATTGGAAAGATGGCTTGGGGTAAGCTGGATAAGTATCAGAAAAGCAAAGAACAAATTGAAGTAACAATAACAGAGATAGGAAAAGCTGGGTTTGTTGTTGCAACTGAATTTGGTGTTTCAGGATTTCTTCCGCAATCACATACCTCATTTGGCAAAGATGTAGCAATTGGCAATAAGATAAAAGTTTCAGTTCTTGAGGTAAATCGTGAGGACAATAAGATTATTTTCTCCCAGAAAACAACTCTAAGTGATGAAGAGTTTGTAAAAATTGCAAAAAAATATAAGGTAGATCAGAAAGTAAAAGTTACTGTTTCAAACATTACTCCTTTTGGACTTTTTGTTTCAATCGAAGATGGAATAGAGGGTTTTATTCATATTTCTGAGGCATCATGGGAGAGGCAAGATGATCTTACATCAGAATATGACGCTGGAGATGAGATTGAAGCTGTAATTACACGTTTTGATTCTGAAACCAAAAGAATTAATCTTTCAATTAAGAGACTTACAAAAGATCCTTTTGAGGAATCAGTTGAGGCATTTCCAATTGATAAAAAGGTCAAAGGGACAATTAAGTCAATTGATGATGTAGGAGTTGCCATCTACCTTGGTGATTCGATAGAAGGATTTATTAAAAAAGAAAAAATACCTCCAACAATGACTATTGCAGCTGGTCAAGAAATAGAATTGACTGTTGCGAGTCATGATAAAAGAAAGCATAGGATCATCCTCACGCCTGTTCTAAAAGAAAAGCCAATCGGATATCGGTAGAATTAAGCATAGAATTCAGAGCTCAAAGGTAAAACCACAATTCAAAACGCAAAACTAGCTTTAAGCTGTCCTCAAAATGTTAAAAATCTGTCTCCAGGTGTATAATAATATTATGAAGAAGACAAAAATAAAAACTTCGTTTGTTTGTCAGGAGTGCGGATATGATACTACTTCTTGGCTTGGAAAATGTCCTGAGTGTGGAAGTTGGAATTCGCTTCGCGAGTTCAAAACTCAAAGCTCAAATCGCAAAACTCAAAATAGCGGTGCGGTTTTGAATAATGTCAAACCGCAAAGATTGAGCGAGGTTAAATACGAAACCAAATCAAGAATACAAACAGGTTTTTCTGAATTTGACAATGTAATTGGAGGGGGAATAGTAAAAGGTTCGGTAAGTCTTATTGCAGGTGATCCGGGAGTTGGCAAATCGACTTTACTTCTTCAGCTGGCATTAAATTTGGCAATAGCAGATAAGAAGATTTTGTATGTAAGCGGTGAGGAATCATCTGAACAGATAAAGATGCGCGCTGTTCGTATAGCAAGTGGTAAAAAAAATCCAAGAGCAAATAATCAGGAACCAAATCTTTTGCTTTTGTCTCAGACAAATACTGATGAAATTGTTATCCAAATTGAGGAGACAAAACCTGATTTAGTGATCATTGATTCTATTCAAACAATTGAGTCAGAAAATGTATCAGGACTTGCAGGAAGTGTTGGACAGGTAAGGTATTCAGCATTGCAGTTTGTGAGAATTGCAAAGCAAAATAACATACCAGTCATCATTGTCGGACACGTAACAAAAGAGGGAATGGTAGCAGGTCCGATGGTTTTATCGCACATGGTTGATACAGTACTTTTTTTCGAAGGAGAGAAATTTTCAAGAACAAAAATTTTAAGATCTCTAAAAAATCGATTTGGACCAGTTGATGAAGTTGGAATTTTTCAGATGGTGGAATCAGGAATTGAGGAAGCGACAAATCTTGAACAGTTATTTTTAACTGGAGAAACAAATGTGCCTGGGAGTGTTCTTGTCGCAACACTTGAGGGATCGCGCGTCTTTATGGTTGAGATACAGGGTTTAATAGTATCCTCAGGACTTCCTGTGCCTCGACACGTGGTTTCTGGAATTGATCCAAGACGTGTTGAACTACTTCTTGCTGTTTTGCAAAAACATGCAGGTCTTAGTCTTTCCAGCATGGATGTTTTTGTGAATGTCGCAGGAGGCATAAAGCTTTCTGATCCTGGGATAGATCTGGCAGTGTGTCTTGCTATTTTCTCATCACTAAAGAATATCGCGCTGACAAAAGTGGTTGGCATATCAGAGGTCGGTCTTCTTGGCGAGCTTCGATCAGTAGTCGGCCTTGAAAAAAGAGTAAAGGAAGCACAAAAACTTGGATTTAAAAAAATAATAACAGCAAAAACAAACAAAACAATAAGTGAAGTAATTAGAGAATTGGGGAAATGAAGAAGTCTAAATTGCAGTTAGAAAAATAAAGCTTTGAATTATTAAACTATGTCAGATAAAGAAGTAAAAATAAAATCAAAAGAAAATATGTCAAAAACTAAGATTCAGACTGTGAAAAAGCGGCCAGCTGTTTTTTCAAGAGAGATGATTGGCGCTATTGCTGATGAAGTATCCAAAACGCTTGTGGATCGCTTTCCAAGGATGATAACTCCAAGCAGAAAGAAAAAATCAAAAAAAACCAAAAAAATTGATAATCCTATTTTTTTAGACACATCAGCAATTATTGATAATAGGATTTTTGATGTAGCTTACCTTGGTTTTTTAAGTGGCATAATTGTAATCACATCAAGCATACTGCTTGAATTAAAGCACTTGGCTGATTCGCAAGATGCTGTAAAAAGAGAAAGGGGCAGAAAGGGGCTTGAGGCGTTGGAAAAATTAAAGAAGTCAAAAATTATAAAAGTGATGATTCTTGATGAAGAAGATTTGCCTGGTGGTAGGCAAGAGAGCAAAATAGAAGTTGATGAACAGCTTATTAAATCAGCAAAAATCCACAAAGGAAAGATAATAACTTGTGACTATAATCTTGAAAAAAAGGCAACAATTGATAATGTAACTGCTATAAACATGAATGCGCTTGCTAATTCTCTGAAGGTAATTGCTGTTCCCGGTGAGGCACTTCATGTAAAGATTTCACATCAGGGCAAAGAAGCGACTCAGGGCGTTGGTTATCTTGATGATGGAACGATGATAGTTGTTGAGAGCGGTTCTGGTTTAATAGGCAAGTCTGTTGATGTAGTAGTCGCAAGGGTCATTCAAACAGTAACAGGAAGAATACTTTTTGCCAAAAAGATTTGATTTAGTCACTAAAAAAGTCTTTTCCTGATCTTTAAAGAGGCAAGAATCCCTGCCCAAGATTCCTACCTCATTAAAAATTTAGAAAAGACCCTTTATTGCCTCTGTGAAAACTTTTTCATGAAAAATGTTGAAATGTCAACGTTAAAACCAACTTTTAGCTTCAACTATTTTTCTTGACAAGTGATACACTTTGTTGTAATTTGTTCATGGCACTTAGTTTTATTCCTGCCTGAAGGACTAATTGCCAATTGCCTAAGAGCATTGCTTATCGTACCGGGAAATTATCATTTGAGTAGCGAAAGCGATGCTCTTTTTTTGGCTTTTTTTAGACACAAATGGATCCGAATCTTAATTCTTCAAACAAGAATTGCCTTTGCTTGTTCGGATTAATTCGAATTAAAAATTTGGATGAATTCGTATTCTGTTAATGAACTTTTAAGCTAATCTGACTGGGATTTTGAGTCCCAAGTCTTTAAGTTTTTTAAACTGCTCTCTTCCTGTATTTACCATCACGTCTCTTTTGTATTCTGCAATAGTTTTGTTGTCTTTACCTCTTTTAGTAAAAGAAAGTAATTTTAAAAACTTCATACTTCACAAATATATCACAACTTTTTATAATTGTCAACCTATAATAAATTATCCTCAAAATAATGTATAGCCTAGAGTAATTTATATATAAAATAGGTTGATTTAACAAGCTAAATTTTTATAACAAAAACATGTGGAAAACTAGTGGATGGAATTTTACTTCTTGACAAAGAAAATAAAAACTTATTTTTGAAGATTAGTTAATTAAGAGTTGGTTTCAGAAAAGGGTAAATAAAAGTTCTAAATGAGGGGCGATAGTCGTGATTACTTCGTGATGTTAACCAGAGCTTGATTGCTGAGACAACAATATTTGTTGAGGATGATAATTTTCTCCCTGGCCTTCTTAGCCCTGTTCGTTTGAAGTATAGACATTCATTTAAATTAGCAAAAAGACCGTACTGAAAAAGTTTTATAAAAACTTCGTTAAAAAGGAGCGGATATTTGTTTGATTTAAAGTAAAGTAGATCTTTTGGTAAAAGATGTCTGTTTATTATCACGCTTTCAGGGTGGATTGATTTGGCGGTCAGAAGTTGGTTGTAGATGAATCCACTTTCTTGGGGCAGAGTGCTTCTCATGATTATTTTGCCTTTTTCATTTATTTTGGCGTATTGAGTTCCAATTGCGACTGTTTTGGGGTTTTTGTGGAGAAAGCTTAGCTGCTTCTTGAACGCTGCAGCTTTTATCATGTCAAGTGGGCTCATGAAGATAACAAATTGTCCTTTTGCTTGTTTCATGCCTCTGTTGTAGCAAACACCAAGGCCATAATGCTTTTTGTTTTTATAAATCTTCAGTCCTTTTATTTTTCTTGAGAATTTTTTGAGAATTGAGAAAGAATCATCTTTTGAAAAATCGTCAATAGCTATGATTTGAAGATCTCTAAAAGATTGTCTGTCCAAACTTTCAAGACATTCGGTTAAGAATCGTCCAGAGTTATAAACAGGTAAAACAACAGAGATAATGTTTGGTTTAAGGTTCATAGTTAGAAAGTTTTCTGAGCAGTCTATGACTGGCAATTAAAGCAGAATATGTAATTTATTTATTAATTCTTAATTTATTGTGGGTCTGAGGCAAAGATTCATGTGCCTTTGCCAGGCAGAAGTACAAATTCTATCACGAAACAGGGTAATTTGTCAACCCAGAAGGACTTCTTTTTAAGCTTTTCTTGACATGTTTGGAAAGATAAGAATATGATTAAGTTGTGAGGATTAATAAATATAGTAAGCTTTATCCTGTTTTTAGTTTTTTAGCATATTTACTTTTACCTGGTATTTCCTATGCTAGTGGGCTTTGTCCTGAGGGATATGAGAGTCTTTGTCAGCTTGCGCCTCAAAACAGCGGACCTGGTAGTTTGGTAGCAGGAATTATTCAGATTCTTCTTCTTACAGCAATTGTAGTTGCAGCTTTGTTTTTGGTTCTTGCAGGCATAAAGTACATCATGTCAGGAGGAGACAAGGGTAAAATAGATGAAGCTAGAAAGCAAATCATTGCATCAATTATCGGGCTTCTGATTGCGCTTCTTGCTTATTTTGTGGTTAATCTGCTCGTATATTTCTTTACAGGAGGAGATGTGAGAGATCTTAAATTGCCTAAATTTTTTGATTAAAAAAGAAGTTATTGACAAATAGATGCAAATGTGGTGTAATAGGACTCAATTAACTCGAGCGGGGGCGCTCCAAGTCCCTGAGTCTGCTAGGAATCCCATTACATGACTTTCTATAAATCTTTTTAATGATTTAATTGCAGAGATCTTCTGATGTTTATTAACTATAAAAAATATGGCAACAAAAACTGATTCCAAAAAGGTAACTATTGATGATTTGGTTGGTGATGAAACAAAGACCAAGAAAATAGTTCGTGAAGATGAAGAGAAGGCTGAGATAACGCTTGCTCCGCTTACTCCTGACACAGATAATGAGCCAAAACAGGCTACTTTCTCCTCAAGTGCTGATTCCAACGAACCACAAGCTCGTCCAATTCCAATCCGAACTCAAAATAATGGTGGTTATTCTGGGGGTCAAATGAGACAGGGACGTTTCCAGAGAAACAATAATTTTACACGTGACCAGCAGACAGGACCAACAGAAGTAGTAACTGGTTTTTTAGACGTTCAACCTGAGGGGCATGGATTCTTGCGCCCCAAATTTATTCCAAGCGCAAGAGATATTTACATCTCGCAATCACAAATTAGAAGATTTAGTCTCCGTCCAGGAGATAAGGTGCAAGGTGTAGCAAGGCCACCAAAAGACACTGAGCGTTATTTTGGTCTTTTGAAAGTTGAGAAGGTAAATGAGGTTGATGCAGACCAATCAATGAGAAGGCCATATTTTGATGATCTGACTGCAATCTATCCTGATAAGCAAATCATTTTATCAAGCGGAAAGACACCTCTCTCAACACGTGTTATTGATCTTGTCGCGCCAATTGGATTTGGGCAAAGAGGTATGATTGTTTCTCCACCAAAAGCTGGTAAGACAACTATCCTCAAGGAAATTGCGGCTGGAATATCAGCTAATTTCCCAGATGTTCATCTGATGGCATCTCTTATCGGAGAGAGACCTGAAGAGGTTACTGATATAAGTATGTCTGTAAAGGGAGAGGTTATAGCAAGTAATTTCGATGAGCCGCCAGAAGCGCAGACAAAGGTTGCTGAAGTTGCTCTAGAAAGAGCAAAGAGACTAGTTGAAGAGGGTAAGGATGTTATTATCTTGCTTGATTCAATTACACGTCTTGCAAGAGCTTACAATCTCACAGTTGATTCATCAGGGCGTACTCTTTCTGGGGGTTTTGATCCAGCAGCATTGTGGCCAGCTAAAAAATTCTTTGGAGCGGCTAGAAATTGTCAGGAGGGTGGAAGTTTGACTATTATTGGCACAGCGCTTGTGGATACAGGATCCCGAATGGATGATCTTATTTATGAAGAGTTCAAGGGAACTGGAAACATGGAGCTTCATCTGAGTAGGGTTTTGGCTGAGAAAAGAATTTTTCCTGCAATTAATATTGAAAGATCAGGAACAAGAGGTGAAGAAAAGATATTGGAAGAAGACAGGCTGAAAAAGATTGTAACCATGAGACGGATGACCGATATGTTAAATGATGACGAAAGAACAGCACTTTTGGTTGAGAAGCTTGGAAAAGTTGAAACAAATGATGAATTCCTCGAAGAGCTCGGAAAGAGCTAGTGAGTTGATAAAGTTTGTAAAGTTCACAGAGCCTCCTGATCTTCGTTTTATCTCCCAAAAATAGTTTCATTTTATCATCAAGCTTATTATACAAATACTGCAGTGTTGCAAGTATAAAATATCTTGTTATTGTAATCAAAACGTAGCTATGTTAAGATTTTCGCTACATGATTGAAAATCAGAAATTTGAACAGAGAACGGTTTTTTGCGAGTTATCATCAAGCAAGGCATGGGTAGTGCCTTTTATCTCAAGAGAAGTTTTTAAATCAAGATGGAGGTTTGAGGGTCCGAATTCAATTGAAACAAGAAAAAGAATTGTAGATTCTATATTGGAAAATATTCACGATCAAAAGCTAATTAAGGTTTTGTGGAGGAAGGATACTGATCCGCTTCAGAGAAATCTTACAAATTACTTAAATGCTTATGTGACCTCAGAAGTGACAACTAGCATGAGAGAGAAAAGCGATATAAATAATTTTTGGGATGATTACTTGGATGGAATTCATTTAGGAGACAAGAATTTGTTTGATGTAGGAAGATTAATGGTAAATCAAGTTGCAAGCGGTCTTGTTCGGGCAGCTTCACCTGCCTCAGCCAGAAGCAGAAGGTAGCAGTTTTAATAATTTGACTTCAAATTCATAAAATTGGTAAAATTAGGGCTCTATCTATGAATAAAAAATTGTTATTTTTTCCCCAGCTTTTCAAATCTTTCTTGAGGGAGATATCAAGTTTTTTTGAATTCTTTTTTTATTATCTCAAGAAAAAGCTAGTTGTTTTTTCTGTTAATTTTGAAAAGAACAAAAACTTATTGGTTAAGTTTTTTACAATGAAAAGGGGGCGGTACAACCGCCCTTTTTTACATCTTACTACCATGGGAGTTTTGCTTTTAGGAGTGTTGATTGCGCCTTTTCTTGCTGAAACATATCCGATATTTGCATCAAATGCTTCAGAGTTGGATTTAGCTGCAGCGCCTGCAAGTAATCAATCAGTTTATGTGGGTGAGGATGTATTCCAAACACAAACTACACAAATAAGAGGTGAGGTTGTTAAATATACAGTCGAAAAAGGAGACACTGTCAGTTCAATTGCAAAGAAATTCGGAATTTCTGAGGATACAATTCGTTGGGCAAATGATAAAACAGGAGATAGTTTAAGTATCGGAGAAGAGCTTGATATTCTTCCTGTGACTGGAATTGCGCACAAAGTTTCATCAGGTGAAAGCGTTTATACGATTGCTAAAAAATATGACACTAACCCACAGAAAATTGTTGACTGGCAGTTTAATGAATTTGCAAATGCTGAAACATTTACGCTTGTTGCAGGTCAGATTTTGATAGTGCCAGATGGTATTAAGCCATCAGCACAACCCTTGTATGTTGCCAAAAGACAGGTTCAAGTTGTAAGTGGACCTGTTCCTGTTGCTGGTGGAGGATTTACCTATCCTTTAAGAGGAGGATTGAGTCAATACTTTAGTTGGGGTCATCCTGGAATTGATATTACAGCCCCAATAGGCACACCTATTTATGCAGCGCACAATGGAACAGTAACATCAGTAAGTACAGGAACCTATGATGGTGGATTTGGAAATAATGTTTATGTAAGTAATGGCGCAGGCGTAGTTTCGCATTATGCTCATCTTGGAGGCGTGAATATTTCGGCAGGTCAAGCAGTCGTAGGAGGTCAGACAGTTGTTGGCTATGTTGGTATGACAGGACGTACAACAGGTCCGCATTTGCATTTTGAAATAAGAAATGGCGGCGTTGCAGTTAACCCGCTGTCATATGTGCAGTGATTTGAGTTTATAAGATTTTGTAAAGTTCTTAAAGTTTATGAAAGTAGGGCCCGTGGTATAGTGGTAACATGTATCCATGGCATGGATGAGTCAGGGGTTCGACTCCCCTCGGGTCCACAAAACCCTATACTGGTAAGTAAAAAGCCTGAAGACCATAGAGTGGTGGTAGATAATCAAATGTACAGATCTGTGGAATGTTTCTTTTGTTGCAGATCACACTGATAAGGGCTTTTGCAAAAGTCATCTCAATCGAATTGCTTTGTGCAACTATTTTGATTGCTGATTTAACATCAGATGGCTCTGGATAGATAATGTTGATTGAGCTCATATACATCGCTCTTAGATAATCTTTTCCAAGTGAAGGACTAATATTTTGATATAAATCTTGATATGCATTGTCAATGCTGATGGTTGATGTGAAAAGTTGGAATTTTTCAAGAGCGAAGTAGCGGAAGAATGCGCCTGTTTGCACGTGCTTGGGATGACCTCTGTCTATAAACGTAACAAATCCATCTGGTGCTATGTAAACTTTTTTACTAGTCATAATATTAGCTTGGTTTGAGACTTGCTCCTCTGCCTTTTAGTCTTAAGAATGGATCATCCTCTGTAAATTGTTTGTTTCCCAAATTACTTAATTTGAATATAGGGGATTTTTTGGTAACAGGTATTATCTCTTTGTGAAAACTCTGGAGTTCTGATTCTTCAATCCTGATATTACCACCAACTCTGATTGCTTTTAGTTTTTTAGTAGCAATATAGCGGCGTATTGTAAGTGGATGAACCTTGAGGATAAAGGCAACTTGTTTAACTGATAGAAGGTTATTGTTCATTTTTAATTAATATTTGATATATACAATATATAATAATTATATACAATTTTATACAGAATTACAAAATATTTGACAATGACCCTTTTTCATTATTATATTAATAATAAGAGATATATATTCATAACGTCCTGTAAAAATGAAATTCTATGTAATCTTTTATATTTTTCAAATAAGGGTGTGAGATTAGATATAAATATATGAAATTTTGGCACGATCTTAAAAAAAATTTGAAGTCAGTCATGATGATATTTAAAGTTGTGATTTAGAAGTCGTGCTTGAAATGAATGTGGGTAGCTACATGAAAAGCAAAAATATTTTAGATAAAAATGTTTGGGCTTGTGCTTGGTGTCCAGCTGAGCTGCAAAGACCTTTGAAAAAAGGCCAGAAATATACTCATGGAATTTGTTTGATGCATAAGGCTAAATTGATGTACAAATATTATCAATCTGATCTGGCCAGTACTCGTTAGAAGGCAAGATTAGGGTAGCAATTATTAATTGGTCTTAAAAGATAGTGTCAAAAAATAAGTGAAAAGAGCACCTCCAAATATATATGTATGATCTGGAAGCACGAATTTCAGGTTGTTATCCAAAGCAACTGGTCTGGCAGGGAAACAGTGCCAAAGTTCATGCAAGTGTATGAAAATACTGTGATTGGTTTCAGTCTGTCATTATCTCAAAAAGGAATTACAGAGAAGCAAGATATCGATGATTCTTGGAAATAGACAGCTTCTTGACAATTTTTCTCTTTTGTGTGGTATAATATTCATGCCGTTAATTAATAAACGGTAATTCCAGTTATTCTAGGACAAATTCTACGGGTTTTTTACCTCATAAATTAGTCACTTAGATATGGAAAAAAAGGAGGTGATTCTAAGTGGCAAATCAAGATCAAACAATTCAATGCAAAGACTGCGGAAGTGATTTTACATGGACCGCAGACGAGCAGGCATTCTATCAAGAAAAAGGTTTTAACGCACCTCTTCGTTGTAAAGATTGTAGGGCAAAAGCTCGCGCAAACTTCAATAACGGAGATGGAGGTCGTGGTGGAGAAAGACAATCTTTCCCTATCAAATGTTCTAATTGCGGAAAGGACGATACAGTTCCATTCCAACCAAGAGGGGACAAGCCTGTTCTTTGTAGAGACTGTTTTAGACAGCAAAGAGGTAATTAATATTTAAGTACTTAAGTATTAACCAAAAAGACAGCAGATTTATCTGCTGTCTTTTGTTATTTTTAGTAATTATTTAGTGATTGAATCTATAGTTAAAGATAAAATATCTTCATATAAAGGTAATAACTTATAAGTTGTTATTACTTATTGCTGTGCAGCAGGGGTTACTCTTGGTTGAGAGAAAGGAGTAGGGCCTGGAACTTCAATTTGTGGATCTCTCTCAGGAAGAGTTGCTTGTTCGTTAACGTTTAGGTCTTCTTCTTGTTCGCTTGGTTCAACTTGCGCGCTTGGTGAGCTACCTGCGCCTTCGCCTATCTTATCGCTTAGAGCTTTTATTTCAGAGTCAATTTGTTTGAGATTTGCTTCATTTTTTTGAACAATTGTTCTAACTGTTTGGTATATTGAAAGAGCTGTTTGAAGATCTCCTTTTGCTTCGTAGGCATGCCCTGCATTGTAATAAGCATTAGCATAGTCCTGTTTGAGGTTAATAGCAGTTCTGAATTGTCTTATGGCTTCATCATAGTCTCCAAGCTGGAAGTAGATTCCCCCAAGTTCAACGTATTG
Source organism: Candidatus Levyibacteriota bacterium (assembly GCA_029260905.1). Lineage (GTDB taxonomy): Bacteria > Patescibacteriota > Microgenomatia > Levybacterales > UBA12049 > JAJDCH01. The sequence goes on along the minus strand of JAJDCH010000005.1, from coordinate 348 downwards.
TTGAGGATTATTTGGATCAAGAGCTAGGGCTTGTTGCGCAGTAAGAACTGTGAATTGGTCAGCGTTTTGTCCAAATCCAATCAGCGCTCGATATATACTTGATAAATTATTCCAATTAAAAGCAGTCATAGGAGAAACGGTTACAGCGTTTCTTCCATTGTTTATTGACTGTTGGATAAGAGTTGTAATTGTTTGTTGAACCTGCGCGCTTGGACTGGCACCTTGGTTTTCTTGCTGTTGAGTGCTTGCTAGATTGTTGGCAAGAGCAAGATTGGTTTGTGAGAATGCTCTGTAGTAGATGTCTCTGTATTTAAATATTTCTATTGCTTCAGCTTGAAGATCATATGT
>JAJDCH010000004.1 GCA_029260905.1 Candidatus Levyibacteriota bacterium | reverse complement strand
CAAATGAGACTCTACTCCGGGCTGATAAGAAGATAAAAACTTTTTAAGATCTTCTTCGCCGGCATAAGACATTTGTTGGGCTTGAGAAAAAACTTGTTCCATGACGCCCCCCATACGATAGGGAGTAAATACTTTTATTTTTTTAACGGAATTCTCGTGCAGTCTATTGGCTATAACGGTTAGATCTTTAATCTTTTTATAATCTTCTTTTAAGGCACCCCACAATCTCAATGGATAATAAGACTGTCCACGACATTTGTTGGCAATATCGGCTGCTATGCATGGGACTGACGCAGGATATTCCATACTTGCCTGAACGAAAAGCCTACTAGCTATCCTTGTTAATTTTTTCACCGAGAGTTCTTCTTCTCCGCGAAGTACATCTTTCATAATTGAAAAATTATAACACAAAAGTTAAAATAATCAATGCTATAGGATTTATTGTAAAAAAACCTTGACTCCATGGGATTTAGTGCTATAATCGCATCAACATGGCAGAAAAAGCGAGATATTCCTATCCTGGTCATGAGCATCCAAGTGCGGGATTAGTTGTGGATTTATTTCTTTTGGAAAGAGTGAAGCATCCGGAAAAATTTAATTCCTCAATGGATCATCTTAGGGTTTGGACTAAAGATGTTTCAAGATTAGTCTGGAAATCAACAGAAAAACCACCATTTCTAGATGAAGACCATGAAGACAATGCCTATGCAGATGCAATTTTTCAGATGTATTCGTGCAATAAAGACGATGTAGCAAAAGGAATCACTTTAGGAAGAAGATTAAGAAGAAGAGTTAATGCACACAATATGGATAATGATCAATTAAAAAGGGAGTATAAAAGTATTGTTGAGAATGAATTTGAAGGCAACTTAGGTAAAAAAGTTGGAGAATTGGGTCTGCAGTGTGGGTTTGTGTTTGAAGGAAGATCTAATCCCCCAGTTGAAGTTTTTAGAGGTCAAAAATTAACATAAAAACTTGTATAATATCCCCATGAGTGAGAGTTTTCCTAAAATAGGTCTGGCGCTGGGCTCAGGTGGTGCGAAGGGCTTGGCGCACATTGGTGTTCTTAAAGCTCTTGAAAAAGCGGGTATAAACATAGATTTTATTGCGGGATCAAGTATAGGTGCATTAATTGGTGCTTATTATGCTGCCCACCCTACTTTTTCCGAGCTTGAAGAGTTCGTCCTCAGTATGAACCGAAGAAAAGGTTTTGCGCTTTTTGACCCCAGTCTCAGGGGAGGCCTCATCAAGGGAAATAAGTTTGAGAAATTGATTGCTGATCTCCTCGGTAAGAAAAAGTTTGAAGCGCTCCGTATTCCCTTCTCTGCTGTTGCTACTGACTTTAATACCGCGGAGGAAGTTGTTTTGGACTCAGGTGATTTGGCAAAAGTGGTCAGGGCAAGTATTTCTGTTCCTGCTGTATTCCGTCCGGTTGAATATGAAAGTAAAATACTTGCAGACGGTGGCCTATCCAATCCCGTACCTGTGTCTGTTGTCCGTAAAATGGGAGCAGATATTGTGATAGCTGTTAATGTGGAGCCGAGCTATTTTTACAAGCCTGTTGAGAGCCTGCCTCCATTGACCGGAATTCCTGCTTATTCTGTAAATATTCTCAGGCACAATCTGACTTTTCAATCGCTCAAAAATGCTGATTTTGTTATCTCACCTGATACTCTTGTGAAGAGTCTCGTTGGTTGGAATTATTTTTTTGATGCGAAAAAGGCTGGGGAAATAATAAAAGCAGGTGAAAAAGCCACGGAAGATGCAATACCTGAGATAAGAAAGGTAATGGAGAGGTTTGAAAAACCTGAAAAAGAAGGATTTTTTTCAAGAATTAAAAAACTTTTTACCTTTTAATTTCTCGGGCAGGAAGGATAATTCTTTATTGGGTCCCACATAATCTTTTCCCCATTTATAATCTCTAGCATATCCCAGATTTTTCATGAGCTTGGTCGGAGCGTTTCTTAAATGCATTGGCACCGGTTCATTGGGATAGTCATAAACTGCTTTTTTGGCACTCATAAGCGCATTGGGGACAGCTCTGCTTTTTTTGGCGCTACTCAAATAAATCACGATATGGGCCAGAATTAGCTGCGCCTCAGGCATGCCGATTTTCTGTACCGCCTCAAATGCCTCGTTTGCTTGTATCAACGCTCCCCGATCTGCCATGCCTATATCCTCTGATGCGAAAATAATCATTCTTCTTGCTATAAATTTGGGATCTTCGCCATTTTCAAGCATCCGTACCAGATAATAAAGCGCAGCATCTACATCTGATCCACGCATGGATTTGATAAAGGCGCTGATGATGTTGTAGTGCTCATCAGCTTTTTTATCATATATTCCAGCACTGCGGGTCTGAAATACCTCTTTGATTGTTTCTGGCTTGATATTTTTTTCTTTGTAGGTAGTGACTGCTATTTCTAGTGCATTTAGCATAATTCTTGCATCGCCTCCTGAGAAGCGGATAAGTAGATCCTTGGCTTCTTGAGAAATAGTTTTTTTAAAAGACCCTAGCCCCCTATCCTTATTCTGCAAAGCAGAGTTTATTATTTTTTCAAGATCTTCTGCATCCAGACTTTTGAGCACAAAAACACGGGATCTTGATAGAAGAGCTGAGATCACTTCAAAAGAGGGATTTTCAGTTGTCGCGCCAATCAAGGTTATCAGACCTGATTCAACGTATGGAAGGAGGGCGTCTTGTTGGGATTTGCTCCAGCGGTGAATTTCATCCACAAAAAGAATGATTCTTTTTGCTTTACCTTTTGCTCTTTTTGCTTCATCAACTATTTTCATCAGATCAGCTTTGCCTGTTTCGACTGCTGAGAGGTGGTGAAAATCGGCATTGACCGAGTGGGCGATGATATGGGCAAGAGTTGTTTTGCCCGATCCTGGTGGTCCCCAGAAAATCATCGATGAGATACTGCCTGTCTCAATCATTTTCCGCAAAATTTTGTCTTTTCCCACTAGATCTGACTGACCAATAAATTCGTCAAAATTTTGAGGCCTCATGCGATATGCGAGGTTCATAGATAGGGGTATTGTAGCATAGTTGAATTAGGAATTAGGAATTAGGAATTAGGAATTAGGAATTAGGAATTAGGAATTAGGAATTAGGAATTAGGAATTAGGAATTAGGAATTAGGAATTAGGAATTAAGGAGAGCAGCGTGTTTTCGATGGCGAATCTGGGGTTGACATTGGTTGTTTTGAGAAGTGTATGAAGGGATTGGAGTTGTCTAATTGTTCCATTGTCTAATTGTTCCATTGCTGCATTTTTTTTGTGGGAAAAATTTACCAGCATTTGTTCGCGTAAAACAAGAATTAGTTTTTCAATCCAGATTATAGCTTCATCTTTATTTTTGGCAAGGATTTCTGCTTTTTTGAGCCTGTCCCCTATTGCCATTTTGTTTAGATTTGAAGCAAAATCTGTTAATTCTTCTAGTTCTTCTTTGCTAAGAAAAGGAATTGGCGTTTTAAGTTTTATCATTTGACAGCGTGAAAGTAGGGTTGGTAGAAGTTTTTCTGAAGATTCTGCGCCAAGCATGATGTAGGTGTTGGCTGGCGGCTCTTCAAGGGCCTTGAGAAGCGCGTTTTGCGCTTCAATTGTCAAAAGATCTGCATCTTCTATGATCACAGCTTTTTCTTTGGAGTGAAGTGGTTTGAGAAAAATTTTTCCCTGTATTTTTTTGACATCTTGTACACCAATTGTTTGCAGATTTTTGGAATCTTCTTCTTTTTGAATAAGGGTTATATCAAATCTATCAATATTTTTTTTCTCAAAAAAATCCTTTGCAAATTCAACGCGCTTTTTCTTATCCGTTGAGCAGATTATAAAACTTGTCATAGGCCTTATTATACAATATGCATCAAGGGGGTTGAAAAAAGACCATATAAAGTTGATAATTAATATAAGATGAAGTTTTCTGTCCGTGGATTTACGCTGATTGAGCTTTTAATTGTGATGGCTGTAATTGGGGTTCTGGCGGCATCAGTTCTTTTCATCCTCAATCCTCTTGAGCAGCTTGCAAAAGCGCATGATTCAAGCAGGAAAAATGATCTTTCTCAAATTCAAAATGCGCTTGAGTCATACTATTCTGATAACGGAAGCTATCCACCTACAGTTTCATTTGGGGGAAGCTTTAGTCCTTATATGACAAAAGTACCAAATGATCCCAAAGATCCTGAAACTGTTTATGTTTATTATTTGTCAGCTGATGGACAGAGTTATTATCTTTATGCAAGTCTTGAGCGGTCAGTTGATTCAGGAGCTTGTAATGCAGGAGCTGCGTGTGTCAGTCTTTCTGCAAATAGTCTAAGCGAGACTGCTTGTGGCAAAATATGCAATTATGGTGTGTCCAGTCCAAATGTAACACCATAAAGAGTTATCATAAATTATGAATAAGGAATTGGGAATTAGAAAAGGATTTACGCTGATTGAGCTTTTAATAGTTATAGCCATAATTGGTATTTTATCTGTTGTTTCTATGGTCAACTATATTGAAATAAGGCAAAAGGCCAGGGATTCCAAAAGAAAATCTGATTTGTCTCAGATTCAATCAGCGCTTGATTTATTTAGAGCTGATAATGGTTCATATCCTGTGAGTCTTCCTGGCTGTGGTATGCCAATTACTGGTGGTTCTGCGGTTTATTTACAAAAAATGCCTTGTGATCCTTCTGATTTAACAGAAGGGTATGAGTACACAACGCCTGCTTCAATCCCACCATGTACAGCGGCTTATTGCCTTAGGGCTTGTATTGAAAATGCAAACGATCTTCAGAAAGATACTGTAAATACCTGTACTGGTGACAGGTGGTCATATACTGTTACAAATCCCTAATCAAGTTAAGAAATGATAAATAAAGGATTCACATTAATTGAGCTTCTTGCTGTTTTTACAATTGTTGGTTTTTTGACAATTTTTGGAGTTGCATCTTTCAATTCTTTTAATGAAGAGCAGGCTTTCAGAAGTGCAAGTATTGATGTTGTCAGAGTTTTGAGTCTTGCTAGAAGCAGAGCCGTGACACAGACAAAACCTCCAGAATGTCTAGATGCTGGGACGGGAGTAAATAAGATTCTTGAGGGCTATAGAGTTGATATAAAGATTGCTGAGTCCTCATACGCTTTATTTGGGGTTTGTGAGGGGTCTGATTTTGAGATAGAAAGACACGTTCTTCCTAATCATATTGAATTTGTTGATTCAGGGTTTGGAAATAATTTTTCTTTCTTTTTCAATGTTTCAAAAGGAAGCGTAGTTCCTGTTGGTTCAATTAAGCTCTCGGGCTACAAAGGAGATAAAATGCAAGCAATAAGTCTTGGTAGTAATGGAGGAGTTTCAATAGAATGAAAATGCAGGGACAGTCATTGGTAGAGGTAGTAATTGCTTTAAGTGTGATAGCAATTGTTGTAACTGGTATCGCAACAACTGTGACAACTGCGCTTAGTAATAATCAATTTACTCAGCTTCAAAGTCTTGCGACGGACTATTCTGAGGAAGGAATGGAAATTGTAAGAGAAATTAGAAATAGTGATTATGAGGAATTTGCAACAAAATCAGGAGCATTTTGTATTGGTGAAGACAATCGTTTGCAGGCTGGTGAGTGTTCTGGGGAAAATATAGAAGGAGTATTTATGCGTTCAGTTGGGGTTGAGCAGTCGCCAGCTTGTGCTGTAGATGTTTCCCGTGTAACTGTTACAACAGCCTACACTTCAGGTAAATGCAGACCCCAAGGAGCTCTTTGTCATGAAAGTAAATTAGTTACGTGTATGTCTGTTGTGAATCCTATTAAACAGCTTTGAAAAGATGAAAAATAAAGGTTTTACTCTCATAGAATTAGTTATCACAATTGCTCTTTTTGCTGTCATAGGAGGTGTGATGTCTTCAATTCTTTTTGTAACTCTTCGCGGAAGTAGTAAGTCTGATGCGCTTGAAACTGTTAGTAGGAGCGGAGATGTTGCTCTGACTCAGATTGCCAATCATATACGATATTCAAAAACACTTATCTTTCCTGATGTAGAAACGTGTCAGATGAATCCACCGACTCACGAAGAGAAGGTTACTATTACCTCTTTTTCAGACAATACTGAATCAACCATCCTTTGCAAAATGGATGAGCCAACAGACATTATGCTTAATGGAGAATCGTTAGTTGATAAGAGCTCAGTGAAGGTTGCTGAGTGTTACTTTATTTGTACCCAGAAATCATTGGTTGATCCCCCATCAATTTCTGTTTTTTTCACGCTTACACACATTGCTGATAACGGATTGGTTGAAAATACAAATTCGAGGACTTTTCAAACAACGATTCTTCTTCGAAATGTTGTTGAGTAAAAGTTGATTTTTGTTGACACCCGCCTTTGCAGCCTGATACGATTAAATAAGCATGATTGAATTTGAAAAAGGTCAGACGCTTTTAATAGTAGTATTGGTAATGGTGGTTTCATTAACGGTTGGTTTATCAGTCGCAACAAGGGCAATTAATAATATAAGAGTTGCAACAGAAGACGAGGATTCCAAGCGTGCGTTTTCAGCTGCTGAGGCAGGAATAGAGCTAGCACTTAACGATGCAGAAGGAGCTGGAACTTTGTCAAATAGTGCAATTTACGAATCAACAGTTTCCAAGCTTGAGGGGTCTGAGTTTTTGTTGAATAACGGATCAGCTGTTTTAAAAGACAGCACAGTTGATCTTTGGCTTTCAAGTTTTCCTGATTATTCTAGTCCTACTTCTGCCAATGTTACATTTTATTGGGGGTCAGATGGGGATGTTTGTGATTCAATAGCATCTGTAAATACTTCTCCTGCTGTTGAGATTGTGGTTATTGCTGGATCCAAATCTGCTCCTATTTTAACTCACCATGTTTTTGATTCCTGTTCAGGTAGAAGATTAAATAATAACTTTGATATACCCGATGTATCTGCTGATACCATTTCAGGTCGGGAATTTGCTTATAAAAAAACAATAAATATCACACAAGGGCTTTTGGCGCGTATTATTCCACTTTATGCTCCAACTTCTTTTGCCATCAGTTCAGATACAGATCTTCCATCTCAAGGAGATGTTATTACATCAATTGGCACATCTGATCAAACCCAGCGTAAGATTATTAGTTTTAGGGGTTATCCCAAGCTTCCGACAGAACTTTTTCCTTTTATATTATTTTTACCATAATGAAAAGTAACGCATTTGGACTAGACATAGGAAGCACTTCTATAAAAGCTGTTTGGCTTGAGAGCGATGGTGACAGCTTTAGCTATAAAGCATCTGCTTCTGTTGCATCTCCAAGTCCAGGCATACAATCTGAATCTCCTTTTGATCATGAAGAATTAGCACAAGTCATTAATAAGCTTGTTAATGATGCAAAAATTTCAACGGGAAATGTAAATATCGCATTGCCAGATTCTCATATTTTTACAAAAGTTATCGAGATGCCACCACTTTCTGATAAAGAATTATCAAATGCTATTTATTGGGAAGCTGAGCAATATATACCAGCACCACTTGATACGATGAATATTGATTTTACAATTCTTGAATCACCAAAGGATGTTAAGACAACTGAGAAGATGCAGGTTCTTCTTGTTGCAGCGCCAAAACTACTTGTTAAGAGATACCAGGATATATTGCAGCTTGCGCGTTTAAATGTTGTATCAATTGAACCTGAAACACTTTCTGCAATAAGGGGTGTTTCAAAAAACGAGAGTACGTTGCCGACACTTATAATAAATGTTGGCGCTATGAGTACGTCGCTTTGTATTATAAAATCCGGAATTATTATTTTTAATTATTCATTTCCGCTTGGAGGTGTCGCGCTGACACGTGCAATTTCCTCTGATTTTGGGTTTAGTACAGAACAGGCTGAGGAGTACAAAAAGAATTATGGGCTGAGCAGTAGAGATACAAATATAAAGGTCTCAAAGGCAATAGAACCGATATTTGCATCGATTCTTAATGAAGTTAAAAAGGCCATCACATTTTATAATGAAAAATATAGAGATCAGTCCCCGATCTCGCAAATTCTTCTGACTGGTGGGAGCGCAGCTCTTCCTGGTGTTGATGTTTATTTTGTAAGAAACATTGGGATAGAAACAGAAATTGCAAATCCATGGAAAATTCTGGGAATTAAAAACGTTCCCAAAGACATAGAATTAAATGGCCCATCGTATAGTGTAGCGATTGGTTTATCTGTTAAAGAATATGGCTAAAAATATAAATTTACTTACAGACAAAAGAGAAGGAAACGTTCCTCTTGTTTTTAAAAAACAAAAATTTTTAAGGACGATTGCAGTTCTGATGCTTTTTTCTGTTTCAGCAATATCTATTGTTATATTTATTCTTATTGCTCTTTCTCCTCTTCCCCAATTAAAACAAGAAGAAGAAAATTTAAAGAACAACTTGGTTGAGAAAAAGGCAGATATTGCAAAGCTTTTTATAATTAAGGAAAGACTTTCAGTAGCAAAATCTATTATTGATGAGCGTTCAAATTTTCATTCAGAGATTGAAAAGCTTCAAGCCAAGATGCCTGTTGGTGTCTCGGTGACCTCGATTGATATAAGTGACGAGCTGATATCTGTTACAGTTTCAAGCAGATCGCTTTCTCTTCTTAATACTTTTCTTGATCAAATAATATCTGCTGTAACTGACAGGAAGGAGTTTTCCAAAGTTTCAATTAATAATCTAACAACAAGTAGCGAGTCATATCTTCTGACAATAAGCGTTGAATCATTATGAGAAGAAAAGTTTTTCTAGGACAAAATGATATTAGGTTTTTTTATTTCCGTTTTAAGGATTCGCCTTTTTATTCCTTAACTGTAATAATTTTTACTATTCTAGTCAGTTTAATTCTTATTTTTCAGATAATACTTCCACAGCTAAACGTGTGGTTCTCTATAAGAGCAGAAGTTATTGCTACTAGAGAAAGAATATCAACTATTAGAAATAATATTAATTTTATTAATAATCTCGATAAAGGCATTTTGGATAGTCAGTTTAGATCAGCTGTATCTGCGCTTCCAGGAAATAGAAGTTTCAGTACAATTATAAATGCTTTAAGTAGTGCATCAATTGCATCAGGCGTAGGTCTTAATGATTTTAATTTTCAAGTTGGTGAGATAAAAACGGACGAAAACAGTCCAGATAAAGTGATCTTGGCTAGTAATCAGGAAGCAGTGGATATTGTTGTTACAATATCTGGTAGTCTTGATCAAGAAAAAAAATTTCTTGAAGAGTTATCACAAAGACTTCCTTTATCAAGCGTGACAAGTATTGACGGAAATGTAGACTCGCTCACTGTGAAGATACAGTTTTACTACAAAGATTTACCTGAGATAGCACTCAGCGAAGCAGAGCCCCTGGCTCCTGTAAGTGATGGCGAAAAAGAATTTCTCCAAAGGCTTTCTGGATGGAATCAAAGCGCTCCCGATTTGGGAATAACCCCGAGTGGCTCAGTATCAGCCGTTCCACTTTTTGGGGAAAGTGAATAGTCTACTTCTCTTTTAGAAGATCAGGTCTTAGTTTCTTTGTAGCAATTAGTGCTTTTTCTTTTCTCCATTTTTTTATTTCTTTATGGTTTCCTGAGAGAAGAACTTCTGGCACGTTTTCATTCTCATAAATTTGTGGTTTTGTATAATGAGGATACTCCAAATGTGTATTTCCATCTATTTCAGAAAATGACTCTTCCTCTGTCGCGCCCTTTGGAAGAACGCCTTCTATTAGTCGCGTGACACTATCAGCTATTAGCATTGCTGGAATTTCTCCACCAGTTAAGATAAAATCACCAATTGAAATTTCCTCATCTATATATTTTTTTATTCGTTCGTCTATCCCTTCATAATGTCCGCAGATAAGAATTAGATGATCATGTTTTGATAATTCAACTGCTTTTTTTTGATTATATTTTTTTCCTGTTGCGCTTAATAAAATAATTTTTTGCTTCAGTTTTGAATTTTGCTTTTCTAGCTTTATCTTTTTAATCGCAGCATGTATGACGTCAACTTTCATAACCATCCCTATTCCCCCACCATATTCTGTATCATCAACTATCTTATGATTGCCTATACCGAAATCGCGAATATTTATAAATTCAATATTGATTAATTTTTTCTCGTTTGCTTTTTTTACAATCGAGTGGTCAAATGGACCTGTAAACATCTGAGGAAAAAGAGTTAAAATTGTAATTTTCATATTGGTATTGTATCAAAAAAATGAGTTTGAATCATTTGCTTCATATGTTAGAATTAATATATGTCACTTGCTTCATCAACCATGATGCCACTTGGAACCATAGCCCCTGATTTTTCTTTAGAAAATGTGGTGACAAACGAAACAATTTCGCTTGATGATTTTAAAGATAAAAAAGCACTTCTCGTTATGTTTATTTGCAGACATTGCCCTTATGTGAAGCATTTTGAAAAAGAGATTGCAAAAATAAGTAAGGATTATAAAGATTCAGATCTTGGAATCGTTGGAATAAGCTCCAATGATGCAAATTATTATCCGGAAGATGCACCAAGTAGTCTTAAGGAAATGGCTACAAAATTAGGGTTTGCCTTTCCATATTTATATGATGAGACACAGGATGTTGCAAAGTTATATACAGCTGTCTGCACACCTGATTTATTTCTTTTTGATAAAGAACTAAAATTAGTCTATAGAGGTCAGATTGATGATTCCCGTCCTGGAAATCAAAATCCTGTGACAGGAAGAGATATAAGATTAGCAATCGATGCTGTTTTGTTAGATCAGGAAGTAGGTCCAGATCAAAAACCAAGTACGGGTTGTAGTATAAAATGGAAAAAAGGAAATGAGCCGCTCTACTACGGAGTTCACTAAATTTGGTAGATATATATTCCTGTTTTTGTTTTTTTAATTAACCTGAATTTTTTAAGCGGAAATTTGTAGCAAATAATTTTTGTTCCTCGCTTTAACTCTCTCTTAAATTTCTGTTCCAAAAAAGGAATAAAAAAAGGTAGATTATAGAGAAATATAACTGTTCCATTTTTTAGATTTGCATTTTTATAATTTTGCCAGCTTATGTTCACTTTTTTGCTTAAGTTCTGTTTGGAAGCCATAAATTTGCACCAGAGAATCAGAAAGGGATTTATTTCATATCCAATTGCAAGCTTACAAATCTTTGCAGATTCAATAAGAATTCTGCCATCGCCAGATCCTAGATCAATAACAGTGTCTGTTTTTTTGAGCTTTGAAGTTCTTATAAATTCATCTACTATCTTCCAAGGAGTTGCGACAAAGGGAGCGCCAAAAAAGAATGAGATTGAAAGACAAAATGCAAAAAGAGCTAAAAGAAGAGCAGATGTTAGGAGTAAGTACTCAATAATAAACATTATTCCTGAGGAATTTCAGCAAGAGTTATATTGATTCTTGCATCTTTTTTCATTGCTTTTATTTTCATGATATTGCGAATTCCTCTTATGACTTTTCCTTCTTTACCGATTATCTTGCCCATATCTTCTTTTGCAACAGCAATGACGAGATTTATAATTCCATCAACTTCATTTTCTTCGATTTTTACCTCATCTGGATTGTCGACGATAGAGGTTACTATTTGATGTAGGGTGTCTTTCATTATTTAATTATTTCTGCTACAGTTGCGCTGGGTTTTGCTCCTTTTACTACCCACTCGCTATATTTCTTCATGTCTATTTTTTTGCTTCCCTCTTTGCCTTTTTGATACCAGCCAAGAAGATCAATATATCCCCCATCTCTTTTTGATCTTTTTTCTTTGACAACAACACGGAATTTTCGCTCGCCCTTTTTGCCAGTTCTAGCTAGTCTTATTACAAGTGACATAAAGTTTATTATACCAAAATACAAGGTTTTACTCAACCAGTAGGATTTGTTTTTTTCTTAAAATAGTCTAATGCTTCTGCAGCTGCTTTTTCTTCAGCTGATTGTTTTGATTTTCCTGTTCCTTGGCCTGCTTTTTCCTGATCAACAAACGCACCAATGGTAAAAATTCGATTATGTGGTGGTCCTTCTTCTTCAAGCACTCTGTATTCGGGAGAGTTTTTCTTTCTTGACTGGACATATTCTTGAAGTAGACTTTTTGGATCTTTAAAAACTTTTTTACTATCATATTCTGCGATTGTTGGAATTATTGTTTTTTCTATGAAATCAGATGCCGCGTCAATGCCTTGATCGATGTATAGCGCGCCAACAAATGACTCGTATGTATTTGCAAGAAGAGATTTATTATCCCGACCTCCTGAATCTTCCTCGCCACGTGAGAGGAGAAGTCTTTTTCCGAAATTGAGCTCTTTTGCTATTTTTGCAAGACTTTTTGTATTAACAACAAGTGATCTGAGGTTTGTTAATATTCCTTCATCGTAGAAGGGATAATTTTTGTAAAGGTGATTTGAAACAACATATGAAAGAATACTATCTCCCAAGAACTCAAGTCTTTCGTTTGATTCTTTCATCTTGCTTTCATTAAGATAAGATCTATGCGTAAAAGCAAGCTCTTCCATTTTTGGATTTTTGAATGTGGGTAATTGAATCATGTATTTGTGATATGTCCCAATACTCCGTTTACAAAAGATGGACTCTTATCTCCCCCATATTCTTTTGCAAGCTCAACTGCCTCATCTATGACAACATTTTGGGGTGCTTTGCTGTCAATGAGAAGTTCATATGCAGCAAGTCTTAGAATTGCAAGGTCAATTTTGTTTATTTTATTGATAGGGAAATCAGGTGCAGCTTTATTTATTTTTTCATCCAGAAGCTTGCTATTCTCCATTATTTTTTTGGCATCACTACTTATTTTTTGCTCGATAAAATCTATTTTGAATAATTCCTGAATAAGTGTTTGTCTTCGAAGGTGTCTTGGATCCTGAGAAGTTTTCATTTATAACTTTGGCCTTTGTAGTGTCCGCAACTTGAGCAAATGCTGTGAGGCACTATTGATATGCCACAGTTTGCGCAACTTACTGACTGAACAGGCACAAATTTAATAGCGTGTCGTCTTTTTCCTTGACGAGCTCTTGAATGGCGTTTCTTTGGTTCATGTGGCATGTCTGTATTTTACCTTATTTCTTTTTAGGTTGCAAGGTAAAGATTTAGAGGCTATCTATATCTGTTTGGATTTCCTGAAAATCTGTTGGAGTTTGATCTTCGACATCAATTGAATCAATTTCTTCTTCAATTGTTGAAGGTGTTGGAGATGTTTCCATTGTTTGAGTTGGCGCTGCAGTTGGAAGAGGAGTAGGTTGTTCTTCGGGTATTGCTGAGCTACTACTCATCATGAAGAAAAATATTGCTCCAGCAATTAAAATGACAGTAATTATTGCAATTATCATGGTTGCTTTGCTTTTGTGCACAGAATCAGTTTGTTTTTCTTCAGGATCTGGTTCATCGATATTTACAGATGGTTGATTGTTGCTTGATGAAGGATGAGGTGTTGTGCCTAGTGTTTCTTGAGGCTGTGAATCCAATTTTTGCTCAATTGATTTTTCAATTTCTTCTTTTAAATCATCAGAAGAATCTCTCTTTGGTGTAGGAATGGGTGGTGTTTGGTCTGTTTTTTTGTCTTCGTTGTTGTCCATAATTTTATCAAATTGATGGTGAGATTGTTGCCGATTGCGTTGCTTGTTCTTGATCTGCTCCTATTTTATTTAGAGATCTTAATTCAATTGCAACATTTCTTACTGATCTTTTTGCTTCTCTTGCTGCATCAAATACCACTTTTAGATCAGCTCTTAGCTGTTTGGTTACACTTGATATCGCTTCTCCTAGGCCTGTTTCATCAGTAATTGTTGCAATGTATTCTTTGCCTGCTTGAGCTTGAACTGCCGTTTTTGCAACTTCAATTGTCTTTTCTGCATCTATAATTGCTGCATCTGTTTTGGTAGTATCTTTTCCATTGGCTTTTGCAGTTGCTGTTTGATCAGATAGTTTTGCAAGAACTTCATCAAGTCTGATAAGTGCTTGAGTTAGTTTGTCTGTTGTTTTTTCATTGACTGATGCAAGTCTTGCATCAACCCTTGTGATAATAGCTTGTTTTTTTTGATCTGATATCTCATTTAATTTTTCTTTAAATTCTTCGCGTCTGGTTTTGAATTTTTCTTTTGCTAAGTCTCTTTGTTCTTTTATTTTTTCTTTGAGTTCTGTGCGTTGTGTTGTTGCTGGTGAGGTTGAAAAGTTATTGCCCTGAGCTGATGCGACTGGAGTAAAGACGAAAAACAATGTTAGTATAATTATTGCAATTTTTTTGAGCATTGCATAAAGCTTAGTCAATATTTTATTCCTTGTCAAGTATTAGTCAGGTGAGATATTTTCGCTAGAAATAGCCTCAATTTTCTGGTTTAGGACAGGATAATAAGTGATTTTCGACTGGATTCTATCAGCTTCAATTTTTGCTTTTTGAATAAGTTCAGTATCTGAGAAGTTCGCTGCTTTCATTTTTGGAACTCCATGTTGAGCTGTGCCGTACATATTTCCAGGACCTCTAAGGTGAAGGTCAAGCTCAGCTAGTTCTGCTCCAGAGTAAAGCGTCTCCATGCCTTTTAATCTTTTTGAACTTTGTGCTATAAAGTTATCTGTAAATAAGAGGCAGTAAGATTGTTTATCTCCCCTGCCAACACGACCTCGCATTTGATGAAGTTGAGCAAGTCCAAATCTTTCTGATGCTTCAATCATGATAATAGTTGCATTTGGTATGTCAATTCCAACCTCAACAACTGGTGTTGCCACAAGAATATCGAATTCTTCTTTTCTGAATTTCTCAAGCACATCTTGTTTTTCTTTTGATTTGAGTTTGCCATGGAGAAGGCCGAGCTTGAGATCTGGATAAATATCTTTTCTGAGTTTTTCGAATTCAACAGTTGCTGCCTTGATTGTAGTCATTGTTTCTGATTCTTCAATGAACGGACAGATTATAAATGCCTGTGACTTAGTTTCTTTAATTTGTTTTTTTATCCATTCATATGCGTTCTCTCTTTTTTGCGGAGGCACAACCCAGGTTTTGATAATTTTTCTACCCATTGGCATGTCAGAAAGATATGAAAGATCAAGGTCTCCATATAAAGTAAGAGCAACAGTTCTTGGAATGGGTGTTGCTGTCATTGTCAGAAGATGAGGGTTTTTGCCTTTCTCACGTATAAGACCGCGCTGGGCAACCCCAAATCTTTGTTGTTCATCAATAACAACAAGGCCAAGATTGTCAAATTTTATGTTTTTTTGAAGTACAGCATGGGTACCAATCAGAACATCAAAGGCGTTTTTAGATATTCCTAATTCCTTATCCTTAATTTTCGTTTTTTTGCTTCCTGTTACAATTCCGACCTGGATCCCAAGAGGTTTGAGAAGCTTATCAATTGTTGCGAAATGTTGCTCTGCCAGTATCTCAGTTGGCGCCATAAGCACGGATTGGTATCCGTTTAGATATGTTAAATACATGGCAATTGCCGAGACAACTGTTTTTCCTGAACCGACGTCTCCCTGAAGAAGTCTGTTCATAGGTTTTGAGGATGAGAGATCATGAAATATTTGACCTACTGCCCTGTTTTGGGAATTAGTGAGTTCAAATGGAAGAGAATCAATAAGTGTATTTATTTTTTTTTCAAATTTTTTAGCTTCCAAGAGATTTCCTTTTTTTTGTTTATTCCATTTTTGGCGTCTTATCTGAGCTGCAAGTTGCATAAGAAATAGCTCATCAAAACTAAGTCTTTTTCGCCCTTTTTCTGCATCTAAAAGATCTTTAGGGAAATGGACTGAGTTGATTGCTGTTTTGAAATCTGGAAACCGATTTCTATTTATTATTTCAATTGGCATATATTCTTTGATCTCGTTTGAAAATTGTGTGAGAATGTTATGGATTTGACGTCTGAGCCATTTGGAACTGATACCTTTTGTCTCAGGATAAATAGGGATGAGTCTTCCTGTGTGAAGCGATTTGGTTTGCTCGTTGTAGAGCGCTTCGTACTTGGGAGATTTTATTTTAAGTATTTTTCCAGAACCTTCAACCGTGCCCGATATAGATACTTGTGTCCCAACAGGTAGATTCTTGATTATAAATGGTTGGTTAAACCATGTTAATTTTATCTGTCCCGTTTCATCTTCCATAATTGCATTTTGGAAAGTTTTTATTCTACCACCTCTTAAGTACTGGTTTTTGATTTCAATAATTTTACCCTTGATTGTGACAGTCTCACCAGGCTGAATCTCAGCAATTTTTGAAATTAGCGAATAGTCCTCGTATCTGAATGGGAGATGAAAAAGAAAGTCTTCAAGTTTTATGATGCCAAGTTTTTCGAGTCGTCCTGCATACATTTTTAGTGAACGATTGCCATCTGTTACTAAAGATTTGAGATTCATGATTCCTATTATATCGCATCAAGGAAGATGTCTGTTTATTAAATTAATGTGAGGTATGGTAGGAATGAAACAGCAATTAGCGAGAGCGCAACAAGGATAACAATTATTTTCCAGAAAATGCTGTGTTTTTTAAACATATTTCTCATATATTTGTATCAGATATTAAGTATAAAGTAGTAAGTATTAAGTATCAAGGGTTTATTTTTTGATTATTATTTTCCTAAATTCCCTTTTGCCTTTTTTGAGTATCCCCTCTTCTATTTTCATATCGGGGTTTGTAATCTTTTTGTCATTGAGGCTAACGCCGCCTTGTTCAATTAAGCGCTTGGCCTCAGATTTGCTTGATGCAAGATTGGTTTGAAATAAAACATGAGAGGCGGTTCCTGCTGTTACTATTTCTATTTTTATATCCTCAGGATTTTCTCCTCCCCCAAATATCTTGCCAAAGTTTTTTTGTGCGGAGTTCGCCAGCACCTCATCATTTAATTGTTTTACGACTTCAAAAGCAAGCTTCTTTTTGTACTCGATCGGATTTTTGCCATTTTGAATTTCATTTTCGATATTTTTAATCTCATCCATTGGGACATCTGTGAGATACTCAAGCCCTTTTACTATTACATCATCCCCCAGCGCCATTATTTCGCCAAAAAGCTCACTTGGCTCGTCGGTGAGACCTATTACATTTCCTTCTGTCTTGCCAATTTTTTTACCTTCATTATCTGTAAGAAGCGGAGTGGTCATAACGAATTTGTCTTTATTTTTCATTTGTTTCATAAGTGTGCGACCTGCGAGCATATTGAATGTTTGGTCTGTACCGCCTATCTCTAGATCCACATCCATTGCAACAGAGTCATAGCCTTGAAGTAGTGGGTACAAAAACTCACGCAGGTTTACTGTTTCTTCTTTTTTTATTCTTTCCTGAAAAAGATCCCTTTCTGATAACTGCTGAAGTGAAAAGTTTCCAGCAATCTCCAATATATCCTGAAGGTTGAGTTTGTTTAGCCAGTCTCCGTTATAGAGTATTTCAACAGGATTATTGCCTTCAAAGCGAACAATTTTTTTTGCCTGCATGACATATTCTTTTGCATTATCTCGCAGTTCCTCCCG
Source organism: Candidatus Levyibacteriota bacterium (assembly GCA_029260905.1). Taxonomy (GTDB): domain Bacteria; phylum Patescibacteriota; class Microgenomatia; order Levybacterales; family UBA12049; genus JAJDCH01. The sequence continues at coordinate 27,524 of JAJDCH010000004.1, read as the reverse complement.
TGTCATGAATTTATCTCGTGCTGTTAGTTTGCCTGATGGATCGCCTGCTTGACCCGTACCATCCCCGATTAGAAATATCACATGATGTCCCAAATCCTGCCACTGCCTGAGTTTACGAAAGCCTACCATGTGTCCGATGTGAAGCCTTGTTCCCGTTGGGTCAAATCCCTGATAGAGTTTGAGTTTTTTTCCAGATCTTAGTGTCTTTTCCAGTTCTTTTGATGTCGGGTAAATTTTATCAACTCCTCGAGTCAAAATTTCTTCAACCTTGTCCATAATAAAATTAGTATAGCATAAGCAAAGTTTTTGTTGCTGGGATGGTGTTTCTGTGATAATATATTTATATGTCTGAGACTACAGAAAACGAACCATATAAAAACTCACTTGATAGTGTTATCAAAGAATATATAAACAAAAGTGGTTATGAGTCTGAGAATGATGAAGGCGAAACCATTAGAAAGCTTGTTGAAGAGAATCTAGATATAGTGAGAATGTATGTGCCCACAGATGAATCTAATATAGTTAAGAATTCGGATCAAGAAAGAAGGGAAGCTGCTGGTGAAGAATTGGTTAATCAACTAAAAAAGCGGCCATATCCTGTTTTGACTGCAATGAGACTAATACAAGATTCGGGAGAAAGTGGATTGCCGTATTCAGATAGGGATTTGAGATTGCTTATTGGAGAATTATCGGCTACGGAAAGAGAAGTCTCTAAGCAGGGTGATCCAATAACTAATATTGAAAAAATTCAGAAATATTTTGTGGGAAAGAGAGATCAGTTAGATGCATTGGACAAAAAACTTTTTGAAAAAACCTCATCAGCACCCACTCCTGGAGAGTTAACTACGGTATAGTTTTATTTAAAAATTTGCTATAATAGTTAATTACTCCTATGGATTTTGGATTAAGGCGGCGAAGAAGAAGCCGTTTGTCAGGAAAACTTCCTTTTAAATTTAAGCTTTCAGATATGACTCTGAATAAGCTGTTGAGGTTTGGTCTTTATGGTTTGATTGCAGGAATTGTTGGGATCATAGGACTTTTTCTTTGGTATTCCCGTGATCTTCCTACTCCTGGTACCCTTGTTCTCTCTCAGGTAAAAGATGCGACACGCATTTACGACAAAGATGGTGATCTTCTTTACTCTGTTTTTCAGGATGAAAACAGAAGCTATATAAATCTTGATGATATTCCAATCGAACTTCAGGAGGCAACAATTGCTGTTGAGGATGAAGATTTTTATGCCAACAGCGGTTTCTCACCAATCGCATATATCCGCGTGATTCGTGATGTCTTAATCGGGCGAGGGCTGACAGGTGGTTCGACTATCAGTCAGCAACTTGTAAAAAACGTGCTTCTTACAAGCGAGCGAACACTTCCAAGAAAAATAAAAGAGCTTATTCTGGCAGTTCAAGTCAATCAGCGTTATAGTAAAGATGAAATTTTGGAAATGTATTTAAATAATATCCCCTATGGTGGCACGGCAATTGGTGTAGAGGCAGCAAGCCAGCAATATTTTGGTAAAAAAGCAAAACAATTAGATCTCGCAGAATCTGCATTTTTAGCAGGTCTTCCTCAATCTCCTAGTCGGTATGCTCCATTCGCTGGTAAGGCATATATTGGGAGGACTCAGGCGGTTCTCAAGCAAATGGTTGTTAACAAGTATATAGCTCAAGATGAAGCAGACAAGGCCTTAGAAAGAATTGAAAATTATAAATTTTCAGACCGGGATGAAGCAATAAAGGCTGCTCATTTTGTTATGTATGTGAGAGAGCTTTTGGGAGAGCAGTTTGGTGAGTCTGCACTAACAACCGGAGGGCTTCAGGTGACAACTTCTCTTGATTATGATCTTCAAGAAAAAGCTGAAGAAATAGTAAAAAAAGAAGTAGAAGCGTTAGAAAAGCATAAGGTGGGAAATGGTTCTGCTGTTGTGATGGATCCCAAGACTGGTGAGATTTTAGCAATGGTTGGAAGTAAAGATTATTTTGATCGCGTTGGTGATGGGAATTTCAATGTCGCAGTTCAGGGTGAGAGACAGCCTGGATCATCTTTAAAGCCGATTGTTTATGCAGCAGCTCTTGAAAAAGGCTATACAGCATCTACGCTTTTGATGGATGTAAACACAGAATTTGATACAGGAGCTATTAATACGGGGCAACCTCCGTACAAGCCTGTTAATTATGATGGGAAATTTAGGGGACCTGTTCAGGTAAGATTTGCGCTTGGTAATTCTCTCAATATTCCAGCAGTTAAGATACTTGCAATGACAGGTATCGATTCTGTTATGAAAAAAGCTTACGACATGGGTATTGAGAATTGGGAACCAACAAAAGAAAATAAGGCAGATGTCGGCTTGTCTTTGGTTCTTGGAGGGCGAGAAGTCACGCTTTTAGATGAAGTAACAGCATATGGCGTTCTTGCCAACAAGGGTGTCAGGCAGGATCCTGTTGCTATATTAAAAGTAACTGATTCTAAGGGAAAAATTCTTTTTGAGCACAAAAAAACAAATGGTAAAAAAGTTTTGTCAGAAGATGTGGCATTTATAATTTCACACATCTTGCTTGATAACAATGCAAGAGTTGATGCGTTTGGATCTAGCTCAGTTCTTAATATTCCAGGTAAGACTGTCTCTGTTAAGACAGGTACTACAGACGAAAAAAGGGATAACTGGACTATTGGTTATACCCCATCTTTTGTTGTTGGTGTGTGGGTCGGAAACAATGATAATTCTCCCATGAATCCAGCTATTGCCAGTGGTGTGACTGGTGCTAGTCCGATCTGGAATAAGATTATGAAAGAGGCTTTGAATGATAAGAAGGATGAACAATTTGAAAAGCCAGAAGGAGTTATTGCTGTTCAGATAGATGGATTTGCAGGAGGTCTCCCACATGCTGATGTACCTGTTAGATCAGAATATTTTGTCAAAGGAACAGAGCCAAAGTCAGAGTCGCCTATTTATAGAAGTAAAGATGGACAAAATTATTATGTATTTAAGGAGATTGATTTTGTATCAGCTGATGGGCGAAATCGTTGGCAGGAAGCAATCAATGCTTGGATTGAGGCAAATCATAAAGATGATAAATTGTGGAATCCACCAGGTGAGCTGACTGAAGAAAAAGAAAATCAGAGTCAGGATCCAACTCCAACGCCTGAGGACAAAAAAGAGGTAGAGGGTGATTCAACTACCCCTACCCCAACGCCTACACCATTGCCTTAAGAGCTGTAGATATATTTCATCCAAATTTTCTTAGCTGTGGGAATTGTAAGAGTTGAAAGATAAAAACCAAGTGAAGGAATAAGCGCGTTTTTCCATGGATCTGGATTTTGGATTTTTGCAAATGTAAAACCTGCAATTAGATAGGTTAGTAAAAATAATAATATTCTTCTGGAAAAACTTGTCTCCCAGGCTTTATTTATTTCAACTTTTTTGTTTCTTTCTTTTATCTTTTTAATTTCTTTTTCTAAGTTTTTTAAATCTGGCATATTATTTTTACATATTCCTTTGGAATTTTACAGTCTTTTATTCCTGCCAAGATAGTATCTAGATATTTTTGGCTTGGTTTACCTAGCATTTCTTTTTTCGTTCTTACATAAACCCAGGCTAATTGAGAATTATTCATTGAATCAGTTATTTCAAGGAGTTCGCGTTTGTAGTGTTTTAGTTTTAGTCCCTCGCATTCATCCAAGAAAATTATTTCATTTTCCTCGTTAAATTCATAAAGAGCGCCCCAAACAAAATGACCATTGTTGGATTTGACTATGCTTGCGCCAGACCCTCCCCAGTTATCAGAAAATCCGTCAAACTGAAGCTTGTATCTTTCTAGTTTGGCAATTCCGATAAATTTAAGGCTTGGACACCTATTTTTCATTTGTCTATGATTTAGATTTGATCCGTAGGCAAAATAAAGCATTTTATTGTTTTTTAAGGCTTGCGTTGTGTTTGCTTTTTAATTCTTTTAAGATTTTTTCCCGCAACTCCCCCACCTCTTTTATTGTCATATTTCTTTTATCGCTCTGATAAATTATGTGGAAGGTTCTTGTGTTTTGATATTTATCAAGTAGGGTTACTTTTGATACCAACTCGCTCTGGTTTTTAATAGTGTCAATAAGTGAGCCTGTTGAGATATCCTCTGGTGCGATGATTGATAAATCCTCAATAACTGGTGGAAATTTACTAACTGGTTTGTACGTTTTTTTGAGAGTTGCATATTTTAGAATTTTTTCAAAATCTATTTCAAAATCAATAGTCTCCGTATCTAGTATTTCTATATATCCAATCATCTCCTTGTCTATATAGATATCAGCACCCATTCCCTCAGCTGATTTTTTGAAATCAATTTTTTTAATTCCTAGATCTATAAGAAGTTGTTCAACCAGCCCTTTGACTTTGTAGAAAGATAGCTTTTTCTTTTTTATGATTCCTGCAAGTTTTAATATTTCTTTAGGAAGATTGTCTCCGTTTTTTTCATAAATATTTGCAATTTCAAAAATAGATATATTTTCATGGGTTTTATTTTCTTTTGCAACTTTTAAAAGACTTGGGATAAGGGTTTTTCGCATATAAACAAATTCTTCGTTCAAAGGATTTTTGATAGTAACTGCATCTGATAGATCTCCTTCATATAAATTTTCAGAGACCATCGGGTAAGTATAGACTTCATTTAGTCCCCAGTATCTCAGCGCATCACGTATATGGTCTTCAAAATAAAATTCGCTCTCTTCAAGACTTAGTATTTCTCCTGAATGGATGTTTGGGAGTTTATTTGGTATATTGTGATATCCATAAATTCTTGCAATTTCTTCAATTATGTCTTCTTCATTCTCTATATCTTTTTCTCTGAAATGCGGTGGTGTTACAGTCAGTTTTTCACTATCTTCTTTTACTTCAAATTCCAAATCTTTTAGGATCTGGATTGAAGTTTTTGCAGGGATATTAATTCCAATTACTGAATTTATTTTTAAAAGACTTACGGTAATTGATTTTGTTTCAGATTTTTTGTTATTTATATCAATTAGATCTGATATTACTTTTCCATCAGCTAGTTCTTCATAAAGTTTTATACCGTATAATAGCGCATCTCTTGCATAGTTTGAGCTTATACCTTTTTCATTAAGAATTGCTGCCTCAGTTCTTATCCCATGTGTCATTGAGGTTTTTCTTATTTTTTCAGGATTGTTGTTGTTTACGAAAAATAAAATTCTTTTTGTGTTGTTATTACTTGAGCTGTTTTCAAGTCCCATTACACCAAGAAGATCTATGATGTGTCCCAATCCATCATCTGCGACTATATCTCCGCCTTTTAGCTCATGGCTTTTCCCATCAAGAGTCTGTATCTTTTCACCACTTCTTGATTCTCGAATCTCAAGTGTTTTGGTAGGAATTAAATCAAAATCAAAAACGTGTGTTGGGTGACCGATTATGCGCATAACGTAGTTGGTTATATCAACTAGGTTGTTAAGGCTTCTTATTCCTGATGATTCAAGTCTGTCTTTTATTTTCTGGGGAGAATCTTTTATTTGCACCTCCATCACAACAGCACAAATTCTCTTAACGAGTTCTGGGTTATTTTTTATATTTACTGATTCAAGTTTTTTTATATTTGTTGGTTCAGCTATTTTGACTGGAATAAATTCCGCATCAATTTTGTTATGTTTTAGAACTGTTGCTGTTTCTCTTGCAAGACCAACTGCAGACATTAAATCTGGTCTATTGGTTGTCACCTCGATATCATAAAGATAATCATCTTTGTATTTTTCAAGTCTTTCAACAGAAACACTTGAAAGCGAGAGAAGCTCGGCAATTTGCTTAGGAGTTGCCTTTGTCTTCAAATGTTCTCTTAGGAAGCTATCTAGTATTTGTATATTCATATCAAAACTGTTTCAAAAAATCTAAATCATTGCCATAAAGCGTTCTCAGATCATCAATTTGAATTCCATCTTTCATCATAAGAACTCTCTCTACCCCCCAACCTGATGCAAAGCCTGTGTATTTTTCAGGATCAAACCCACAGTTTTTCAAAACATTTGGATGGACCATTCCAGCTCCTCCTATTTCTAGCCAGCCTTCTTTGCAAAGTTTGCAGCCACGCCCATTACAAACTCCACATGAAACATCTGTCTCAAATGATGGTTCAGTGAACTGAAAATGATATGGTCTTATTCTTGATTTTCTGTTTTGGCCAAAATATGATTTTACAAAATAATCAAGCGTTCCCTTGAGATCTGAAATAGATATATTTTCACCAACAACCAGAGTCTCGAATTGGTGAAACATCGGAGTATGCGAGACGTCAGACTGGCGTCTATAGCACTTGGCAATATTCAGCATCTTAACAGGTAGCTTGCCTTTTTCAAGTTGTCTAATCTGGCCACTTGATGTGTGGGGCGTTAGAACAACTGGTCCGTATTTGTCACTTTTTTTTTGATCAATAAAAAATGTTTCCCAGTCATCTCGGGCTGGATGATTTTCAGGAAAATTGAGTGCCTCAAATGCGTACCAATCCCATTCTATTTCAGGATAACGGACTCTTTGAAATCCTATGCTTTCAAAAATTTTGGTTATCTCACGCATGGCCTGGGTCACAAGATGAAGGGAGCCAAGAGCAGGTTTTGTCCCGGGTTCTGTGACATCAATATTTATTGATTTTTTTTGAACTTTTCCCAATGCCTGTTCTCTTTGTGAGATTGCATCCTCAATTATCGTCTTTACGTCATTGGCAACTACTCCTATTTTGGGTCTGTCTTCTTTTTTAAGCTTGGACAATCCCTTTAAGGCTTTTGTCAGCTCTCCAGAGCGACCCAGGAATTGGAGTTTAATTTCATCAAGCTCTTTTCTATCAGCAGCATCAAGTATCAATGAAAGCGCATTATTTTTAATTGTTAACAATTCGTGTTCCATAATTTTATTTTAGCATAGTTACCTTTCAACAATTAAGAAACTTGTATAATTCTGCTTGAGATCTTGAAGATCTTCTTCAGCTATTTTTAGTCCATAAATATCAGCCAGGATTTTGCTTCCCATAGTTGCTATATGTTTGGGAAGTTTTTTTTCGCCTAATTTTTTGGCAACAAGAGCATGATCTATCAATTTTCCTTTTCCTGATGTTTTTTCAAAACTTGGATATTTTTTAGCCAGATTTTTTTTGCACTGCGCTAGCACTTGTGGATGAGTCATTATGCTTGTAATATCTGATATTTTTGCATCTGTTCTTATCATAAGGGCATGAGAAATAATTATTTCAAATTCTTCAACTATTTTACATCTATATCTAGCAAGCGCCTCAATGCTTTCAAGTACCATTCCCCCTGTTGAATTGTGAGTGGCGAATTGACCAAAATCCACCTTTCCAGTTACAAGATCTTTGAGAACACCTTTACTGGTATGAAGGTATTTGATTATGTATTTTTTAATATTTTTTCTTTTAATATATTCTAATATTGCTTCTTCATTAAAACTTCCTCTGCCTCCTTGAATGCCGATTGTGACAAAGCCTGGGTTTGCTTGATTGCCCAAAAGTTTTTGAGAAAGCTTGTCGTATGATTTGACAAGCTTGATTCGCATCTCTTCTGCAAATTTATTATAGTGCTGCATATCAGAAAAAAGTTCCCAGCTATCACCACAGGTTTGTTCAATCACTGTCTGAAGTCTTTTTGCGCCAAGTGTGTCAATCGGTGTAGGTTTCATCTCAAATTCTTTAAGCAGTCTTCCGATAAAATGTGTAAGACCGTGAGAATAAGCATCCATCTTGTCGTGTTCAATTGGATCCATCTCAACAACCCTTAAGCCTTTTCTTTGAAAAAAATTTTTCCAAAATATAAAATTTTCTGAACTTGATGTATGTCTATTCATGACGATTGGAAGTCCAGAAAAGTCTTTATCGGCACTATCTGGCCCAAATATTGGGTGAGTGAGAATAGCTTGAGTTTTAAGGCCAGTGAGGTATTTTTCAAAAATTTTTTGTGGGAATGATTTTACGCCAAGAACATCGATCAGTAGATGTCTGGGGCGAAAATATTTTTTATGATTTGATATTACTTTTTCAAAAGCAGAAATTGGAACAGCAAAAAATATAACATCATTTTTGTATGCATCAGCTAGGTCTTTTGCAATTTTTAAATTCTCTGTTTCTTCATTGCTTATCATGCTTCTGTTATAAACAGTAACTTCAAAGTCATCACAAAGTAGGCTGTAGAGTGTTTTTCCAAATCTCCCAAATCCAATTATTGTTATTTTTTTCATAATTTTTTTATGTTTTTCTGTAGATCAACTGATGAGTCATGAATTATTTTGTAAATATTTTTAACTAATTCATCTGAAAGGGTTTTTTTACTTGCAGTTTTTTGAAGTTTTTCAAATATTTCACTTTTTCTCTTTTTGTCAACAATTGGGAGGCCGTTTTTTAGTTTGTGTTCACCAATTTTTTTACTAATATTTATGCGTTTTGCCAGAAGAGATAATATTTTTTCATCAATTTTATCAATCTCAAATCTGTATTTTTTGAGTGTATTTTCTTTTTTCATATATTTATTTTATATAAAAAAACCTCCCTTATGTTAGGAGGCTTGGAAAGGGTGTCCTTTTGTTGACAAATTAAGCCAACGCCTCCTGCTAGGGAGTAAAATAAAAGAAAAACCCAAATGATTTTTTGTTTGTAGATTTCATTTGATTATACTTTTTTTGCACTTTCAACAATATGTTTAAATGCTTCAGGATCTTCAACTATTATGCTTGATAATATTTTGCGGTCAATTTCTATTTTTGCCTGCTTTAGTTTGTTGATAAATACGCTATAAGAAAGACCTTCTTTTTTAACTGCTTCACCAATTCTGGTTATCCATAGAGTTCGGAAGTCTCTTTTTTTAAGTTTTCGTCCGTGATAAGCATAAGCTGCTGCGTGAAGACTTGCTTCTTTTGCGATTTTAACAAGTTTTGATTTTGTGCCACGATAGCCTTTGGTTGACTCCAAAAGCTTTTTGTGTTTTCTTCTTGATACTGTTCCTCTTTTAATTCTACTCATAGTCTTGATTTACGATTTATGAATTAAGAAATATTATTTCGATAACATTTTCTTTATTTTTTTTGCGAATTTTCCAGTTAGAACTCCAGGTTCTTTTTGACGTCTAATTCTGCTTTTTGACTTATTTATCTTTTTGTGTGATCCATATTGATGCTCAAACATCACTTTTCCGGTTTTTGTAACCTTAAAGCGCTTAGCAACTGAATCTCTAACTTTTTTCTTTGTTTTCATTTTATTTACTTTCTTGTTCTTTATTTTCTGTTTTGTTGTCAATTATTTCTTCTTTTTGTTTTTTCCCTTTTTCAGGTGACAAGAGAGCAACCAACTGTCTTCCTTCAAATCTTGCCTCTCTATCAACTTTTGAAATGTCTGACAACTCTGCTGCCAGCTTTCCAATCGTTTTGTGTCCGAATTCTGGATGAACTATTTGTCTTCCTCTGAATTTCAAAACAATTTTTATCTTATGTCCGTCTTCAAGAAATTCCCTACCTCTTCTTATCATTACTGATAAATCGTTATCAGACATGAATGGACCAAGTCTTATTTCTTTTGTGTCAGTCGACTTGGCATGTTTTTTCTCCTCTTTTTCCTTTTTTGATTTTTGATAAAGAAATTTATTAAAATCAATTATCTTTGCAACTGGTGGTTGAGCCTTTGGGGCTATTTCAACCAGATCCAATTCTTGCTCTTTAGCAAGTTCTTGAGCTTTTTGTCTTGACAAAACTCCTATCAATTTGCCTTCCGCATCAATAACTCTTAGTGTTGATGCAAAAATCCGCTGATTGAGTCGGTATATTTGTTTACTTCTGGGCTTAAATCTTTTTATCAATTTCTTGTCTTAAATTTTGGAGAAATGTCTCAACTGGGATTTGCCCCTGGTCTTGACCATTCCTCTTTCTTACAGATAAAGAGGTCTCCTCAACCTCTTTATCCCCTATTATACCTAAATAGGGTACTTTTTGTAAAGTAGCATCCCTTATTTTGGCTTGAAGTCTTTCAGAACGTGAATCCAGTTCTACCCTTATGCCCTTTTCTTTTAATTGTTTTTGAATTTTTTCAGCATATTCTATATGTCTATCTGCAATTGGAAGAAGCATAATTTGAATTGGCGCAAGCCATGCAGGAAAGATCCCGCCAGTATGTTCTATGTAGACTGAAAGAAATCTTTCAATTGAACCAAGAAGTGCTTTGTGAATCATGACAGGTGTTTTTTCTGCTCCGTCTGAGTCAACATATGTGATGCCAAAACGTTCTGGTTGGACAAAATCAAGCTGCTCAGTTGCGCACTGCCACTCACGTCCCAGAGAATCAGTTATCATGATATCAATTTTGGGACCATAAAAAGCAGCTTCACCTTCTTGTATGAAGTATTCAAGATTTAGTTTTTTTGCCACTTTTTCAATAATTCTTTGCGCTTCAACCCATTTTTTCTTATCACCTAGATATTTATCTTCATCATTTCTAAACGAAAGACGCGCTTTGAATTTTAGGTCAAGAGCGTCATACATTTCTTGAATCATTAAGATAATGTTTTCAAACTCTTTTTCTATTTGATCCATAGTACAGAAAGCATGTGCATCGTCTTGTGTAAGAGACCTAACCCTTGAGATTCCAAGTAGCTCTCCTGCTTTTTCATCCCTGTAGACTGTTGTTGTCTCCATGTATCTAATTGGAAGATCTCGGTACGATCTTGGTTTGGAGTTATAGATTTGAATATGATGTGGACAATTCATTGGCTTCATTATAAATTGATCATCTGTTTCCTGACTTTTTACCAAGAAAAGCTCATCTCCGAATTTGTCCCAATGCCCTGATTTTTTGTACAAGTCAGTTTTTGCTATATGAGTTGACCAAACCTTTTCATATCCATAACTTTTTTGAAGTGACTCTGAGAAGCCTGAGAGAAGATCTCTTAAAAGTGTTCCTTTTGGTGTAAAAAGTGGTAGCCCCCCCCCGACCAGCTCTGATATTACAAAAAGATCAAGTTCACGTCCTAGCTTACGATGATCTCTTTTTTTGGCTTCTTCTAATTGATTTAAATATTCCTCAAGTTCTTTTTTATTCGGGAAAGCAGTGCCGTAAATGCGTGTAAGCATTTTATTTTTCTCGTTCCCTTTCCAGTATGCACCCGCAATTGAAAGAAGTTTAAACGCGCCAATTTCTTTGCTTGGGTTTTCTGAGTGGCCTCCTTTGCAGAGATCTTCATAGTTACCTGATTTGTAGATAGTCAAATTTTTATTGTTTTTGGCAAATTCTTCAATTAGCTCGAGTTTGTAAGGTTCATTTTTAAATTGATTTCTTGCATCTATTATTGACACTTCTTCTTTTTCAAAATTTTTCCAGGTCTTTAGTATCTCTGTCATTTTTTTCTCAATTTTTGGTAATTCTTCCTCTGAGATAGGATTTGCGAAATCAAAATCATAGTAAAATCCTGTTTCAATGGCAGGACCAATCGCTCGTTTGGTATCAGGAAAAAGTTCAAGAATTGCAGCAGCAAGAAGATGCGCGCTAGAGTGACGAAGATTTTCAAGATTTTTCTTGTCCATGGATTTGATTATAACTTAATTTTTAGGTTTTATAAAGTAATAAGCTAAAAGCTAGAGGGTTAGTTGGTGAATTTAAAGGATGACACCATTGAATCAAAATCAGATAGGTTTTGAGTGGTAACTGCATCAAAGGGTAGCAAGATTTCATTTTTATCTATAAGCTCTTTCATTTTTTCAATATCCTGATTGTAAGCAAGGGCATCATTTGTTTCAAGATCAGATACATTTGTGTTAATTATTTTTGTAACCTTTACGTAGTCTGGAAAAATCTCATTAAAATCGTTTAAAAATTGCTTCTCATCCTCCAGGAAATAATATTTAAAATCGAGAATGCTTATTGTTGAGTTATAGATGTCAAAGTATGCATCTTTATAAAATGTGCTATTAAAAAACTGAGGTATTGTAATTTGGTTATTTTCATTTTGTTCTAGCGGTAATTTATCTGGAAAAACCAATCTGGAAATCACTTTACTACTTGAGGTTTTGTCGTTTAGACAGAGAAGGTGTCTTGAGCAAGTAATTTGTAGAGCTGTCCATTGACTGTCTTTAATGTCAATAAATATTATTCCCCTACTGGCGCTAAAGTCATTTGAAGAGCCACCTGATTGCATTTTTTCTTGGAGATTTGAAAATTCAAGTTTTATCTGGCTTCCTTGCTCAGCATAGAGTTCATCTGGCGTACGTTTTTCTAGTAGATTTCCCCATTTGCATGGATACGTAAAAGAAAAACCATGTTCTACATTTTCGTATCTGTTTTCGTAATCATTTTTTGCATTAGCATAATTTTTTGAGTTAAAATTATTGTTGTAGATTGTTTTTGGGTCGGAAAAGAAAAAATGGTTATCTTTAGGTAGAAAATATAGATATCCAATAGTAAGGATAATTGATGCTACGGAAATGGCTGTTACAAAAATTATCCAATATTTTAGGTTGTTTTTTCGGATATTTTTTGACTTTGTCTTCATTTTTTGTTCACTTTTGATTATAACTTAATTTTTAGGTTTTATAAAGTTAGTTTAGAGGCTTGGATTGCGCCTGGCGATAAAATCAAGTATATCTGCGACAAATTCACCGACAACCGGCACGAGATCGATGTTTTTTGAAACAAATCCAACGATAGCAAATATAACTGCAAGACCAACAGTAGCACCAAGCGCCCAGAAAATCCCACCGAGGAAATTATGAAAGATTATTTCTTTTTTGGAAAGTTTGGATGATTTTTCAAAAGGTTGTTTCATATACTGAGTATATCAAAGTCCGAGTTCTCCCCCAATTTTTTGCATTTCCTCAAGAACTATTTCTACAAATTCGGGAAGAGGTATACTTAATTTTTCCTCACAAAGAATTATTTGTTCGCGATCAACACCTTTTGCAAATGATTTTTCTTTAAATCTTTTAAGAATTGAATCTGGAGTAAGGTTGGTTATCTTTTTATCAGGAAGCACAAGTGCTGCTGCAACGATAAGCCCTGTGAGCTGGTCAGATGTGCGGATTGCCCAGTCTAAGTTTGATTGAGGTTCAATTTGAGTTAATGGATTGTGGGATTTTATTGCATGGGCAATGTTATCAGGGATTGATGCCTCTTTTTCAAAAATTAAGAGTCCGTGTTTGTTCAAATCTCCATCATTTATCGTCAGTTCATAATCAACATCATGTAGAAGACCGGTAATGCCCCATTTTTCTTTATCTTCTGGATTTTGCTTGTCAGCTGGTATGAGGTAGTTGTAAATTCCTCTCATTGCGGCCTCAGTAGCAAGCGAATGCTTGAGAAGGTTTTTATTCTTCAGATATTTGGTCAAAATTTGATATGCATCATTTCTTGTCATTTCAAACAGTATAAATCCCTATGTGATTGTTTTCAAGGTAGGGTTTTGCTAGAATTAAAAATCTATAAGGGCGCATAGCTCAGTTGGTTAGAGCGTTACATTGACATTGTAAAGGTCAGAGGTTCGACTCCTCTTGCGCCCACCACAAGTTTATAGCTCTGCTATAGCCTCTATTTCAATTAAGGCGTCTTTTGGAATGTCTTTAACGGATACAGCAGCGCGAGCTGGTTTATGAGTAAAAAATTCAGCATAAATCTCGTTGAACTCTGCATAATCTTTAATACTTGCTAAGTAGCAGGTTGTTTTGACAACTTTTGTGAGATCTGATCCTGCTTCGGTTAAAACAGCTTTTAGATTTTGAATAACTTGGCGAGTTTGTATCTTAATATCTTTTTCAACTAATTTATTAGTTTTGGGATCTATGCCTATTTGACCTGAGCAAAATACAAGATTTCCTGATGTTACAGCTTGTGAATATGGGCCAACAGCAGCTGGCGCATATTCTGTCTTAATGTATTTCATAAATTTATTATAGATTATTTTTTCTAGAGTACAAAGCTGTAAAGAGGATCGTCTGCTTTTATTATCGTATAACGGATTTCTTCTTTATTCATTTTTTCAAGAAGGGGTTGAAGATTCTCTTTTTTTGTAAGCTCAATTCCAACTAGGGCTGGACCTTTCTCGCGCGAGTTTTTCTTTGTGTATTCGAAAAGTACAATATCATCAGCTGGCCCCAAGACTTTATTAAGAAATGTTTTAAGCTGTCCAGGTTTTTGCGCAAATTGAATTAGAAAATAATGCTTCAGTCCTTGGTGCACTAGACTCTTTTCCATAATTTCAGGATATCTGAGTATGTCGTTATTTCCTCCGCTTAGAATACAAACAACTGTTTTTCCTTTTATTTTATCTCTGAGTTGGCTGAGGGCGGCTATTGAAAGTGCGCCTGCGGGCTCAGCTATGATTCCTTCATTTTGATACAGCTCAATCATAACAGTTGATATCTTGCCGTTTTTACATAGAAGAATCTGATCAGACACTTTTGAAGTGATGGTGAAAGATTTTTGTCCAACTGTGGCAACAGCTGCGCCATCAACAAATGTATCAATTGATTTAAGCGTTATTACCTTGTTGTTTTTTATTGATTCATACATGGCTGGGGCACCTTCTGGCTCAGCACCTATTATTTTTGTATTTTTGTTTTTGTTTTTAAAATAAGTGCCAATACCCGATATCAACCCACCGCCTCCTATTGGGCAGATAATATAATCAATGTCTTTTGGTCCTTGTTCTAGAATTTCTTTTCCTATAGTTCCCTGTCCAGAGATAGTGCGTTCGTCATCAAAAGGATGGACAAAGATTGCGCCAGTTTTTTTTGCAAATTTTTTGGCTTCTCTGCATGTCTCATCATATGTTTTGCCAACAAGCTGAGCAGTAACATAGCCCTTTCCTATATCTTTGACTCTTCCTATTTTTTGCAGAGGTGTAACGATTGGCATAAAGATGGTAGCTTTTATCTTGAGAAGTTTTGATGATTGAGCAACTCCTTGCGCGTGATTGCCTGCGCTTGCACAAACAACCCCTTTCTTCATTTCTTGTGAGGTTAAGGATGACATTAAGTTGTATGCGCCTCTTATCTTGTAGGATCTGACGGATTGAAGATCTTCACGCTTAAAATAAATTTTGGCATCATAACGCTCAGATAGTCTTTTGTTAAACTCAAGAGGAGTTTTTTTGACTACATTTTTAAGCTTTAGGCTTGCCTTATCAATTGTTTTAACTGATACATCCATAATAAATAAAAAAACTCCCGCTTGGGAGGTTTCAAGACTATGCTATGATACCTCTCAATTAAGGAGTAATTATGTTAATAATAATTTGTGCTTTCTTGATTAACATAAAAATATCGTATCAGACTCGTGTTTTTTGGTCAAGTGTTTATTATCCGACCTGAGTTGCTACAGCTCGCTCACCCGATAGGCCAAATGTTGTACCGTGTTTTTTAAACATTCCCCAGTAGTTTTTAGACTTACCCTTCCCTTTCATGGC
The DNA here is from genome assembly GCA_029260905.1 of Candidatus Levyibacteriota bacterium. GTDB lineage: Bacteria > Patescibacteriota > Microgenomatia > Levybacterales > UBA12049 > JAJDCH01. The sequence goes on along the minus strand of JAJDCH010000004.1, from coordinate 12,092 downwards.
CTGAAGCCATGCTCCTGAATCTTCAACTTTTTCTCTTGCAGATCTGATAGCAATAAGCATCCATTCAAAGAAATTAACATGGTATTTTCCAACCACCGGAGGTTTGTCCTCAACTGCAATTCCAGCAAACTCCATCTGAAGTACTTTTGAGGAGTTAATGAGTTGTCTTAGCTCTATCATAACTTCTTGTATCTGAGTATTCATTTGGTGAACTTCTTTTTTGGAAGTGTTTTCACTTTGACGAGCAACTTCACCGTGGTAATCAATAGCTGCTGCTATCTCAGGGCTTGCTTTTCTTATTTCAGATCTATCAGTGCTTGATTTGCTAAATATGTCTCCTTTGTCAGCAAATTTGGCCGCGTTTTGTTCAACATCATTAGCTGTTTGTGCTTCTTGGGCTTTTCCTTTTTTGAGGCTGGTTCCAAGGAGTTGTTCCCACAAGTCATCCACAGCGCCTTGTCCGAGGTCCTTTTTGACAGAGTCAGAAAACTGCCCCATTAGACTTTTTTCTGTTTCATGGGTGTTTTTGACTTGATTTATTTTCTTTTTGGATTTAGCTACCATATCGGGCTTATCCTATCATAATCCCATAAGAAAATCAAGTGTCTTTTGTTGTCTAAGAATTCCTGCGAGCGTGTATTTATTCTGCTCAAGGTTTTGTTTTTCTTCTGGTGATTTGGCTTTTTGTATAGCTTCTTCAATTTCTTTGTCACTGATTATTATTTTTTCCTGTTCTGAGATTTTGGCAAGTACGAATTCTAGTTTTATGTCTTCAGCTGCCTTTTTTGCATATTCAGCGCGTAAATCTTCAGCTGTTCTTTTGGTTGAAGCAAGATATTGATCAAGCGACAAGCCAAGCCTTTTGACATCGTCAAGCAACTTGGAGAGAAGCCTATCAGCCTCTTGCTCAATAAGAACTGATGGAATTGTTGCATCAGAAACGCTCAGAACAGCTGCAATTATCTCCTGCAGGCTTGGTTTTTTTGGTTCCTCTTTTCCTGGAAGTAAGATTTTGCTCTTTGCAGTTATTGTTTTTACTTTATCTTTGTAATCACCTATTTTGACCTCAGGCATCTCAGTAGTTAGCGCATGAAATACCCAATCTTCACCTTCTGTTAATTTCTCGACGTGAATTTTTGGATTCATGATTGGTTTTAGTTTGTTTTCAGTTACTGCTTTGGTATATGCAGCAGGTAGGAGCTTTTTGATAACCTCTTCACGTACTTGATCAGTATTTAGCTTATCTGCTACAAGATGTGATGGAGCCTGTCCTTTCCTGAAGCCTGGAACTGTGGCGTTTTTTGCCATCTCGCCTATCACTTGCTCCCAAGATTTTTTAATATCTGATTGAGGAAGTGTAATCGTGATTTTTATTGTACCGTCTTTTTGTTTTTCAATTGTTGTTTTGTCTGTCATATAATTTATTTATTTTGTGCGGACGAAGGGACTTGAACCCCCAAGCCCTTACGGGCACAAGTTCCTAAAACTTGCGTGTCTACCAATTTCACCACGTCCGCTTGTCATGATTTGATTTCAATCTTTGTCTTTTTTTAGTTTGGATTTCAGATTTTGACAAAGATTTTGTCCGCTTGATTTGTATTATAAAAGATTTGGATTGAAATGAAAAGGGTTTTTTGATTCTCTTTGAAGAAATAGAAGTATTTTCCCATAAAAAAATCCTAACGCAAGTGTTTTGGGCACTTGCCTTAGGACCTATTTAGCATTATAGCAAATTACTATGAGTTTGTCAAGTGGTAAATTATAGGCTATTTCATTTGTTCCATGAAATGGTTTACATCACGAGCCCAGGATCCGTCACTAGATGGCGTGTACATAGACATGATGTCTTCAGGTGTAATTAGTCCATGTTTGTCTTTGTAGCGAGTTCCCAGGGCCTTGGATACTATATATATACCCTCTCTATAGTCAGAAAATGTAGTTACTTTCCCCCCATATATTCCAAATCCCCAACAGTTGTGCGATCCTTCTGGTATTGTTTTGCAAAGAGTTGATTCTTTCATAGCAATAGCAACAATCAGTCTCTCATCAAGTCCGTACTGCTCAGCACTAGCAACTACATCTGCTGCGTATGGCTCAAGCCCTGATTTATATTTGGCCATAAACTGCCTTATTCTCTCTACTTTACCTTCATCTTCAATGATTGTTGCTGATATGGCATTTTGAGCTGTGGGAAGTGCTGCGTAGGCTACGTTTCTCTGGTATGAAATTTGTGGATTTTGATTGTAAATGGAGAGTGAGATGATAAGAACCAGTAGAAATCCAAATGGTACTACTGATAAGAAAGTCAGGGCAAATAAGAACTTCCTCATAAGTCCCTTTATATTGTCAAAATACCTGGTAATTGTCAAGTCATCCCTCATTTGATAAAATTGTCAAACACCTGAAAAAAGCCCAGGTGGTGAAACGGTATACACGCTGGCTTCAGGTGTCAGTGCCCGCAAGGGCGTGGAGGTTCAAATCCTCTCCTGGGTACAGTTTCGCAAAGCGAAACAACAAAGAACTTAAAAACTAATAACTTAAAACACTTTATGATTGCTAGAGTTTTGAGTATTAAGTTTTCAGTTAATCTGCGGACGTGGTGAAATGGTATACACGCTACCTTGAGGTGGTAGTGCCCGAAAGGGTGTGGAGGTTCAACTCCTCTCGTCCGCACCGGCTAAGTCGTTTACCTCATTTTTAACCACGTTAAGGGGCGCTACATCAGCAAATGTACTTAATTTTAAAATAGATCGAGAAGTTTTAAGAGATTTTTATTTGTGGAATCTATAGTCTACGAAGTAAGCATTACCCCCATTACCGCCATTGCCTCCGTTGCCACCATTACCGCCATTGCCTCCGTTGCCACCATTCCCACCGTTGCCACCATTACCTCCGTTGCCACCATTACCTCCGTCTCCTCCGCGACCGCCATCTCTGCCATCATTATAGCTGTACCCTCCATTATTATTTCTATCGTAATCACGGTCGTAGCCGTTTTTTGAATTGTCCGGGCAATGGAACCAATAGCAGTTATTGTCATTTCTTTCTCTGTAGCTTGTGTTATTATTTGATGAGTGTCTTTCGCATCTGTTTTTAGAACCATTCCAATACTTTCCTTTTTCTAGACAATTTTCTCGTCTTTTAGCAAGTCTTTCCTTTTTCCTTTTTTCGCTTTCAGCTTTTCTCTCTGCTCTTTTTCTTTCTCTCTCCACTTTTTGTTTTTCCCTTTCAATTCTTCTTTGTTCTTTTTCTTGTTCGCGTTGTATTGTTTTTGAATGGTAGCTTGAGTTGTTGTGGTTTGAAGACTTTATCATGCAGTTGCTATTGCTTCCACATTTGTTTAGAGCCTGACCGCTGCATGTACTACTACTTCCGCACTTTTCTAATTTGGGACCTGAACAGGTGCTGTTACTGCCACAATTGGTAAGATTTGGTCCACTACACCTACTATTGCTTCCGCATTTTGTAAGTTCTTCACCATGGCAGTTGCTATTGCTTCCACAGGTATATGCTTCAGCTTTTTCAGCACTTAATCCGAAGAAAAATATTGCGACAAAAAAAGATATTATAAATAGAAAGTGTTTCATGTTTCCAGAATATATAACAAATAATGTTGATTTGTCAATATTATTTTCTAATCACATACTGTTTTCTTACTAATTTCTTATTTAATAGTCTGTCAAGAGCATGGTCTTAATTTTTTTGAAAATATAAAATCTGTTATAATTGGTGGTGTTGAAAGAAAAGTTTTTGTTTTAGGTAAACTAGCTTCAAAAAGCGAATTCAATTGATTCTTTCCCTCAAAATTATGATTGTTGCTAAAAATATTTCTTATGGTTATTCGCGTCAGGAAGTTTATGTAGATTCCAGCTTTTCAGTTGCAAAGGGAGAACTAATTGGGCTTGTCGGACCAAATGGTGCTGGGAAATCCACGCTATTTAAGTTGCTTCTAGGGGAAGATGAAGCATCCACAGGTAAATTACAGGTTCAAGGAAAGATCGGTTATGTCCCACAAGAAGTTAAGCATGATCCCCTACTTGAGTCGGCAGTTGATATCCAGAGCTATATTGATCCTGAAATGAAAAAAGAGGCATGGGAGCTGATGGTAATGCTTGAATCACTTGAGGTTAACGAAGATTTAAATACTTTGCCTAAGATACTTAGTGGTGGACAAAGAACCAAACTTGCTTTACTTCGAGCAATAATTCAAGAGCCTGACATATTGCTTCTTGATGAGCCAACAAACTTTCTTGATACAGAGGGAAAACGTTTTATTATGGAATTTCTAAGTGAATATCCACATACCTTGATTGTCATTTCTCACGATATTAATCTGCTTGATCAGCATATAGACAAGATTCTTGCAGTAAATCCGACTACCAAGAAGATCGAGGAATATAAAGGAAATTACTCTAAGTATATAAAGCTAAAAAGTAACAATGACGCTATGCTTTTGAAAAAATTTGAAAATGATCAAAAAGAAATAAATCGAATGAAAAAAAGCTTGCTGAAGATGGCGAGCGGGTCAACTGAAAAAGGCGCAAGAGCTCGCGCAAGTGTGCAGAATAGGATTGATAGGATTAAAGACAAATTGCCAGAATTGCCAAAGGAAATCCGCGGGATTAAATTTAGCTTGCCAGAACCAAAACACACAAGCGAGATTCCGCTTCAAGTAAAAGATTTATCTATAAGTTTTGAGGATAGTAAAATTTTTTCAGATGTTTCACTTTCCATTGGGCGTGGGGAGAGAATTGCTTTGTATGGTCCAAACGGTGCTGGAAAGAGTACATTTATCAAAATACTCATGAGTCGACTGCAACCAGACAGTGGCGAAATTGTCAAAGATCCAGCCCTTCACATAGGATACTATTCACAAGAATTTGAGACTTTTGACATGAGTAAAACGATTATGGAAATGATTGAAGAAAAGTGTGGCTTGCCATTGACTCAGATTTTACCCATTTTTGCTTCATTTAATTTCCCTCGCCCCAAGCTTTACCAAAAAATCGGAACCCTTTCAGGAGGCGAGAAGACAAGACTCTCTATAGCCATGTTAATGCTTCAGAATTATAATTTATTGATTCTTGATGAGCCGACAACGTATCTTGACATGCTCTCTCAAAGAACAATTCTTGAGGCACTAAAAACCTATAAAGGAGCGATGCTTTTTGTAAGCCATACAGAAGAATTTGTACAAGGTCTGAGCCCCAATAGGATTATGCATTTGCCAGAGAATAAAATTAAATATTGGATCCCCAAAGATGTTGATAATTTTGTTTTGTGATCATTTAGTTTTTTTTGTCCTGGCTTCTGAAAATTATTTTTTACAAAAGGTGGTTTATGTATTTGCCTTGTCCTTGATCATAGTATAAATATCAATTATAATAGTGCATACTGCACGATTAGCTATGGACGATTAGCTCAGTTGGTAGAGCGCTTCATTTACACTGAAGATGTCGCGGGTTCGAATCCTGCATCGTCCACATTTTTGCTGAGGTAGCCAAGGTGGTCAAGGCACCTGTCTGAAGAACAGGCCATGTCAGTTCGACTCTGACCCTCAGCACAATTTACAATGAGATTCAAATTTTCTGCATTTATCTGTTGAGCATATTTAGGTTAGGAGGAAACTGATTCAACCTTTTAAGCCCCAATAATTTTTATAGGATATTTATTTTATTCTTATGTAGCCTTATTGTGTTAAACTATAGTACTTGACAAGTGTTGAAAATTAGTTTATAATTCCCTTTTGTGAACGATTAAATATCTTATAGTATTTGATCGCCCAACAATATTATGATTAATTTTTTAATTGCAGGTGTTCTTGCATCAGCAATCCTACCAACAGCTTATCCAACGCATCAATCGGTGTCGCCAGCAGTACAGTTCTCAAGGGTAATGCCAGAGAGTCTGCTTAGTGGTCATATTGTGCAACCTGGAGAATCTCTTACATCTATTGCAAATTTGCAATATGGAGCTGAGGACTTCTGGACAACTTTGTGGAATGATAATGATTGGATTGAAAATCCTGAGTTGATTGAAGCAAACCAGCTTCTTAAACTTAAAGAGGGAGGTTCAGATGAGCCCGAGGCTCTTAAACCAGAACTTCAAGCAAGGCTTGATCAAGCATCAAAAGATGCGATACTTGCTGTAAAACAGGAAAAGATAGCCCCTGTTCCAACAGTACAGGTTGTTGAGAATGTAGTTGCTGAAATACCGGTTAAAGCGCCTATTGCTAATACAAATTCACCACAGTCTCTTACAATGGACCAGATTACCTATCTTGGAAACTGTGAGGCTGGTATGGATCCAGCAAAAAATACTGGTAATGGTTACTATGGTGCTTTCCAGTTCTCTTATGGAACATGGAAGAGTATGGGAACAGGTTATGAAAGAGCAGATTTGGCACCTATTGAGGTTCAGATTGATGCTGTTCAAAGGCTTCTTCAGAGGTCAAGTATTTTTACTCAATTTCCTGGTTGCGCAAGAAAAATGGAAGCACAAGGCATTATTTAATGCTTTATCACAGGAACAAAAGCAATTCCAACTCTTAATTCCTCTTTTTCTGATTTTGTAATTTTTAGCACTCCGGCTGTATTGAGGTACTTAACATGGTCGTGATTTCTTATTGAGAAGAATTCAAGTGGTCTTTTTTCAAGTGCTGCCCAGAGAATCATAATAGGATCACCGTGTGAGAAAGCAGCAACGGATTGACCTTTATGTTTGCCAAGTATTTTTGAGATAGATTTTTGCATTCTCTTGGCAACTTTTTCAATTGTTTCATCCCCCTTTTTAATAATTGGTTGCGAGTAGTAGTCAGTGTTTACTACATCAAACTCAGAAGCGCTTAGGCCATCTAGTGAGGTTTTTACTTCAAAGAGCTCTTGGGAGATTTTAATTTCATTAAGTTTTAATTTTTCTTTTATTATTTTTGCTGATTGTCTAGTTCGATAAACAGGGCTTGAATAAATAGCCTTGATGTTTTTGTCAGCAAGAAAACTTGCTGTTTGCTCTATTTCTTTTATTCCTTCTTCGGAAAGTTTAAAGCCTGGCAATCTGCCATAGATAATATTTTGGGGATTGTAGACATGGCCGTGTCGGATTAGATAAATTGTTGTAGTCATAAATCAATACTTATTATAGTACAATTCATCCCTGTTCCAAATATTGAGGAAAAGCCAGGTTTTTGATATACTCAGAAATACATTTAGTAGTTAGTCGATAACTGCGGGTATAGTACAATGGTAGTACACCTGGTTGCCAATCAGGTTACAGGGGTCCGATTCCCCTTACCCGCTCAAGTTAATCCTCAAAATATTCCCAGCGTAATTATATTATAATATGTTTGTGTTCAGCTTAAGAGTGCAAAAATTATCTGGTTTTGCAAAAATTTGGGGTCTGATTGGTAAGAAAAAGCCTTACTCGGTTTTTTTCCGCACTCGTTTTGGGATTCATACTTTTGGATTATCTTTCCCGATCGATGTTCTGGTATTGGATAATGAAAATAAAGTAGTTAAATTAAAAAAAGATCTTAGACCAAATAATATGTTTTTCTGGAATCCGATTTTTGACAAGATTTTAGAGTTGCCAAGTGGCATAGTCTTAAAAAAGAAAATACAAATCGGAGAAGTGATTATTTGTCGTTGATAAATTTTGCAGCTTTTTCTTTTTTATCAATTGCTTTTTGTTTGATTCTATCTTCTTGAGCTTTTGTTCGCTCTTCCTGAAGTTTTTTTCTTTTTTCTGTATCCTTTTCGCGTTGAGACTGACATTCTTTATTGGAGCATTTATAGACTGAGGAGGTTTGTGGAAATCTTGCACCTTCAACCACCCGCGTTACTTGTTTGACCAGTATTAACGGTGATCCACACTGGGCACATTTAACTATTGCTTGCTTGCTCAAGAAACCTATTTTACCATATATCGTGGCAGAAAGCTAGCTGGGGCTTTATTTAAATGCAGAAAAAATAGCAAAAAGCAGATAGCAAACATAAAGCACGATGAGAAAATAGCCGGATTTGCGACCAAGTTTGAATCTTTGAACAGACAAAACAAAAAGAATTGATATTACTGTAAAGAAAAGAAGAATTATAGATGAGGTTAAGTTTTCTGTTGCGACTGTGATTGGTTTTCCTGTTAATAAAATAAATACAAACCATGGAAGGCCCAAACCAATCATAATATCAAATGAATTGCTTCCAACTGCATTGCTAACAGCCATGTCACCCCTTCCCTTTTTTGCAACAATGAGAGAAGAAATAAGATCTGGCACAGATGTGCCACCAGCTAATATTGTAAGTGCGATTATTACTTCGGGGATCCCAAGTATTTTTGCAAGTCCAATCCCTGCTTCAACAAGTCCATAGCTTGCAGCAATTATAAACAAAATTGAAATTATAAATGTTACCCAGTAGAGGTTTGGTTTTTTGTTAAGATCAGGAAAGAAAATGGAAAGCAACTCATCAATTGCTAAAAGAATTTTTGAGAAAAAATTTTTATTTTTTGAAAGATATTTATCTTCTTCTTTCATTGATTTAACAATCTCTTCTGGTTGTCTAAATTTCTTTTTTTCAGGAAACCAGTTCTTCCAATTCACAAGAATAAAAATATAAAATCCATAAGCAACAAGATATGAAAATGCTTCAGCCATGTTTATGACACCGTCTCTAAATGTAAAAAGAAGAATTACTATTGCGATTGAATAAAAAAGCATATCCCTAAGAACAGGACGCCAAGAGAGAAATGCAGTTGAAACAATTGCTGCTCCTCCAACAATTACAAGTATGTTAAAAATTGCAGATCCAACGATTGTACCAGCACCTATGTTTTCAGAACCAACCTTGGTGAGGGCTATGACTGAGGTAAAAAATTCTGGAGCACTTGTGCCTATTGCCATAAATGTCGCACCTGCCACATCTTCTGGGAGTTTAAATTTGTTGGAGATCATGTCAAGACTCTTTACAAAATATTCATCACAGATTTTGGCAAGAATATAAAATAGAAAAAGAAGCGAGATTATATAAAAAAGTGCTAGAAACATAAACAATGTTAGATTATAGCAGATTTTATTATAGATTTAGAATAACTATTGAGAGATTGAGAATGGAAGCAAAGGTTACCCAAAAAAAATAGGGAATAAGAAGATATGCAGATGTTCTTGCTTTCTTCCAAAAGCTTTTGATGGTAAAAATTATTGCAATCCAAAGAAATATTATTTCAATAAAAGCAAGTAATGGGTTTTGCAGGCCAAAAAATATTATGCTCCAGAGAGAATTTAGAACGAGTTGAATAAAGAACCATTTAAGATTTATTTTTTTCTCCCATGCAAGGAAAAGAGATATTCCCATCATTAAATAGAGAATTGTCCAGACGGGTCCAAATACGAACGAAGGTGGATTGAAAAAAGGTTTATTAATATCAGCATACCAAGTGCTTACAGAATTGATTGTAAAGAAAGATCCCAATATACCTGCTGCCTGGCAGATAAGAATGGCTGATACGAACCTAAAAATTTTGTTCACTAGAAATTTATCATAATCTTTTTTTTGTAATGTTTGTGTAAGAATAAAGAGTTGGGAGTCAATTTGGTAGGTGGTGGTGATTGGGTATGATAAAATATAATTTCAGATGAAACAAATTTTTGCCGCAATTTTAGCAATAGTTTTTATAGTTAGTCTTATTACTGTTTCTTTTACCTATTCTCAGGTTGAGAATGAAGAAAAAAGACTGGAATCAGACATTCAGTATAGGTCATCTCTTCTTGCAGGAAGTTTAAAAGAGGCAGTTGAGCCAAATTTTATTAACAAATCAGATATATATCTTCAGGATGTTGTTGAAAGATTTGTTGATAATCAGAGAATTGCTGGTCTTGCAATTACTGACAACAAAGGAACAATCGTAGCTGTTTCATCTGCACTTCCCAAAAAGATATCTGAGGCAGAACAGGTGGCTGTTGATGTTATGGATGAGGGTGCGGCAAATGGAAGTTTTGTAACTGTTGAAAATATGAAGATGTATGTTTTTGCATCACCGCTTCATGATGCTGATAAGAAAAGTGTTGTGGGATCATTGATAGTTGTTCAAAATGCAGGTTATATTGACACCAGACTCACTGATATCTGGAAAGATAATCTTATTAGACTTTCAACTCAGGCTGCGCTTGTTTCCCTTGCTATATTTTTGGTTCTTCGCTGGATAATCTTTGCGCCAATTAGCAATTTTATGACTTCTCTCAAGGTAAATAAAAAGGGCGTTAGTTATAAAAATAAAGGAATTATTAACAATCCTATTTTTAGGCCACTTTTTAAGGAAGTCGCAGATATGCAAAAAAATCTGATTGAGGCGAGAATGGCGGTAACCGCGCATGCAAGGGTTCAGCTTGAGAAACTTGACTCACCTTGGACGTCTGAAAGGCTGACCGCCTTTATGGGTGATGTGGTAAAAAATAGAAAAATATTTGTTGTTTCAAATAGAGAGCCATATGTTCATACCAAAGACGGCACAAAAATAACATATCATACACCAGCAAGCGGGATGGCAACAGCGGTTGAGCCGATTATGCAGGCAACAGGAGGAACCTGGATTGCAACTGGATCAGGTGATGCAGACAGGGAAGTTGTTGATTCAAATGATAGAATTGCTGTTCCGCCAAATGATCCCAAATATACTTTGAGGCGAGTTTGGTTGACTGAAGAAGAGGAAAAAGGTTTTTATCTTGGGTTTTCCAATGAAGGCCTTTGGCCTCTTTGTCATATGACACACGTGAGGCCTATTTTTAGAAAAGAAAATTGGGAAGAGTATAAAAACGTGAATGAGAAATTCGCAAAAACAGTTCTTCAAGAGATTAAAAAAGAAAAAAATCCGATTGTATTCATACAAGATTTTCATTTTTCACTTCTCCCCCGTTTGATTCGTGAGAAAAGAAAAGATGTGACAATTGGGATGTTTTGGCATATTCCTTGGCCAAATCCTGAAGCATTTAGTATTTGTCCGTGGAGAAAAGAACTTATTGACGGGATGCTTGGTGCTGACATAATTGGTTTTCATACTCAGCTTCATTGTAATAATTTCATTACAACTGTAGGTCGTGAGCTTGAGTCTCTGATTGATCTTGAAGAGTTCGCAGTTACAAAATCTGGTCACACTACTCATATCAAGCCATTCCCTATCAGTATTGCTTTTTCAAAAGATAAAGTTGAAAAAGAAGAACTAGTAGCAGAAGATGAAGAAAGTAAAAGGGTTCTAAAAAGTTTGGGAATAAATTCAAAATATCTTGCACTTGGTGTAGATAGACTGGATTATACAAAAGGAATTCTTGAGAGGTTAAAAGCAGTTGAGATCTTTTTAACAAACCATAAAGAATTTATAGGCGATTTTACTTTTCTTCAATTATCAGCGCCAAGCAGGACTTCGATCAAGGAATATCAAGATTTTAATCAGAAAGTGCAACAGGAGGTAGATAGAATTAATAATAGTTTTAAGAAAAACGGATGGAAACCAGTAGTTTTTCTTAACAAACATCACGGACATGATGTGATATACCCTCTTTATCGAGCAGCTGATGTCTGCCTTGTGACACCGCTTCATGATGGTATGAACCTGGTTGCAAAGGAATTTGTTGCTTCTCGTAATGATGAAAAAGGAGTACTAATTCTTAGCCACTTTACTGGTGCATCCCGTGAGTTGATTGATGCGCTGATTATTAATCCATACAATGCAGAAGCGACGTCTGATGCTATTTATGAGGCAATTACTATGAAAGTCTCTGAACAGAAAAGAAGAATGAGAAGAATGAGAGATTTGGTTAGGGACAATAATGTTTTTCGTTGGTCTGCGCAGTTCTTTAAATCGCTCGTAGAGCTGGGATAAAGCGAGGACTACAAGGATAGTATGTCCTTGATAAAGTATTTTTGTCGTTTTTGTTTTGTTTTTTGATCTAATTTGGCAAGTCCCTCTTCTTCTTTTTTGGAAAGCTGTTGTAGCTCTTGGTCTAGATGTAGTACGCCTTTATTTACCATCAGCGCGGTTGAATTAATACCAAGCAGTTTTATGCCATTTAGCGTTCTGACACGGGATAGGGCGACATAACCCATTCC
>JAJDCH010000003.1 GCA_029260905.1 Candidatus Levyibacteriota bacterium | reverse complement strand
AAGAACTGGCCTGAAACGCAGATATTTTCAAACTATCAAGACTTGATACTATATATGACTTTAAATCATCAGGTATGTCTTTACCCCACAGGCCTTTGATCAGATCGTTATGTTTTTTCTCAATTTCAGAAAAAATCTCTTCAAACCCTTTCCCTTCTGACTCTGAAAGTTTTATAAGAAGATTTGTCACCTGACTTATAGCAGAAACAACGACAACTGGTTTTTTGCCTTTTTCTTGTTTCAGGATTTTACAAATAGTTTTTATTTGCTCTGGTTTGCCAACGGATTTCCCGCCAAATTTCGTAATAATCATAAGTTTTTAAAATCCAACGTTGCAAAATAATCTTCAATTGTTTCTGCCCGACGGATTAATTTAACGCTACCATCAGTTCTTAATAACAATTCGGCAGATCGCAGCTTTCCATTGTAGTTAAACCCCATTGAATGACCGTGCGCCCCCGCATCATGAATCACAATATTATCTCCAATTTCTATCTTTGGTAGCTTGCGGTCTATAGCAAATTTATCATTATTCTCACAGAGCGACCCGACAACATCATACGTTTCTGTATTCGGATTGTCTTCTTTTCCCAATACTGTCTCGTGATGATACGCGCCATACATACCTGGACGCATTAAGTTTGCCATAGAAGCATCTACACCAATATATTTTTTATAAGTATCTTTTGTATGAATTACTCGGGTAACCAAATATCCATACGGACCTGTCACCATTCTGCCATTTTCCATAATAATCCGAAGGGGATCAAAACCGTTTTTAACAATTTTTTCCACATAAAGTTTTTTTATTTCTCCTGACACAAAATCCAAATCAACTTGCACATCATCTGGTTTGTAAGGAATTCCTATTCCACCACCAAGATTTATAAATTCAAATTTTATATCAAGTTTTTTTGATATCTCAATTACTAAATCAAAAAGCATTTCTGCTGTTTCAGCTAAAGCATTTTTATTTAATTCATTTGAAACAATCATTGTATGAAGACCAAATCTTTTTACTCCTTTGTCTCTCATTATTCTGTAGCCTTCAAAAAGTTGATTTCGAGTACACCCATATTTTGCATCTTCAGGATTACCAATAAGTTGATTGCCTTTATTTTTTCGAAGCGACCCTGGATTATAGCGAAAACAGATAATATTAGGAACCCCGGCATTTTTTTCAAGAATTGAAATATGGCTTATGTCATCAAGGTTAATAATTGCGCCTAGCTCATATGCTTTTTTAAACTCAATATAATCTGTATCATTTGAGGAGAACATTATTTCATCACCGCTAAATCCTAGTTTCTCAGCAATTAGAAGCTCAGTCAAAGAACTACAATCAACACCCATTTTATTTTCTTTTAAGATTTTTATTAGATGTGGATTTGGATTTGCTTTTACTGCAAAATAATTTTTAAATCCATCAATCCAATCAAATTTATTATAAAGATTTTTTGCATTTTCAATAATCGCCTTTTCATCATATATATGAAATGGTGTCGGATGCTTTTTTGCAATTTCCTCAATTTGTTTTTTGGTAAATGGGAGTTTTAAATTTTTCATATTTTCAAATTCTTTTGTATGCTTTTTACTGCTCTTTGTATGTTTTCACGATTTCCAAATGCGCTCAATCTAAAATACCCTTCACCATATTTTCCAAAACCCTCACCTGGTGTTCCAACTACCTGCGTCTCCTGCAAAACTTTATCAAAAAACTCCCACGAGCTTATGCCTTTTGGAGTTTTTACCCAAATGTATGGAGCATGAACTCCACCAAAAACCTCAAGTCCTATTTTCTCAAGCCCTTCTTTTATTATCTTTGCATTCTCCATATAATAGGCGATTATTTTAGCACTCTCTCTCAAGCCTTCAGGTGACAAAGCTGCAATTCCACCCTCTTGAGCGATATTGGATGGACCATTAAACATAGTTGCTTTTCTTCGACTCCACAACTTATTTAGAGCTCCCATCCCCCCATCTTCAATTTCTATCTCTTCTGGTATTGTTGTCCAACCAAGACGAACACCTGTAAATCCTGCGGATTTTGAAAAACTGCCTATTTCAATTGCGCATTTTTCTGCACCATTTATTTCATAAATGCTTCTTGGCAAATCATCATCTTGGATAAATGCTGCATAAGCATTGTCAAAAACAATGATTGATTTATTTTTAATTGCATAGTCAACAAATTTTTTTAGTTGCTTTTTATTCATAACAACTCCTGTTGGGTTATTGGGACTACAAAGAAAAATAAGATCTGCTTTTTTTTCTGGAAGATCGGGAATAAAATTTTTATTAGCAATACAAGGCATGAAAACAAAATTATCTCGTCCAGAAATTATATTACTATCAACATAAACAGGATAAACTGGATTTTGGACAGCAATAACAGTATCTGGAGCAAAAATTGAACTTATATTGGAAGTGTCAGGCTTTGCTCCATCACTGATAAAAATTTCAGAGACATCCAAGCTTATTCCTCTTTTTTTGTACCAATCTTTAAGCGCGCTTCTGAGCCTGATATCTCCATGCTCATCTCCATAACCGGTGTATGTTTTTTTATTTGCTAGTTTTTCAACTTCTGTTTTTAAACCTTTAATAATACTTGGCGCAAGTGGTTCTGTTGTATCGCCAATTCCAAGCCTCAAGACCAAAGCTTCTGGATTTTTTTCCAAAAATGCTTTGGTTCTATTTGCTATTTCCCGAAACAAATAGCTTGGTTTTAATTTTGAATAATTTTTATTTATCTTTGCCATATTAAAAACAAAAAAGCCCCAATTCCTTGGGGCTCCAACTATTTTTTCCAATAAGCGGACTCCCCCTTTAAATGAGGCGCTTATTGTTCTTTGAAACTAAAATGCTTCCAATTATTTTCATACCACCTGTGATTGTAGCAAAATCAAGCTACAATTTCAACCTCAATCTCTGGGTAAAATCCAAATGTCTGATTGACCTTTTTTTTAATTTTTTCTGCTATCTCCAAAACATCAGCTGATCTTGCCTGACCAAGATTAATAATAAAATTATTATGCTTTTCTGAAACCTCTGCATCACCAATCCTAAATTCTTCAAAGCCAAGCTTATGAATAATATAACCCATTGATACTTTACCGTACCATTTTGTTTTTACTAAATCTTCAACATCAGGCCAGACGCTTAAAACCTTTTCTACCTCTTCTTTTTTCTTGATATTCTTAAAAACAGATCCACAGTTGGGATAATTAAGCGGATGTTTATCTTTTCTATACTGTTTGTTTCTTTCATATATTTTTTTTGCTTCTTCTATTTCTTTATCGATTGATTTTGACATTCTAAACCGAGCTGTGACAACAACCATCTTTTTATTTTGCTTAACTAAACTATCACGATATGCAAATTGCAAGTCCTTATTTGTCAAAGTTTTTAAAACAGGCTCTGTTCCCAAAAAATCAAGAACCTCAACCGATTCAATACTATCTTTTATCTCACCGCCAAACGCGCCAACATTACCCCTTACTCCTGCGCCAACTGTTCCGGGCAGTCCTCCTGCCCATTCAAGACCAATCAAATTTTTTTCAAAACAAAATCTAATCACATCATCTAAAACTGTTCCAGCCCAAACCTCAACTAAACCATTTGTTATTTTAATGTCATTCTGAAAATTATCCAAAGATCCTAATTTAATCACCGCTCCATCAAAATAATCATCAGTAAAAATAAGATTGGATCCAAGACCAAGAATAAAAATTCTCTCTATTTTTTCACTGCGCACAAACCCCAATGCATCCTTAACATCTTCAGCATTTTTGCATTCCAAAAAATACTTGGCCGTCCCACCAATTTTGTACCATAAAACATTTGTTAAAACAAAATCTTTCTGAATTTTCATGAAGTAGGTTTAATTTTAGTTAATTTAACCAAAAGAAGCAATTAAAACTAGAAGGATCTTTTTATTGACTCAAGATACTCTACTCTTTTTTCAAGCTCCTCAACCTTTAAATGCAATTCTCTTGCTTGATGCGTGCCAACTGTATTGTCAGTCCTGATATCATCAACCATCCCAACAAAGCCGTCCAAAGTATTCATTATTTTGTCCATCTTTTCACTAAGCCTTTCTTCAACTCTATCTATTTTTTTCTCAATCCGCACCACCCCTTCTTCAAGATTTTCAATTCTCTTCTCAAGCTTCCACAGGGATCTAAACAAAGATTTCTGACCTATTTTTAATTCGCTTAAACCTGCCTTAGCCAGACCGATATCTTTTTTCAATTCTTTTTTAAGATCTTTAAAATCGTTTTTTGTAGCAAAACTTTGGTTATTCATGGACAAGTAGTCTAACATCAAACAATACTAATCAGTCAAGATATCAAACGGGGTCAAATTTAGCTGATTACATTTTGGGGTTTATTCTCCAAAAATAATTTAATATTTTCAAGTGTCACCTCAGCTCTTCTGATCAGCGACTCTTCAGTTTTATAAGCAATATGTGGAGTTAATAAAACATTTGGCACTGACAACAAAGGGCTTGTCTTTTCAATCGGTTCAACATCAAAAACATCAACTGCCGCACCAGCCAAAACTTCATTTCTTAAACAATCAGCAAGATCATTTGTATTTACAATCGGACCTCTGGCGACATTTATAAGGAAGGCTGATTTTTTCATCAACGATAATTCTTTCATGCCAATAATTCCTTTTGTTGCTTGATTGAAAAGAAGATGAATTGTCACGATATCTGATTCTCTAAATACATCAGAAATTTCTTCTTTATAAACACCTCCTAAGTCTGTAAACTCTTCTCTCTTTGATCTTGACCAGCCAATGATATTGCACTTAAACGCCTTAAATATCTTTGCAACTCTGACCCCTATTGCACCGGTTCCTATTATTCCAACTGTTTTTCCCGCAATCTCAACCCCAGGTCTCATATCCCAACCGCCAGACATTATAATATCTTGACCTTTTGGTATCTCACGAAAAAGTGATAAAGCAAGACCTATTGCAAGCTCAGCTGTACAATCTGTTGCATATGTCGGAACGTTAAAAACTGTTATTCCTTTCTCCCGCGCAAAATCCAGGTCAATGCAATCATATCCAGTAAACGCAACTGCTATAAATTTAAGATTTGGAAATTTATCAATTAGATCTTTATCAACCTTTGCTTTTATTGTAATAATTCCGATAATATTTTCGGGGTCACTAATATTGTTTGGTTTTTCTTTGATAAACTCCAGAGAAATTTTTTTGTCTGATGCAAGTTGATCAAATTTTTCCTGAGGAATTCCCAGATCTTGCAAGACTAGAACCTTCTGCATAAAAGCATTATAACACTTGGATTTTTTAGTAATCTTCAAGGGTTGAGGTATCACCGACTGGAAGACCAAGTTCTTTGGCCTTTAGGACCCGGCGCATGATTTTGCCTGACCTTGTCTTTGGCAGTTTGTCAATAAAATCAATTTCCCGAGGATATGCATGACCTGCTAAATGCTTTTTAACATACACTTTCAATTCTTCTTTTAGTTCTTCTGTCTGTTCAATACCTGGCTTGGTCACAACAAATGCTTTTATTATTTCTCCTCTTACTTCATCAGGCTTTCCAATAACTCCTGCTTCAATAACAGATGGATGCTCAACTAAAGAACTCTCAACCTCAAATGGCCCAACCCTCTCCCCTGATGTTTTGATCACATCATCTGCTCTGCCTATGAACCAATAATATCCATCTTTATCCCGCATTGCCTTGTCTCCTGATATATACCATTTCTCAATAAAGTAAGAATTAAACTTCTTTTCATTCCTCCAAATAGTTTTCATAAGCGATGAAATAGTTGATGCCAGAAGCGCCAGATTTCCTTCTTTTCCATCTCCAAGCTCTTTGCCCTCGTCATCAATGATTGCAGCTTTTATTCCAGGAAGTGGCTTTCCCATAGAACCAGGCCTGATATCAAGAGCTGGATAATTTGTGATACTTATACCACCAAGCTCTGTCTGCCACCATGTGTCATGAAAAGGAAGTCCGTATGCATCAAGCCCCCACCAAATCGCCTCAGGATTAAGTGGCTCACCCACACTATAAATTTGACGCAAAGATGAAAGGTCAAAATCTCTTGGATCAACGGAGGATCCCATCAACATCCTGATAGCAGTTGGTGCTGTATACCAAAGCGTTACCTTGTAGTCCTGTATTAGTTTATACCAACTTTCAGGGCTAAATCTCCCCTCAGACATAACCTGTGTTACCCCAAGTCCCCACGGACCAAGCGTCGCATAAACAACACCTGTTACCCATCCAATATCTGCCGTACACCAATAAATATCATTGACTTGAACATCCAAAACATATTTTGTTGTAACTATTGCCTGCAAGATATCATAATGTGCATGCATCACTCCTTTAGGCTTGCCTGTTGTTCCAGATGTATAAAGCATGTAGGAATAATCATCTTTCTCCATGTGAGAAATTTCAAAATCAGATTTGGCCTTATCCATTTCGTCTTTATAGTAAACAATTTTTTCACCAACTGGCTGTTCCTCTGATCCGCGCTCAATTATAATTACTTTTTCAAGACCTGGTAAATCCTTCCATATTTTTTTAATACGGGGGTATAAAGCCGCATTGGTGATGACAACTTTTGCACCGCTATCAGACAATCGATCAACCAACGCCATCTCTTGAAATGCTGAAAACATCGTTCCCGCAACCGCGCCCATCTTGAGAATTCCAAAAAATACAACATATCGCTCAGGAATTGAAGGAAGAAAAATAAACACTCGGTCACCTTTTTTAACACTTTGCGATACTAAAACATTGGCAAACTTATCAGTCAAAGCCTTAAGATCTGAAAAAGTATATTGCTCTTTCTCCCCATTTGCACCCTCAAACAAAAGAGCTTTTTTATCTTTTTTGTCAGTTTTTACGTGGCGGTCGATACAATTGTAGGCAATATTAAGCGTGCCATCTTCAAAAAATTCTATTTCTTCTTTTTCTACATTTTCCCAGGTGAAGTCTTTGTATGTTTTGTCATAATCTGACAAATTAGGGGTAACTGAAAATTTTTTTAGATCTTTTTGGATAACTTTTGCTTTATCACTCATACCACTTTTTGTTTCTCCAGATCCTTGTATGCATCCATTATACAAAAATTTGTAACCATTGTCAGCCCGTAATCTTTGGCAAACTCTTCTGCCTCTACACTGTTTGCGCCCTCTGCAAGCCAAACAGTTCTTATCCCACCGTGCTCTACGACTTCCTGCATATGGGGAATTACCTGCTCAGGTTTTCGGAAAATATCAACTATATCTATATGAATATTTTTTGGTATTTCAAGAAGGCTTGAATATGATTTTTCTCCAAGAATTGTGTCAACATTGGGATTAACAGGGATAATTTGATAGCCTTTATCCTGAAAATATTTTGCCACAATATGACTATGCCTCTCTGGCTTATCTGACAAACCAATAAAAGCAATTGTGCGAGCTTTTTGTAACTGATCCATATACATAAGATCTGTTGCTCCGATATTTTTCGGCGCTATTCCTTTCCACTGCCAGTTTTCGATCTCAACAGGATCAAAACCATTGGTAGTAATGTAATTATAGTGTTTTTTAATTTCTTTTTCATATTTTTTAATTAATTCTTGCTTTTTGTCATTTGAGATAACTCCCTCTTTTTTCATTGTTTCTGCAACCTCAATCGCCAAATGAAAACGGTCTGTTTTATTTCTTATCAGCAGATCAAAAGGAGTTGTTGTCCCTCCCCATTCGTTATAACCATGAACAGAAAAACGGTGCGGATTTTTAAAATCAAACAAAATACTCTTTATTGCTTCAGGATATCCATGAAAATTAACTATAACGGGCTTATCAACAGTGAAATATTTTTCTGGATCTTGAATCTGAGGATGAAACTCATTTTCACAAGAACAGGCTGCCTGTAAACGAACTATATTTACAAACCTCATTCTCACCTCAGGCGCATCATTTTTGATAAGCTCAATTGTCGCAAGCGCCTCCTCTGTCATGTAATCCCCAACCCCAACAAGAACTATGTGAGGGTTAGCATCACTTGCAAAATCCCAAGTGCTTATTCCTGTAGTCAGGGATTTTTTTGCCTGATCAAAAGTCAACCATCTAGGCTCAGGCGTTTTCCCTGCTGTTATGATATTCATCTGATTTTTTGATGCAAATGCTTCTTCAAGAACCGCAAGCATACTGTTGTCATCTGCTGGAAAATAAGTTTTGATAAAATCATTATGCTTTTCGAGCATTCCAGATATAAATCCTGGATTTTGATGTGAATAGCCGTCTCTCTCCTGTCTCCAGACAGTTGATGTCAAAAGATAATTAAGCGATGGAATATCTTGTCTCCAAGACATTTTTCTTACGTACTTAAGAAATTTTTGATACGTGTGTGCCATGCTACCAAAAATCTGAGCAAAAGCTTCATAGGTTGTAAATGCAACATGCCTTCCTGTCAGAACATACCCCTGAGCAAGCCCGTGCATGTTGTGCTCTGAAAGCATTTCCATTACTTTTCCATCTCTTGATATATCTTTATCATCCTCATGATGCGGCCAAACCCAACCTCTTTCTGTTACCTCAAAAACATTGTCAAGTCTGTTCGAATAAGTTTCATCAGGTGACATAAGCCTAAAATTATTTGTTTTTTTATTTAATTCAAAAATTTCTTTAAGATAAACACCAGCCATCCGCATAGCATTTGACTGAATTTCACCTGGTTTATTTGTTGCCTTTGCAAGTTTTTTACTATCTGGCAAGATAAGTGGCTTGTAGGTTTTACCAAAAACATGAGGATTATTTCCGATTAATAATTTTTCATCAGGAACTAAATCTAGAATATCTTTTACAAAACCTTTTTTCTTATCAAAAAGCTCTTCAAAATGGTATGATTTCATCCATGCCTCAAGAGCCGCAAGCTCCTCCTGATCACCCCTTACAGTCGGCATCACTACGTGATGAGAAAGAATTGTTCCCTCAATTTTTTGACCGCGCAACTGCTTAACTGTGGTCATGCCTTTTGGTGTTCGAAGTACAAGCATCGGATAACGAGGCTTAAAAGGTGGATTCGCGCTCCTTGCATCTTTTTGAATTTTTACAATTCTTTGATTACATTTATCAAGAGCTTCTATCATCTTCTCGTCCAAATCCGTACCTTCAACGAAAAATGGTTCATAGCCATATCCGCTAAATAAATCTTCCAGTTCTTTATTGCTCATCCTTCCAAAGACAGTTGGTCCTGAAATTTTATAACCATTTACATGTAGAATCGGTAGAACAGTACCGTTTTTTGCTGGATCAACCAATTTATTGATATGCCAGCTAGCAGCAATTGCTCCTGTCTCTGCCTCACCATCGCCTATCAAGCATGCTGCAATTAAATCTGGATTATCTAAAATAGCACCATATGCGCTAGATAATGAGTATCCAAGTTCTCCTCCCTCTAAAATAGCCCCAGGCACCTCAGGACTACAGTGACTTGAAAACCCATATGGCCAAGTATATTGTTTTGAAAGATAGGCAATGCCATTTGCATCCCTGGTTGCTTTTGGATAATATTTCTCAAGTGTTCCTTCAATCAATAGGTTTGCCCCAAGTGCTCCCATACCATGCCCTGGACCAAGTACGAAAATTGTAGATTGCTTATGTTTTTTGACAAAGTTATTTAGATGCGCATAAACAAAATTAACGCCTGGACATGTTCCCCAGTGTCCGACAAGTCTCGGTTTGATGTCCTCAGCCTTAAGCGTAGACTCCAGTAGAAAATTATCCTGAAGATAAATTTGGGCAACCGTTAAATAATTGGTAGCCCTCACGAGTTTCTTTATTTTCTCAATCTCTCTATTTGAATCACTCATCACTGTATTATAAATACTAAGCTAACTACGGTCAATAGAAATTGAAGAGGCAAAAAGCAGAAGAAAAACTGTCAACTCAGCTAATTTGAACAACAGTATAGATAATCTTACCTGATGGAGCTTCAACCTCTATATCATCTCCTACTGCTTTTCCCATCAATGCTTTACCAAGGGGAGATTCGTGTGAAATTCTTTTTTCTGTTGGATCTGCTTCCCACTCACCCACAACAGTAAAAACCTCTTTTCTGTCTTTTATTTTTACAGCTACCCTTGATCCGATATCAACTATTTTTCCACCATGATGTCCTGCGTTCTCAATAACTATAACCTGCTTGAGCATGCCCTCTAACTCTTCAATTCTGCCATCTATAAAAGCGAGTTCTTCTTTGGCTGCTTGATATTCTGCGTTCTCAGATAAATCACCCATCTCGCGAGCCTGTGCCAGGCGAGCAACCACCTCTGGTCTTTTAACTTTTTGCACTTTCTCTATTTCACTTTTAAGGTTTTCCAGACCTTTTGGTGTTAAATAATTTTTTTTGTCGTTCATGTTTTTATTAAAAAAATCCCTCAATAAAAACTGAGGGAACGTCAACAAGCTGTTGCGAAGCAAGTATAAAAGATAATTATACCTTTGTCAATAAACCTATTTTTTGCGTTTTTAGCCTCATTTTTGAAAGCGTTATCGACCTATAATCAAGTGGATGAAAAGCCAAAATCTCCTTTCCGATTAATTCATTGGTTCTATGTATTTTTATTAAAAATAATTGAACAAGTTTTACAAAAAAAGCAAAAGGACTAAATTTTAATAAAAATCCAATAATTTTAAGTGGATAAAAATTTCGCTCAGGCAAAAAACCATTTTGAAAATTTATACCTTGAATATTTGGTAGAAATTCAGCCGCCCACTGATTAGCACTTAAAAAATTTTTATAAGTATTATCTCTATCAAAAATTGGCTTAAGTTGTGCAATTTCACGCGCAACATAAAAATCCTGTTTCTTTTTATCCCATGAAAGTCGTGCCTCATCAATCAATAAATTTACACATATCTTATCTGCTGGATTTTTGTCCTGTCTTTTTCTGCGAAGCCCAAGTAGCTGAAGTGTTACTAAAATCGCAAAACGCGTAACCAAAAGCTCCCCTCTTTTTGTAATGATAAAAAAATCTATATCATCGTTTTTATCTCCATCTCCCACAGCCAATGATCCACTTATTCCAATCAATTTTATTCCTGGAATTTTTGACAGATATGATGCAGCATTTTTTGCAATATTCATCTTTTTCTCAAAAATAACTGAGCTTTTTAGACGTCTTAGAACAATATCTTCTCTTTCTTTAAAGTAAAAATATCCATTTTTTTGCTTAATAATTTTTTTGAGCCGATTTAGTGAATGCTCAAATGATTTCTTACTAATTCTTTTTTTACTAATCAAATAGTGCCACAATTCTCCACGTGTCAGAGGAAAATCAAAAATATCACTATAAAGAAGAGTTTTTAGAACTGATAAATCAACCTGATTTAAATTAACGGATGCCATATTTATTGTAAACCTGTCTGATTCCATCACTTAATGTACTAATTGAAGATTTTATAGAACCATTTTCAGAAACAATCGCATTTACTGCATTACCAAGATAAGTATTACTTATTGAATTTATGCCACCTTCTCCATCTTGTGTGTCACTAGAAAAAACCGATGACTTGGCATATGGAAGTTGTAATATGAAAGGATAAAGAAGTTGATTTTCTTTAAGAGTATCAGCAAGGTCTGTTCTAGCATAAGGCTGGCCAAACTCCCTAGTCTTACTTGCTTCAGCAAAAAGCTTTTCAGCTGTTTCTTTTTTGGCAAGATATTTCATGAAGACTAGCGCTTCCTTTTGATAAGGGCTTTTGCTCGATATACCTTGTGCCCAATAACTTGCAAAAGCAACCTTTTCTCCCCCAGGAAGAGAAGGAACAGGATGTATGCTAAATTCCAAATCTGGATTTAATGCTTTTATTCTTAATATATCCCATGAATATCCAAAAAACATCGCAAGCCTTCCACTTGAAAAGGTCAAGATTGACTCATCAAGAGTTGTGTTCCAGGAGGGCTTTTGACCTTTTGCAAAAGATGTATAAAAATCAAAAACCTGTTGCTGTCTGTCAGCTGATGCCGGAAAATTTTTCATATCAATCCCCTGTTGCACAAAAAGAAGAGAGAGAATATCAGATGCATGAGTAATATTATTGTAGGTTCCAAGAGCTGCGCCAGCTGTTGCTATTCTTCCCGTGCTCTCATCATAAACAGTCAGACCCACAGTTGCTGCAGTAAAATCATCCCAAGTCTTGGGAGGATCTATGTCTGCATCTTTCAAGTATTTAGTGTTTACAAAAAGAGCAAGCGTGTCAACACCAAGTGGTATTCCATAAATAGCGCCATTTTTTACTAAATCATCCTGCATCACAGGGTAATAAGCTTTTTCAAATTCTTCAGGCGTTATGACATCTTCTGAAAAAGGAAGAAGAATGCTTGAAAACATTGGCGTCCATGAATTGTGATACACAAAAACATCAGGTACATCATCAGTTTTATTATTTCCTATCCTTGCAGTAATTCTTTCCCTATATTGCCTCGGGTTTTGTTGAACATAATTAACTTTTATTTTGGGATTTTCTCTTGTAAACTCATCTGTCAGAATCTTCATCACAGCCTCATCTTCCCAAAGCCCCCACCATGTAAGCGTTACGTCTTTTTGTTCATTATTTTTTGGCATAAAAAGAATGACTAAAAATACCACAAGCAGTAAAACCCCGACTCCTATTATTATTTTTTTAAGTGGAAGAGCATTAAAAAAGCCAGGCGGACTTGATGACAGATCATCAACTGGCGGTTCAGCTGGAGGAGCTCCTTCTGTTGGCAGACTCTGATTATCAATCGGAGCTGAATTCTGTCCAAAAGCCTGATCTACCGGCTGCTGATTCTCAACAGGCAATTGATTTTGCGCAGGATCCTGTTGCTGAACTGAACCAATCCCCTGAGCCGGAACTTGTACGCCTTGCTGAGGCTGATTTGGATCATTCTGATTATCAAAGACTACATTCTCATCTCTTATCATACTATTTATAGTATAATACCTATGAGGAAGCTATAGCAATGGCGCGCAAAAAAACAAAATCTACAATTGACAGCAGCACCCCAAAGGAAATAACAGCTGTCACCACAGCTGTTTCAAGTTCATGGAAAATCTTGACCAAAAAAGTTGCCAAAGTATCGTTATGGTTTTTTCTTGGTGCTTTTTTAGGGCTCTTTTTCTTCTCAAGTTTTCTTTTTATGTTTTACCGATCATCACATGAGGGGAAAATATATGAAGGTATCTATATAGACGGTATAGATTTTGGAGGTAAAAATCCAGCAGATATTAGAAAATATTTTGCCGAAAAGAATGAACTAATTGAAAAATCAGCATTTATTTTGACATCTGATGATTACACCGCGTCTTTTTCTGCAAAACAAATTGATTTCAAATATGATGGCGTCCTTCTTTCCAAGCAAGCGCAAAGCATAGGCCGTTCTGGGAGTACGCTTTCTGACATGAGCATACTTCTTCAAGCATACATAAGTGGAATCAAACTTCCTCCAGCATATATTACAGACGATGAAAAAATAAATCAATTTATAACTGATGCTTCAAAAGAAATTGATGAAGAACCAATTGAAGGAATTTTTAACTTCAAATCTGGACGTGTTTTAGCATTTAAATTATCTAAAAATGGTAGAGGGGTTGATAAAGAAAAATTAAAACAGCAAATCTTGTCAGAAATACAAAAACTAGGAAATTCAAACAAATCTAACGAGATAGAAATTGATATACCAATCATCGTAAAAGAGCCAAAAATATCAACAGAAAAAATAAACAACTACGGAATAAAAGAGCTCATCGCAAGCGGAACATCTACTTTTGCAGGATCTATCGAAAACCGCGCATACAACATCAATCTCGCAGCAACAAGAATAAATGGAGCATTGGTTGAACCAGGTGAAACTTTTTCTTTTAATAAAACTGTTGGCGACATCTCAAGTCTCACTGGCTATAAGCAAGCTTATGTGATTTCCGGTGGCAAAACAATTCTGGGTGATGGAGGTGGTGTCTGTCAGGTATCAACAACTCTTTTTAGAGCAGCTCTTAATGCAGGTCTTCCGATAACTGAGCGCAATCAACATGCATACAGGGTTGGATATTACGAACAAGACCGTGGACCGGGAATCGATGCAGCTATCTACACACCTAGTGTTGATTTCAAATTTAAAAACGACACTGGCAAACATATTTTAATTCAGGCAATACCTGACATGACCAACTATCGACTAACCTTTGAACTCTACGGAACCAACGATAACCGCGAAGTCATTATTAGTGATCCAGTCATCCTCAGCACCTCCCCTGCACCTGAAGCAGAATATATTGATGATCCAGAACTACCAAAAGGTGAAATAAAACAAATTGATTTTGCAGCAAGTGGCGCAAGTGTCTACTTTACAAGAATTGTCAAAAAAGATGGAGAAATTATACAAGACAACAAATTTTCATCCAATTTCCGTCCCTGGAAAGCAGTTTACTTAAGAGGAACAAAAGAGTAAGCCTAAATGTGTTAAAAAGAAGCAGGAAATAAAAACAATTAGTACTGTACTTTTATGCTCTCAGCACTTAAATAATGAATAAAACTCTATCTCTAGACCAAGCAATTACAGTTTCTAAAAAAATAAACTCACAGGGTAAATCTATCGTTCTGGCTGGGGGTTGTTTTGATATCTTACACATCGGGCATATCACTTATCTGGAAAATGCCAAAAAGGCAGGAGATGTTCTTTTTGTTTTTGTCGAGTCAGATGTAGCAATCAGGAAATTAAAAGGAAATGGAAGACCAATTAACAAACAGCTAGACAGGATAAAAATCTTAGAATCTTTGGAGATGGTTGATTATGTAATTCTTCTTCCAGAAAATCCAGACTATGACAAGCTAGCAAATGCAATAAAGCCTGATATTTTTGCAGTTACAAAAGGAGATAAAAATAGAGCTGACAAAGAAAGACAAGCAAAAAAGGTTGGCGGCAAAGTTGTTGATGTTGTTGATAGCATAACAAGCAAATCAACAAGTAACATTCTTAAACTCCTAGGAGGAGACTTATGAAAACAGGCCATGTCTTTGCTATTTTTATAGCAATAATAAGCATTTCTCTAGCAATAATTTTTTTAGGAAAAAATCAAAAAACAAACCAAACAAATATCCAAAAAGGTGTCTCATCCACTACAACGATAAATGGAAATGTCTTTCAAACAGAAGTTGCCAGAACTGATAAGGAAAGAAGAATCGGTTTATCAAAATACGATAGCTTGCCTGAAAACAAATCGATGCTTTTTGTTTTTGATCAACCAGGATATTTTCAATTCTGGATGAAGGATATGAAATTTCCAATTGATATTATCTTTATTTTGGATAAAAAAGTTGTGTATGTTGTAAAAAACGCGCCAATTGCAAAGACTGATGCAGAACTAAAACAATACCATCCTGATAGTCCTGCCAACTATGTGCTCGAAATAAATGCAGGACTAAGTGAAAAATATAATATCAAAAAGGGCGATATGATAAAATTTGATCTGAAATGAAAAAAGTAGTTATTGTTCATGGATGGAAAGGATTTCCTGAAAATTGCTGGTATCCAAAGACCAAAAAAGAATTAGAAGAAAAAGGCTATAAAGTCTCTGTGCCCCAGATGCCAGACGTCAACCATCCCAAGCTTTCCCTATGGCTTAAAAAACTAAAAGAAATAGCAGGAGATCCAGACGAAGACTTATTTTTAGTCGGTCATAGTCTTGGATGTATTACAATACTTCGCTATCTCGAAAATCTTTCTGAAAATCAAAAGGTGGGCGGGGTAATTTTTGTTGCTGGATTTGCCGAAGATCTCGGCAAGGGATATGAAATTATTAAAAGTTTTTTTGAAAAACCGATTGGTTTTGATAAGCTAAAAAACAAATCTAAATATTACACGGGATTTTACTCTGACAACGACGATCGTGTTCCAGAAAAATTTGGTAATGTCTTCAAACAAAAACTTGGAACAAAAATAATTATACTTCATAATATGGATCATTTTTCAAACAAAAAAAGAATCATCTCATCATTTCCTGAATTAACTGATGAATTTTTGAGTATGAGCAATTATTTTAAAGGGGGGAGAAATAAATAATGATAATACTTGGAATCGAAACATCATGTGATGAAACCTCAGCTGCAATAATAGAAGGTAAAAACGAAGAAATTTTTTTAAAATCAAATATCGTTGCTTCTTCTATGGAAACACATATCAAAACAGGCGGCATAATTCCCGAAAACGCTGCGCGTGAGCAAATAAAATTTATTATTCCAGTTATTCAGGAAGCGCTAAGAAAGGCAGAAATGAAAATTAATGATATTGACTCTCTTGCTGTTACGTTTGGTCCAGGGCTTATCGGATCTCTCCTGGTCGGTGTTGAAACAATCAAAACGCTGAGTTTCGTTCTCAAAAAGCCAATAATTCCAGTTAATCACATGATCGGACACGTTTATGCTAACTTCGTTAGCGAAATCTCAAAACCAGAATCCAGAATCGACTTTCCCGCTATCGCTCTTGTCGTCTCAGGTGGACACACAGATTTGCTACTTTTTAAAAATCATAATGACTACAAATTGATTGGCGGGACGCGCGATGACGCAGCGGGTGAGGCGTTTGATAAAATAGGAAGACTTCTCAATCTCCCCTATCCAGGTGGACCTGAAATAGAAAAAGCTGCCAAAAATGGTAATCCAAAACGCTTTCGATTCCCTCGTCCACTTATCGGATCAGCTGATTTTGACTTTAGTTTCTCAGGTCTCAAAACCGCTGTTCTTCGAGAAACTCAAAAAATAAAAATCCTTGATAAACAAATAACCTCGGACATTGCTTTAGCAGCTCAAGACGCCATAATTGATGTACTAATCAAGAAAACTCTCAAAGCTGCCAAAAAATATAACGCCAAATCAATACTTCTGTCTGGTGGAGTCGCAGCCAACCAATCACTCAGGGATGAATTTCATCTAAGATCCAAAATCCAAGATCTCAAATCCAAGATTTTTGCCCCTGCAAAGTCTCTCTGCACTGACAATGCCGCTATGATCGCAACCGCTTCCTATTTCAATCAAAATCCAAAAAGCTGGAAAGAAGTCTCAGCCGATCCAGAACTATATTTCCAGTAAAATATTTGTGTTACAATACTTGAACTATGGATAGTATACTGCCTGTTTTAATAATCTTGATCCTTGGTTTTGGGATTATTATTTATCTCCTCAACAAAAAACTCAATCAAAAACAAACAGATACAACACTTCTAGAATGGCTAAAAACAATGCAGTCATCAATTGATAAAACATCAGAAACAACAGTTCGAACTCTTCAAGAAAACTCCCGTCAACTAAACGAAAGACTTGACACTGCAGCAAAGGTCATCAGAAATGTCGGTGTAGAGGTTGGGGAAATGAGTGAAATCGGAAGAAATATGCGAGAGCTTCAAGACTTTTTAAAAAGCCCCAAACTTCGAGGAAATCTGGGCGAACAAGTATTAAAAGATTTGATTACTCAAATTTTTCCAAAAAATAGTTTTAATCTCCAATACACCTTCAAGTCTGGTGAGAAGGTTGATGCTGCGATCAAAACAGATGCAGGAATTCTCCCGATTGATTCCAAATTCCCAATGGAAAATTTCCAAAAAATGGCAAAAGCAAAAACAGAGTCAGAGATAAAAGAATTTAAACACGAATTCACAAAAGATGTGAAGAAACATATTGATGCAATCTCTAAAAAATATATACTTCCTGATGAGGGAACTATGGATTTTGCTCTTATGTATGTACCAAGTGAGTCGGTTTTTTATGAGATTATAAATATGGAAGACGTGACAGAGCATGCAAAAAGAGGACGCGTTTATATTGTCTCTCCAAGTACGCTTTATGCCCACCTACAAACAATTCTTCTTTCTTTTGAAGGCAAAAAAATTGAATCAGAGTCCCGTGAAGTTTTCAGGCTTTTAAGAGCATTGCAAATTGACTATGAAAAAGTTAGTGATTCTATGGACACGCTTGGCAAACATATAAATAATTCTTCCAATCAATATTTAAATCTAAATAAAGGATTTAACAGCTTGGGCCAAAAACTATCAAGTGCCAGAACTCTATCCGAACAAGTAAAAAAAGAGCTTGAATAAAACATATTCTGCTACAATTATTTTATGTGGTTTATATTATCAATTCTTGCTGCTTTTTTTTGGGGAATCGGCGGTGTAATTACCAAAAAAGGTCTCTATCACATATCGCCGCTTTATAATAATGTTCTAGGAGCCATTGTGACGCTTATTCTCATAGTTCCATTTGCGCTTTCTCACAATCCCGACCTATTATCCTCAATAAAAATAATTCCACACACGCTTTTGGTCGGCGCTCTCCTACTCTGCTACTATTATGTATTAGAAAAGGGACAGATTTCTCTAACTGGCACTGTTTTGGCAACCTACCCCCTGATAACAGTAGTACTTTCTTTTTTGTTTCTTAATGAACAAACAACTTTTTTACAAAACATCGCGATCCTTATTATTATTCTTGGGTCAGTTGTGCTTGTTGGAGGCGAAAATAAAAATAAACTTAATAAATCTATAACTGACAATTGGATAATATGGGCGCTTGGTGGAGCGTTTGCTATTGGCATAAGTGACTTTATTGCAAAAACAGCAATCAACCAAAGCGATATCTATAGCTACCTTGTTTACTATAGTTTTGCCTTTGCCTTAACATCACTTGTTGCAATCATTTTTGACAAAAAGGGTCGCAGTCTTCAGAGCTTTTCATCTAAGAATTTTTTACCAACATTTATTGGAGTAACCATGACTGAGGTTGGAATGTTGTTTTACTATTTGGCAATCTCAAAAGGGCTTCTTTCAATTGTAACTCCAATCAGCTCCTCCTACACAGTAATTACAATCATTCTTTCATGGATATTTTTAAAAGATAAAATTAATAAAATCCAATGGTTCGGAATTACTCTGTCTGTTTTGGGGATTATTTTAATCGGGGTTAATTAATTAACTAAACAAAATCATGAACCTTATCTAGAGAACCAAGCACTTCTATTGCATCTTTTATTTGCTCTTGATTAATTTTTTTATCAATTATTTTAGAATCGATCTTGCCTATTGCGTATAATGCTAATAAGGATGCTTGCGTAGAACCACTCTTACCAGAACCTGTCAGAATTATATTTTTGATACTATCAAAATTTCTTACACCTACGTCAGGCAAACCAGTCGGTGTTGCAGGACGAATACAAACACTTAATGGATATTTTCCATCAGTATCCATATCTTTTATAGATATTCCAAAGTATTGATAAATTTGCTCTTTAAAAGATGTGCATATCGGATTCATCAGTTCAGCCGCTTCATTGTATGATCTTTCACCGACCCAGCCAAAACCCCCAGAGATATGTAAAACATCATTATCCGGAGTACAATTTATATACCCACTTGGTTGTGGTAGAGATATTTTAAAAGGTTTTTCAAAACCTTTATTTGGAATACTTACCCAACAGCCAGCAATACCTTGAATCAGTGAATATTTTTTATAAATTTCAGGCACCTTGTGCGTCGTACCTGCTGTCCATACTATGATATCGCCTTTCAATTCCTCACTTTCAACTATCTCTTTATTCCAATGGAATACCACTCCCTCTTCCTCCAGTTCGGAAAGAATTCTTAAACCTAAAGACCTTATGCGCCAAGATGATCCAGGTAATTCAAGACCTTTTTCATAAACATCTGCTTTTAACAAATTTTTAATGTTTTTTTTAATTACTGAATCAGTTACATTTCCACATTTTTTTCCAAATCTTTCAAGAAAAATTTTTTCACTTAATAAATCAGCATCAAAATTATTTTTTGTCAAAAACAATACGGATACAGAACTATTTGATATTTGATATTCTGATAAATATGGAATGTGTTCTTGTAGAAATTTCCAAGAAAGCATCCCTGCATAATTAAATCGTGCATGAAAATAATCGTATTCATTAATATTCTCATGACCGACTCCTGAATATTTATTAAGACTGTCCGCTCGCCATTTTAACTCGTTGTCTGTCAAGTGATTTTCATCTATCAACTTCCAACCAGCCCAATCTTTGTTCTCGCCTGGTGACAACACAAGAGCTCTTGAATGAACGGGATTCTGAAACGATAAACTTTCAGAACCAGTAAAATGCCTCGCATCTCGTCCCTTGCCAAATGTTACACCTACTAAATCTAATGTATTTTCTGGATGAGAATCAGCATCGTACATATTTATAATAATTTCTGGTAAAAAATTTTTAATTACAACTGCGGTTACCAAGCCAACTATCCCACAACCAACAATATTTACTGTTGTTTTATTCATCTTTTCTATTATAATCTCAATACCCCGTGAAGTCCTCTGTTATTATTTTTTCATTTGGAATTTTCAAAGTTTTCAAAACTTTTTTTGTTGCTTCAACCATCACTGGTGGGCCGACTATAAAATATTTATTTTCAAAAACACTTTCAACATATTTCTCAATCAGATCCTTGTGAATCTTTCCCCTGTCTACCGCAACATCCTCATATACTTGAGAATGTGAGGATGTTGTTGTAAAAATCACCCTAATTGATTTATTCTTTTTTGAAATTTTTATTAATTCATCAACAAATATCATCTCATCAGGAGTTTTAAAAGAAGCAATAAGAGTTATTAAAGTTTTTGTTTTTTTCTTATTTAAATAAGAAATAATACTGCGAAATGGCGTTATTCCCATCCCACCTGATAAAAAAACTAGAGACGGTTTACCATCTTCTTTAGGCAAAACAAGATTTCCCATCGGTCCAAATACTTTTACTTTGTCATTTGGGGACAAAGAGAAAATTGTCTTTTTAAAAGTACTCTCAACAAGTTTTGTTGTAATTATTAAATAATTTTCCAATGGCGATGATGAGATTGTAAAATACCTACCCGTTCCCCTAAAATCGGGCTTTTCATGTGGAAGAATCAATCGAACATATTGTCCGGGTAAAAAATCAAATTTATTTTTTGATTCAAAATAAAAAGAATATATATTTTCCTGAAGTTTTTTCTTTTTTATAAACTTCCATTTTTCTTCTCTACTCTTGTAGCTCATAAGTGTTCTCTATGTTAGAATAACTCTATGTCAGATGTCAAAGATCTAAATAGTCAGCAGCTTGAAGCCACAAGACATGACAAAGGACCTCTTCTTATAATTGCTGGTGCTGGTACTGGCAAAACAACTGTCATAACTGAAAGAATCAAACACCTGATAACAAATCAAAATGTCCCTCCAAGCAATATCCTGGCACTCACCTTTACAGAAAAAGCAGCAACTGAAATGGAAACAAGAATTGATGAGGTGATGCCATATGGAGCTGTTCAGATGTGGATTGAGACCTTTCATGCTTTTTGTGATCGGATTCTCAGAAATGAGGCACTTCACATTGGCCTTAATCCGACATTTAAATTAATGACTGAGGCAGAATCACTTCTTTTCCTTCGAAAAAATCTTTTTAAATTTGATCTCAATTATTTCCGCCCTCTTGGCAACCCAACCAAATTTTTACAAGGGATGCTGACTCACTTTTCAAGACTTAAAGATGATGATATAAAACCTGATGAATATCTAAAATATTCTGAGAAGCTTTATCCCTCACGCTCTACGCTTAACCCTGAACAAAAAGAAGAGCTAGGAAAAACACTTGAGCTTGCTCAAGCATTCAAAATATATGAAGAGCTAAAAACAAAAGAAGCTGTGATGGATTTTTCAGATCTCATCAGTAATACCTTAAACCTTTTTAGAAAAAGAACCAATATATTATTAAGATACCAAAAACAATTTCAATATATTTTAGTTGATGAATTTCAAGATACAAACTATGCGCAAAACGAACTTGCAATACTTCTTTCAGGAACGGATAAAAATATTACGGTTGTTGGAGATGATGATCAAAGTATTTATAGATGGAGGGGTGCTGCGGTTGCCAACATGATGCAGTTTAAAAAACACTTTCCAGATGCAAAAATAATAACTCTAACAAAAAATTACAGATCAACCCAAAATATTCTCGATAGCACTTATAAACTGATACAAAACAACAATCCAGATCGGCTTGAGATAAAAGAAAAAATAGATAAGAAATTAATTTCAATGCGGGAAAGAAGAGGAGAAAATATTGAATTTATTTATGAAAATAAAGCAGTTGATGAAGCAGAAAAAGTTGTAGAAAAAATTCGTGAAAAAATAGACCTGTCTGCCCACAAGACAGGAAAAACAAATCGTTCATACAAAGATTTTGCAATTTTGGTTCGTGCCAATGACCACTCGCTTCCATTTCAAAAAGCACTTGAGAGAGCGCATATCCCTTTTCAATTCCTAGGTCCTGGCAGACTTTTTCAGCAAGATGAGATAAAAGATCTTATCGCATACCTGAGAGCACTTTCTAATTTTGAAGACAATTCATCTCTCTATAGAGTAATTGCACATCCTGTTTTTGATATACAAGCTCGAGATATCGCAGCAGCTCTTAATCATGCTAAAAAAAATAGTACTTCATTATTTGAGGCTATGGAGGATGTTGAGAGCTCAAAGCTAACATCAAGTGGCATAGAAAAAATAAAAAAAATTACCAAGATGATGAAAAATCATCTTGAAAAAGTTCCCAAGATTGATGCAGGACAAATACTTTACTATTTCTTTACTGACTCGGGGCTTCTTGGACATTACCTTGATCCTGGCTCCAAAAGAACTGAAAAGGAAGCTCAAAACATAGCTAAATTTTTTGAAAAGCTCCAAAACTATACCAGTAATCATGATGATTCATCTGTTTTTGCAGTTGTTGATTGGATAAATTTATCAATGGAGCTTGGCGAGTCACCACTTGCAACTGATATTGACTGGAGCGAAAATAACGCAGTTAACATACTAACAATCCACTCAAGCAAAGGCCTCGAATTCCCATATGTTTTTGTGGTTAACCTAGTAAGAGATAGATTTCCAAGTCGCAATCGAAGAGAACAAATTCCAGTTCCAACAGACTTGATCAGAGAAGAGCTGCCAGAAGGCGATGAAAATCTTCAGGAAGAAAGGCGACTTTTTTATGTCGCAGCAACGCGTGCAAAAGATAAACTTTTCCTCTCAGCTGCGAAATTTTATGGTGATGGAAAAAGAATAAGGAAAATATCTCCTTTTGTTCCTGAAATACTAGGCGAAGAAATGATTGAATCAATTGTCAAAAAACAAACTGAGAAAACTTCAAACCAACAGCTGACATTGTTAGATATTGTTAACAGTCAAATTCAAAACGAAGAATCTAAATCAGAACTAACAACCAATAACCAAGAACCAAGAACCAACATTAACTACATCTCTTATTCACAGATCCAAACATTTCTAACATGTCCACTCCATTATAAATTAAGATATGTTCTAGGTATCCCCACTCCCCCAACTCCTGCTCTTAGCTATGGCGTAAGTGTTCACTCCACACTTAAGGAATTCTCAGAATCCTTATCAGCAAATCAAAAGCCAGATATTATAAAACTTCTTAAGAAAAATTGGATAAAAGAAGGATACTCAGGCAGATCTCATGAAGAAAAATCATTTATACAAGCTAAGAAAATGCTGACTAATTTTGCCAGAGAAAATACTGATAAAAAATCAAGCACTATCGGAATTGAGACTCCGTTCAGCTTCTGGCTTGAAAGACTTGATAAAGGGGCAAGCAAACTAAAACTTGGTGGAAGAATTGACAGAATTGACAAACTTCCAAATGGAAAGATTGAGATAGTTGATTATAAAACAGGAAAAAATATTCCAACTGAAAAAAAACTTAAAGAAGATTTGCAGCTATCATTTTATGCTTTAGCTGCAACCACAGTAAAAGATGAGATTTTCAATAAAAAACCTGAAGAAATAATACTTTCTCTTTACTATCTTGAAGAAGGAAAAAAGCTATCTACGACCAGAACTACTAAGGATCTATTTGATGCTAGACAAAAAATTCTTGAAATAGTAAATGACATATCAACAAGCGAATTTCACTGCAACAAGAGTATGTTTTGCAAAAACTGTGAATACCAAATGGTTTGTAGTGCCTGATTTCTCTTTGCAACAACCTTGACTTGATTTATACTAAATACATGGTCTTTTTCTTTCAGCAATTTTCTAAAAACAAATTAATACTTCAAAAAGGTGGGATAGGAAACCTTTCAATTTTTATTATGATTATTTTGCTTACACTATTTGCTTACAACTTTGCTGGAAACAACCTGCCTATTACATTTCAAGAAGATTCAAATGGGGCAGATGTTAAAGTAAATCCTGTTTCTAATAATTCAAAACAGAATGCTCTTCAGCTTTTCACTTTTAACGGAGAAGTAATAGCGCCGACAGATCCTCCAACCCCACCGCCTAACTCACCAACCAATAGCTGCACACTCACTCCGCTTGATGTTATGATTATTTTTGACCGTTCTGGAAGCATGAGTGAGGGTGGTGGAAGTAAACTAAGAAACGCTCTTTCTGCAACTAAAAGCTTTGTCGATAACCTATCACAAAATAACGAGAATAGGGTGGGACTTAGCATATTTTCAGAAAATGGAGACTTGCTAAGTGGTATGACTAACGACTTCTCATCAATAAAACAAAAACTAGATACAATAACTGCAAGCGGATCAACTTGTATTCATTGTGGAATTGATCTCGCAAACATTGAAATAGCAGCAAGCGGTAGAGATGGGATAAAAAAAGTGATTATCCTTCTTAGCGATGGATCGGCAAACCGTCCTAAACCTGATAGTCTTGCTAGACAAAAAACGCTTGACTCAGCATTTTCAGGCTATAATCAAAACCGAACTGCATATCATACAATTGGATACGGAGATGCAGACGATGAAGCGCTCTTACGCCAAATATCAACACTTTCAAGTGGTCAATTTTACTCATCCCCAACCGAATCTGACCTTCCAAACGTTTTTAGCCAGATCGGAGGTTCTATCTGCAAATAACTTGTTTTTTACAAAAAATTAAAGTAAAATTCTCTTTGCCTGGGAAGAAGAATCGCTAGTCGCCTAAGGCGACAGGAAAGTCCAGACAGGTGTAAGGCCGGGGATGGAGCGAAAGCTCCAGCAATTAAAATTGCCAGTGTCCAAATCTTTATCTCACCAAACGGGATTTGGAACAAATTTTGAATTGACAAGATTTGAGAGCAACAGAAACGTGTGAGACTGAAACGGGCAATCCTACCTGCTGCAACCTCCGAACGGTACGCTTGAGGCGCTTTACCCGAGTACCAAAGTTTGAGGGCATCTCGCCTAAATAGGGCGGGCAGAATGACTAAATATCATCCTGAGAGAAATTGCGATTGAGAAACAAAATCTGGCTTACTCTCTTCCCAGGATTTTTTCTTCAAAAATATAAAAAGAAGCTCCCTGAGGACAGGGAACTTCTCCGTTTGTTTCAATAATTAAACTTTCTGATAGTTAAAAACTAGCGAACTGCTTTTTTCAAAGTTTTTCCAGCTGTAAAACCTGGTGCTTTTCTTGCAGAAAGAGTAATTTTATCTCCTGTTTTTGGATTTCTACCCACTCTTTGTTTGCGGGATCTGATACTAAATGTTCCAAAACCAGTTATAACAACCTTCTCTCCTCTTTTAAGAGAATCGCGAATTGTATTGAAAG
Source organism: Candidatus Levyibacteriota bacterium (assembly GCA_029260905.1). Lineage (GTDB taxonomy): Bacteria > Patescibacteriota > Microgenomatia > Levybacterales > UBA12049 > JAJDCH01. The sequence continues at coordinate 50,416 of JAJDCH010000003.1, read as the reverse complement.
TTGTCTGCACTGAATCTCTTGCTGCTTTATTGGTTAAGTTTGCTTTTTTTGCAACTACTTCAATTAGGTCTTTTTTTGTCATATTAATCACCCCCTTTTTTTATTAAATTAAAAGTTACGATTAGATTAACAATACAAGTAAAATGAGGGTTTGTCAATAGTTCTTAAGAGATCAAACTATGATGTTGTTTCTGGGAAGACTGAGCGAAACTCTCTGATTGCTGTTACTTTTACAACTCCAGGAACAGCTTGGGATTTACTTACCTCTTCCTGAATTTTTCTTGCGAGAACAGTTGTCTCTGCATCATTAAGCCTTCCTGGATTTATTATTACCCTAAGCTCACGGCCAGCCTCAAAAGCATATGCATCCTCAACGCCTTCATAATTTTTGGCAATCTTCTCCATATCAGTAAGACGCTGTCCATACTTTTCTATATCTTCATATCTAGCACCAGGTCTTGCTGCTGATATAGCATCTGCGATATGAACTATAACTGATTCTACGCTTGAGAATGGCTTGTCTTCATGATGCTCCCAAACTGCATTTATAATAGGATCTGGGAAACTGTATCTTTTCAAAAGATCTACACCAAGTGTAACGTGAGAACCCTCTCCCTCAACCACTTTTCCTATATCATGGAATAGACACCCAAGCCTCACCACGTCTTCATTGGCACCAATCTCTGCTGCAATATGAGTACCTATTTTCGTCAGCTCGAGTGTATGAACTAGAAGATTTTGTCCGTATGATGTCCTAAATTTCATTCTTCCCAAAATTGGATAAAGATCTGATGGAAGATTAAATACCTTCACTTCTTGAGCAAGTTTTTGTCCCTCATCAGACATTATTTTTTCAAGCTCAGTTCTTGTCTGCTTGACAACCTCTTCAATCCTAAATGGCTGAACTCTGGTATCTTTCAGGAGTATCTCAAGCGCACGTCTTGCAACTTCTCTTTTTATCTGATCAAAACTCGAAAGTCTGATGATTCCTTCCTCGTCAAGATCAACGTCAACTCCAGTTGCTTGTTCAAATGCCCTTATATTTCTTCCTTCTTTTCCGATTATGCGACCTTTAATATCTTCCTCAGCAATTCTTACAACTGAAACTGTATATTCTGGAATAAATTTCAATGCTCCATGCTTGATACTATCAAGAATTATTTCCTGAGCTTTTTTTTCACCTGTTATTTTTGCTTCTTCTTCCTTGTCTTTTATGATCTTTGCCATCATTTCTGATGCATCTTTTTCTGTTTCTTCAAGAATCTGCTTATTTGCATCCTCGCGACTCATACTTGCAACCTTCTCTAGCTTTTTAGTGTAGTCCAACCTTTTTTTCTCTATTGATTCTCTTTCAGTGTCAAGCTTATCTCTCAAATCATCGAGCTTGTCTTGTCTTTCAAGAAGTTTTTTTTCAAGCTGAATTAAATCCTGTTGTGTATTTGTAGCCATATATATATTAAAAATTAAATTAAAGTATTAAGAGCAAAAGAAGATAGGCAATCACTTGCCGTTTAAACAAAAATTATGAAGTTAAAAATTGCTTGCTTCATAGAAAACTTCTATTGCTGATGTCATTATACTCTTTTTGCCAAAATAGAGTCAATGCTTTTTTTGATTATGTCCCAGTTAAATCCGCGTCTTGCAAGATACCCACCAAGCTTCTGGTATATCTCTTTTTTATCCAGATTTTTATATTTATCAATTTTTCTCTCAACCAATTTTTCTGCAGATTCAAAATCACTAACTTGCCCCAATTCATTATTCATAATTCCTAATTCATCAACAATCTCTTTATTTATTCCTTTTTGTTTTAATTCATACTTAATTAATCGCATAGCTTTGGGCTTGAATCTCAACCTTTGCTCCATAAACCACTTCGCAAACTCTTTATCATCCAAGAATTTCTGCTCTTTTAAACTCGTAATTATCTTTTCAATAATCTCCTTGGGCGCCTTCTTTTTGACTAAATAATCCTGAAGCTCTTTTTCAGATCTTGGTCTGAACTTGAGGAAAAAATATGCCTTATCCAAATATTTCTTAAAATCATCCATGATTGAGCTGCGATTAAATAATAACTCAATACTACAAATAATCCAAGTTGTGATATTATCAAATCATGATCAACAATAAATTATCTGAAAAAGCAAATAATTTAAAACTTGGCAGATACAGGCACTGCAAAGGAGCTGACGTGATAGTCCTTGGTGTTGCAAATCACAGCGAGACACTTGAGGAACTAGTTACTTACCGCCATCTTGAGGATGACAAAAATCATTTCTGGATCAGACCTATTGAGATGTTTTTAGAAAATGTAACTGTTGATGGAAAGCAAACACCAAGATTTGAATACTTGGGAGAATAATTTGTGTCGGGGTGCGGAGAGTCGAACTCCAATCAAACGGCCCCCAGCCGCTCATTCTACCGTTAAACTACACCCCGTTTTGCTACTTGTATTTTATCATAGAACCTTGCTATTATAATGTTAATCAATTATGGCGAAAACACAAGCTAATTCAAAAACCTCAACCCCCGTTCAGGAACAAACTGACAACAAGCAAAAGCTCGAATCAATCCGCATGGCAATGGATCAAATCGAAAAACAGTACGGCAAAGGATCTATAATGCGTTTTGGTGAATCAGGTCAAAAATTTGATATTTCGGTTATATCAACAGGCTGTCTTCCTCTTGATCTGGCGCTTGGCGCAGGTGGACTTCCCCGTGGTAGGATTATTGAAATCTATGGACCTGAGGCATCAGGAAAAACAACTGTTTGTTTATCAACTATTGCACAGGCGCAAAAACATGGCGGCGTTGCTGCATTTATTGACGCAGAACACGCTCTTGACCCGCTGTGGGCTGAAAAACTTGGAGTAAAACTTGATGAATTATTAATATCTCAGCCAGATACAGGTGAGCAGGCGCTTGAAATTACAGAAAGCTTAGTAAGATCAGGCGGAATCGACGTATTGGTTATCGACTCAGTTGCAGCCCTTGTGCCAAGAGCTGAGATAGAAGGAGATATGGGTGATTCAGTCATGGGTCTTCAGGCGCGTCTTATGTCACAAGCTCTTCGAAAATTGACAGGTGTTATTTCAAAATCAAAAACTGTTGTCATATTTACCAACCAGCTCAGACAAAAAATTGGTGTAATGTTTGGCAATCCTGAGACAACAACAGGTGGTCAAGCACTGAAATTTTATGCATCTATCAGAATGGATATCAGAAAAATAGAGACGCTTAAAGATGGTGATAAGGTTGTTGGTTCACGACATCGTGTTAAGATTGTAAAAAACAAAATTGCTTCACCTTTCCGCCTAGCAGAATTTGACGTCTCAGGAACTGGTATTTCAAGAGAGGGAGGAATAGTTGATGTGGCGGTTGAGATGGATATTATCCAAAAAGCAGGCGCATTTTATCGCTACAATGACGAGATGCTTGGTCAAGGCAAGCTGGCAACAATGCAAAAGCTGAAAGAAAATTCAAGTCTCTCAAAAGAAATTATTGCAAAAATAATGGCTCAGAACAAAGACGGAAGACCTGCGCCAATCATGGTCGGTGGTGAAGAGTCTGAAGAAGAAAACAAATAACCTCGTCACATTTTACATCTACGAATCTTAACTTCAAATTATAATTTTCTAATTTTGCCAAATATTACCAGATAATTCCGAATATTATTGAATAAAAATCCTCTTGGTGCAGATATACATGTATACTTGTAATGGAACAGTAAAAAAAAGATTTCTATTATTTATTGTTGTGAGAATCTATGAGGTTCCTTCGTCCCAGGATGAGAGGTATTTGCTTTGTTCTTTAGTTAATTTATCAATACTTATTCCCATTGCATCAAGCTTGATCTTTGCGACATTTACATCTAAGTCTCTTGGCAAGGTGTAGACTTTATTTTTCAACTTTCCTTTGTTGTCAACCAAATACTCTGCAGCAAGCGCCTGATTGGCAAAGGACATATCCATCACCTCTGCTGGATGACCTTCTGCTGCTGCCAAGTTAACCAAACGTCCCTCACCAGCCACAAAAATCTTTTTTCCATTTGGAAAAGTATATTCATCCAGATTGTTTCTGACTCTTCTCTTTTTGGTTTTTAACTTTTCAATGCCAGCCATATCTATCTCCACATCAAAATGTCCTGAGTTGGCAACAATCGCGCCGTCTTTCATGAGCTTTACAACATCAAGTGATATCACGTGCTTATCCCCTGTTGCCGAGACAAAAATATCACCAAACTTAGTTGCATCCTTCATCGTCATCACGCGAAACCCATCCATTGCTGCTTCAAGCGCGCGGATAGGATCAACCTCAGTTACTATCACATCTGCACCCATTCCTTTTGCCCGCATAGCAATCCCACGACTACACCAACCATATCCTCCGACCACAAATGTTTTACCTGCTATAAGTATATTTGTTGCGCGAAGCAAACCATCTATTGTTGATTGTCCCGTTCCATAACGATTGTCAAAAAGATGCTTGGTATCTGAATCATTAACTGCAATAACGGGAAGTTTGAGAGCGCCTTCTTTTTCCATAGCCTTAAGACGGATCACGCCTGTTGTTGTTTCCTCGCTAGATCCAATGATATTTTTCAGAAGCTCTGATCTTTTGGTATGAAGCGCATAAATAAGATCTCCCCCATCATCCATTGTGATATTCGGCTTGGCATCAAGAACTGCATTTAAATGCTGAAAATATGTCTTGTTGTCCTCACCGCGTACCGCAAAGGTAGGAATGTCATAATCTTTGACAAGAGATGCAGCGACTACGTCTTGTGTAGAAAGAGGATTTGATGCGTTCGCAACAACTGTTGCGCCTCCCTCTTTAAGAGCTATCAACAAATTAGCAGTTTCTGATGTGATGTGGAGGCATGCTGCCAGCGTCAGTCCTTTTAGAGGTTTTTCTTTTTTGAAGCGAGTCTTGATCTTCTCTAAAACCTGCATTTGCCTGCCTGCCCATTCGATTTTTAACTTTCCTTCACCTGCTAATTTTAAATCCTTAACATCGTATTTTAAATTATTCTTCATATAATTTGCGCTTAGAGTACTAATTCTTTATTATACGTATCTTTATAGCGCTTTGCAAACTCTTTTTTGCTAAATTCATGCTCCTGAGTTCCTACCTTTTCAACAGCAAATGATCCAGCAACTGATCCCATTTCAGAACAAGTCAAAATATCAAAGCCTTTTTGGATTCCTGCAAGAAAACCACTTCTCCATGCATCTCCTGCGCCAACAGTTGAGATAGCCTTTACTCTAACTGGTTTTATCTTGTGGGTTTTTCCCATGTCGTTTACAAAGGCTCCATCTTTGCCTCTTGTCTCAATAACAACAGCTTGCTTTTCAAAAACAACGAATCTGCTAACTCTTTTTTTCATAACTTCTATTTCATAACTGTTGCCAATGATATATGAAGCATGCTCCAAACCATCCTCAAGATCCTTATCTGTTACTTGTGTAAGGATAAATCCTGGATCAAACATATATGCTATTTCAAGATCAATACATTGCCTAACAAGGCTCATTGACGCATCAGCTCCTTGAGGTCCGATTAGAACCAGGTCATTTTTTTTTGCTACTCTTGATAATTTAAGAGTTTTGTTCTTGTTTGCAGCACCATAGTAAAATCCCCAAATTTGATTCTGTCTTTTATCACTCATTGCAAACCCAAGAGCTGTGCTTTCTGATTCATCTATCCTCACTCCACTTAAATCAATCCCTAGCTTTTCAAAATCTTTTCTATAATCAGTAAAGTCTGAACCAGCATAAGAATATAAAAGATGAGGAGTCTGAAGAAGTCCAAGAGTATAGCTAACATTTCCTGCAGTTCCTCCCCTACGTCTTGCAAACTTGTCTGCTACAAATGAGATATTTATATTTTTTCCGTTTTCTGGAAGGATATGGTCTGAAAAGCTACCTGGGAAACCCATTATGTAATCATAAGCAATTGACCCCGTAATAATAAACATTTAAAAGATTATAGAATAACAAAGAGTAACTATCAAGGATTTAATCAAAACCGCAGAATTTATTGAGCGACTACTGGAGGAGCTGTTTCCACAAATGTTCCTGAACCTGAACCTGTATTTGTTGTAGATGCAGCATTAATTATAACCGTTGCCCCAGATGACTGCTTCAAAACAGAATCTCGTACTCCCTTTGCAGATATCAGAGTTGTTGGGAGAAGTTCAATCTGTGATTGCGATCCTGCAATTCCTCTTGCAGTAAATGTAATCACAGCTACACTTCCTGTTCCTTGAATTGTAGGGCTATTTGGCGTAATGCCTAACGCATATGTATAGTTACCTGTTTGTGAATTATTGTTGTCAAAAAGAACTGCTGCGTTTGGAAGAAGAACGCCTGGGGTAACTTTTACATTTGATATCAGACCTGGATCATATGAAATTTCCAATTGAACACCAGTTACCTCATTGGAGTCGGTATTGATCTCAACGCTAACTTGACCACTTTGACCAGAACCTACCGTAACAGGATTTGGAGAAAGCGTAAGTATGGATTTAGCTGCTGAAGTAGGAGCTGGAGCCTCACCTGCTGGGGTTGGCTGAATTGCTGTTTGATCTGAGGTGTTGCTAGCTCTTAATGCAAATACAAAAAGTACTACTGTAACTAGAACCAAACCAACTATAAGGGCAAGTGTTTTTTTGGGCATATCTATTTCTCTTTTTCTATCATAGAACAAATTGATAATGCTTTGCAAGAGGTAAATTAGCCTCAATAAAATTCTAAGCTGGTTATTTAACGCTTGAAATTGCTAATATAAATACATGTTCTATGCTTTCATTTTTCTAATTGAACTTTTAGCTCTGTTTTTTTTATCAAGAAGCCTGACAAGACGGATCTCGCTCTGGCTTTATTCACTTACCAAAAGCAAAAAAATAACAATCGCTCTTCTTTCTTTTCTTTTTCTTCCTGGAACATTTATCCACGAAGCGAGTCATCTTCTCATGGCACTCATACTAATGGTGCCAATTGGCGAAATGGAGTTAATTCCCAAAATAGATGGGGATGAGGTAAAAATGGGAAGTGTCCAAATTGGTAAAACAGATCCAATCAGGAGATTTCTTATTGGTATCGCTCCATTCACAATCGGTACATCACTAATTATTTGGCTCTTCTCAATAGCTGTTTCAAATAATATGCTTAGTAATCCTCTTTATTTACTAATTCTAATTTATGCAGTTTTTGAAATAGGAAATACTATGTTTTCAAGTAAAAAAGACATGGAGGGTGTTTTTCCGCTTGTTTTGGTGATGTTATTTGTATTTATTGTCTTATATTTTGCAGGGATAAAAATTTCTTCATTTACCATTCAGGCTTTTTTAAATAAACCTGAAATTTTGGAAGTATTTAAACAGGCAAGCATATTTCTTGCAGCACCACTTATTTTAGATCTGGCAATACTTCTCTTGTTCAAGAACTTTTTACCAAAAAATCAATAAACGACTAAACAATCGCCAACTCTTAAAACTCTACCAACTTCTTACTCTATAAAACACTTATTTACTTTCCGCCGCAGACTTTGCAATCTGTTTTGTGTGTAAATGCTATATAAACTGTTGAAAGTCCAACAAGCATATAGACAACTGTCTCAACTCCACCTAGAACTTCAGCAACTAAATTGTAGTTGAAAAATCCGATAAGACCCCAATTAAGGCCTCCTGCAACAACTAAGATAAATGCAATCATGTGTAATGCCTTCATGTAAATCACCTCCTTTCACTATGTAGGTTAAGTCTGACACTTAATTGAATCATAAGTCAAGGGAGACAAACTAATACTCATTTATACAAAGTAAATACTTCTATAAACTGATTTTTAAGCTTTTAAAACTTTTCTAAAAGTTGTAGTATATAAACATGTCAAAGCAGACAAGTAATGTACTTATAATAGGTCTTGTGATCTTGGCAGTATTTTTCTACTTCATCTTCGGATCTAAAAGCAAACCAAACAATTCCATAAACGAAGTAGCAACTGAAAAAACAGAAACAAAAATTCCTGATAATCTAGAAATTAAAGATACTCTGGAGGGGGCAGGGCCTGAGGTAAAATCAGGTGATACTATACTCATTCATTATGAAGGCAGGCTGACTGATAAAACTAAATTTGATTCATCATATGACAGAGGCGAACCATTCCAAACAATAATAGGCGTTGGCCAAGTCATACCCGGATGGGATATCGGAGTTGTCGGCATGAAGGTTGGAGGGAAAAGAACTCTATCCATTCCACCTGAACTTGGATATGGAACACAACAAAATGGAGATATACCTGCCAACTCTACTCTTATTTTTGATGTTGAGCTGATTGAAATAAAATAAAGGAGGTGATTTTATGGAAAATAACAAAACATATGTTTGTCTCGGTACCTGTCAGGCAGTTGTGTCTGAGGAAAAATACAATAATGGTCTAACAAAATGCGGGGCAGAAGTCTGCACTATGAAAGGTGAACCATTTGCTGAGGGCAAGAAAAATGAAACAACAGGAAAAAATGAGAAGTCTGAACCTATAAATAATTGAAGGAGTATTTAAGGATGGTTTTATGAATTCAGTTTTCTATATTCATTCAGCTTCTCTTTGAGTTCCTCAATTTTTTTTGAAATCATAAGATCATCCCTCACTTCTGATGCCCCAGGAAAATTACTGAGATAGGTTTTGGCAAATTTCTTAAGTAAAGCAAAATTTCGCCTTGTCCCCCACTGTTTTTCAAAAAGATCTATATGATGAAGATAAAGGTCAATTCTTTGCAGAACAGTTATCTTCTTCATATCAACAGTCTTATTGAACATCCACGGATTTATAAATATACCCCGTCCCACCATAAATCCCTCACAGCCGTATTTTTTATATTTTTCATAAATCTCAGATAGGTTCAAAACGTCCCCATTGCCAATAATAATGGTTTCTGGTGAAATAGCATTACGTAATTTGATTACCTCACTCATCATGTCCCAATGAGCAGGAACTTTCGACATCTCACTCACTGTTCTAAGATGAAAAGTAAGCGCTGGCAATTTCAAAGATAACAAATGTTTAATCCACAAAATATCAATACTTGAAAATCCGATTCTTGTTTTTACGCTAACTGGCAAATCTCCTGCGCCTTTAATAGTTGCTTTTATGATTTCTTTGGCAAGCATGGGACTTTTTATCAGCGCTGAACAGGCGCCTTGCTTTATGATAGTTCTTTCAGGACAACCCATATTTATATCAATGCCTGCAAAACCATTTTTACTTATTTTTTTTGCAACCACATAAAACTTGTCTGGATCTGTTCCCCAGATTTGTGCAACAATTGGTTTTTGAGATTCTTCAAGCATCAATCTTTCCGAAACTCTCTCTGAACCATTCGACAAAAGCCCATCAACTGCTGTAAATTCTGTAAATAGTACATCAGGCTTTCCTGTTTCTGTTACAATATTTCTAAAAACAACATCAGTTACACCATCAAGAGGAGCAAGAGATGTAAATGGTCGTGGCAGATCTCTCCAAAAATTTTTCATGACACTTATTATACCTATTCTCTTGCAAATCTTCTATTATTTGTTAGAATCTTAAATCAAGGCAATATTATGCAAAGCTTTATAAACAAAATTAAAAGAGGGACGAAAAAATTTCTTACATCTTACCGTATTCTTCCGAGAAAAAAACATTATCTCGAATTTCTTGCTGTAGTTCTTTCGATTCCCATGTTTCTAACAATTATTCTTGTCAACTACAACAATCTTAAATCAAGTAAAGAAAATGAACAAATCCCTTCAACCAATATCCTTGAAAGGATAATTGAAAAACCTGCAACATCAAACAGTAATGAAACACCAGATAATCAATCAGATAAATTATCTCTAACTGATGCTCCCTGCATAGAAGAGGTGGGTCCTGTTGATATCAGCTCTCCTGAAGAAGGAGAAAAAATAACTGAGAGCCCTGTTTTTGTTGAAATTGATGAAGGCGGAAAAGATTACTGCGCATCTGTTTGGTCGTACAGAATAAACAAAGGAAAATGGTCAAGCTATGATGATAGATCGGTTGCTCTTTATGATTTGCCTTCAGGAGATGTGATTCTTGATCTAAGAGTAAAAAGCACAGTAACGGGTGAGCAGATCACCTTAACAAGAAAGTTCTCTTACAACCCAGCAGGTAGCGATATTCAACCAAGCCCAAAACCCACTCCTTAATGCAAACTTTGTAAAAGTGAAAATATTTAGTACAATTACCTGAATGATAAAACTATTCTTTGACATCGAAACCCTTCCCTCATCTGAGGACGATTGGGAAATTTACCAAAAAATCCTCAAAGAGAAAAATTCTCGTTCAACAGCCTCAGGGCAAACAAGTCAAAAATCTGAAAAGTCGCTTCATGAAGGAACATCCTTTGAAGGAACATTTGGAAGAATTTGTTGCATCGGCTTGATAAAAGAAACAGATTCAGAAATACTGCAAAAAGAAGTATTAAGGGGGGGCGAAAAAAAGCAACTTGAAGATTTTTGGGAAATATCAAGCAATGTTGATCGCTTCATCGGACATAACATTTGGGCATTTGACTTGCCTTTTATTTACAAAAGATCAATTATAAATGGTGTAAAACCAAGAATGCTCAACTTTGCTAGATACCGCAATACCCCGATTTATGACACTATGTGTGAGTGGGATTTGTGGAATTTTGGCAAAACTCAAAAATTAGATACGCTAGCAAAAGTATTGGGACTTCCTACCTCAAAAGATGAAATGGATGGATCAATGGTATGGCCATATTTTAAAGAAGGTCGGATTGATGAAATCTGTAAATACTGTATGAAAGATGTAGAGCTAACGAAAAAAGTTTATTATAAAATGACTTTTGAGAACAGCCCACCCGATGAAGATGAAGAACCTAAAGAAACCCTTTTCTAGAATCCTCTACTTTACATCCACCAACTCTACTTCAAAAATCAAAATTGCATTCCCTGGAATATCAGGATCTACTCCATACCTTCCATAGCCAAGATCAGGTGGAATAATCAGCTTCCTTTTTCCTCCCACCTTCATACCAGGCACGCCCATATCCCAACCTTTTATCACATAACCTGCTCCAATTCTTACCTCAAATGGTTCGTCTCTATCATGTGAACTATCAAACTTCTTGCCTTTTAAACCTGTTTTTCCATCTGGGTCTTCAGGATCTGTAAGCCATCCAGTGTAGTGTATTACCGCCAAGTCCCCTTCCTTAACCTCAACTCCTTCTCCTTTTTTAATATCTTCAATTCTTAACTTATCTTCTGATGCCATAAATTCATTATAACTATTAATACATTCTAATACCGTAAGAAAAAGGTAAGCAGTAAAACATAAACCCATCTTTAATCAAAAATGATTGCATTTGTAACCTCTTTCTTGTAAATTATATTTTATGGATCAAGAACATGGCTTATGCCCCAAAGTTGTAAACGAAGACCATTTCTCAACAGGAAGCTTCCCAAAAATTATTGCGTTTTGTGAGAGAGATGAACTTTCACTTGTGCGTGAACTAAACTATGCAACCTGTTTTTATACATTTGAAAACAAAAAAATCTACAAACTTGAGGTTAAATCAGGAAAATGGGGAATAATACGATACGATGATGAGGTGCTTGTTAAAGTTTCAACAGGCAGTAGCTTAGGAGAGGTGCTGATCGATGCTCTACAATTTACAAGCGCTGATGTAAAAAAACAAGATAAAAAAGTAAATATTTTACTACCAGTTCTAAAAGAAGATAAAGAAATGGCTGAGGCTGTTATGTATCATCTTGGTGGGTATGCAACAAGCATAGCACTAACTAGTGTTGAACAAAAAATAATTCAAGAGCGTTATAATAGCCCTGAGCTTACCTGCCTTGCATACTCTCATGTTCCGATTGAATACATCGATTGGCTAAAAGATGAATTAAAAAATAAAGATGTTCTGGGGAAAAAATCAGGAATGGATCTCTGGATTTACAAAAAATAATTAGACAATCTTCTCCCAGGGGAAACCATTTCTTCCAAAATGTCCATAAGCTGCTGTTTCCAAATAAATTGGTCGCTTAAGATTCAAGCCTTTTATTATTCCATCAACTGAGGTGTCGAGAAGGCTTGATGCAAAATCATCAATAACTTTTTGTGACTTTTTAGCTGTTCCAAATGTCTCAACCTCCTGCATTAGAGGCTTAAGCGCTCCGATGAAATAGGCCAATCTTACTTCAGCTTTCTCTGCCAATTTATTGGCTACTATATTTTTGGCTAAAAAACGAGCTGCATAAGCGCCAGACCTATCAACTTTAGTGGGATCTTTTCCACTAAATGCTCCACCACCAACTCTCGCATAACCTCCATATGTATCAACAACTATTTTCCGTCCAGTTAGTCCCGAGTCAGCTGACGGACCACCATTGTGCCAGACTCCTGTTCCGTTAACAATTAAATCTTTTGCTGATATTTTAAATCCATATTTTGCAAGAACAGGCGTGACAATCTTTTTGTATACATCTTGCTTTACCTGATCGAGCGTAATGTTTTCTTTATGAGGCACAGCAATGACAACTGATGAAACCCCAACGGGAACACCCTTTTTATAATCAATTGTAACTTGAGACTTTCCATCAGGTCTTAGATAGGAAAGCGATTTTGACTCACGAACTTTATCAATCTTTCTGGTCAGCTCATGTGCAATTATGATAGGAAGAGGCATAAATTGGGGTGTCTGACTGCAAGCAAAACCAAACATCATTCCTTGATCACCTGCGCCAGTTATACCATTGTGGTTGCCTTTTCTTGCAACACCCATATTTATCTCTGGTGATTGCTGGTGAACATAAATAGCCATTGGGGATTTATTGGAGAAACCTGATTTGCTATCCGTATAACCAAGTCGTTTTATCTGATCTCTGGCAATTTTTTCAAAGTTAACTCTTTTTCTTGACTTAACCTCTCCTGCTAAGATTATCTGACCATGGGCTGCCATTGTTTCTACTGCTGCATGACCATCGGGATCAACTGACAAGATTGCATCAACTATGGCATCTGATATCTGATCACAAATCTTATCAGGATGTCCACTACATACTGATTCTGATGTAAATTTGGCTGAATCCATAAAAGGCAATAGCCTATTTAAACATAATTTTTTTTCGTTTGCAACAGTTTTATTTGCTATAATAATCTAATGAGAGTATCTAAACATCTTCATTCTTGCATTCTGGTTGAAGAAAGTGGCAAAACTGCACTAATTGATCCAGGAATCTTTACCTCTGAAGAAAAGGCTTTGGATATAGAAAAACTCCAAAACCTTAACTATATTCTCATTACCCACGAACATAAAGATCATATGCATATTCCATTTATTAAAGAGTTGCTAAGCAAATTTCCAGATGCAAAAATAATAAGCAATAAATCAGTTGTTGAGATTCTGACAGCAGAAAGTATAAAGGCACAAAATAACGGAGATGAATTTGTGAGTTTAAAAGAAATAACACATGAACATATTTTTGATAATCCATCCCCTCCAAACAGCATATTTGAAGTATTTGGCAGACTTACACATCCTGGAGATTATATAAGCTTTGACCGATCAGCTGATGTTCTTGCACTTCCCCTTCTTGGCCCATCATGGATGATAACTCAAGCTGCTGAAAAAGCAATTGAGGTAAAACCAAAAACAATTATCCCAATTCATGATCATCATCTCAGAAATAACTACAGGGAGGAATACTACAAAAGACTTGATAAATTCTTTGCAGAAAAAAACATCAAATTCCTATCTACAAAAACAGGAGAGGTATTTGAAATCTAATTAATTGCTCGGCTTTTTGAGAGTAACTTTACTCGCATTTATCTCAGCAACGATCTTCTGCATCGCATCTCTGGCTGCTTCCAGATCAACAGCTGAGCTTTTCTGAGTCATATTTGCCTGCAACTCATCCTCTGTTTTTTTAACCATTTTTTTATAATATTCTCCATCAAGTCTTTGTTCACCTTTGCCCTCTGCCGCCAATAACAACCCTTCTTGAATATTTTTTTCAAGCAACATGTTGTAATAAGTTATATATGCCTCCCACAGCATGTCTGTTAGATTGCTCTTCACATCTTCTTCGAGTTCATCAAATCCCAAAAAAAGCTCGTTCTTATACTCCTCATCAAGAGGTAGTATTTTAATAATGTCTTTTGTAGTTAACATAATTTATTTATTATATACCGACTCCTTTTCGTCTTATATGATCTACTATTCCTTTAAATGCATTTATAAAATCAGTTGAATTAAGTCCTCCTGTTGTCAACTGATTTTCAATTTCGTCAAATACTCCATCCAAATCATTTGTAACAGGATAAGAAACATTCTATCCTCTAAAATCTCTGCCAGCTGTTCTGGCGTCAGCATAGCGTGTATGGCCTCAAACACAATGGGACCTGCTGCGAAGGATTCAATACGACCTGTCCTTGAAGACCTAAAGCCCCAAGCTGACCAGGCACAAGAAAGACTTAATCAAATGATAAAAGATTCAGGCTTTGATGAGAAAAAAATTGCTTCACTTCAAAATGCACTTCAGGAAAACCCCGGTAATCTCGGCATTCTTCTTGTCGATCCGGAACTAAGCAAGCTTGACGGAATGACTGAGGCTGTATTTGGAAAGGGTGTCAATCTGGACGATGCAATACAACGAGACAAATTAATAGAAGACATCGCTTATGCATCAGGACTTACAAAAGAACAACTAAAATCATGGAGCAAGAAAGGCGCAGGAGGATTACTGGCTCTTATCCTCGCAATGGCTGCTGCACCTGTAATAATTGGCACTGGTGTAGCTCTGAGCGCAACTGGAGTAATGGGTGCTGGTGGACGGCGGGCTGCTTGATATAAGACTACCTCTTTGGTGATTGTTTCTTGCGTCTTGATTTTCCACCCATACCTACTTTTCTTCTCTGTCTGACTCTAGCATCTCTTGTGAGAAATCCTTTTTTCTTAAGAACTGGTCTGTGTTTTTCTCTGTCAAGTTCATTTAGACTCTTTGCAATTCCAGCAATCACAGCATCAAGCTGAGCAGCTCTTCCACCACCTGATACCCTGATTGTAATCGCCAAATTGAGTTGGTGAGTATTTGTAATTCGAAGGGGTTCAGTATATCTTTTTCTCTCAATTTCACTTGGGAAATACTCAGCAATTGGTTTTTCATTGACCAAAATTTCACCTTTCTTAACAGGAGTTTCTCCCCACATCAAATCAGGCTTAACTGTCTTATAAATCCTGACCCTTGCAACAGCTTCTTTTCTTTTTCCAACAGCCACAATATACTCTTTTTTCAAAGATTTTTCTTTATTTGTTTGTTTTATTTCTTTATTTTGATCTTCCATAAAAAGTTATAAGTTATAAGTTATAAGTTATAAGTTTTTAGACTTAGCACTTGTCACTTATAACTTGTGACTATGCATTTTTAAACTTATCTCCATGCTCATGTTCTTCGCCTGCAAAAACCCTTAGCCTTGTTAGCATTTTGTCTCTTAGCCTATTCTGAGGAAGCATCCCTCTTACTGCATGACGCACTATCTCCTCAGGACGTCTTTCCCTTAGATCACCCAATTTTTCTTGTCTAAAACCACCTGGATAACCTGAATGACGATAGTAATTCTTCTGCTCTTCTTTATTTCCTGTTACTTTAATATTTTTTGCATTTGTAACCACTACATAGTCTCCACAATCAAGATTACGGACAAAGTAAGGCTTACCCTTACCCATCAAGAGTTTTGCAATATCGGTTGATATACGACCTAGTACCTTATCTTTCACATCCACCAAATGCCATTCTCTCTTTATGTCCCCTGCTTTTGTTGATTGTGTTGTTAGTGTCTGACTCATAGCTTATCCTTTCTTCTGTCTTGAAAAAATCTGCTTAAATAGATTATCCTTTTTGGGCTGCTCCTTCTTTGGCGCAGGTTTCACAACAGGTATTTTCTTTGCTTTGGTTTTTGCTGATTTATTTTCAACCTTTACTGATTTTTTAGCTGGAGTTTTAACTGTCTTTTTTGTAATTTCCCTGCTTGATTCTGAACCTTCAACTTTAGATTCCAATTTCTTTTCTGTCCATTCAATAAACGCCATTGATGCATTATCTGCAACTCTTTTTTTACCCACCTTTACAATTCTCGTATATCCACCGTTTCTTTTTGCAAACCTGGGAGCTAAATCATTTATAAGCTTTGGAACTACGGTTCCATTCACTTTTGATTCAAGCGCTCTTGTTCCAGCTTTTCCTTTTTTTGCACTAGTTATCAGCTTGTCTGCTGAAGACTTAATAGCCTTTGCCTTTGCTTCACTAGTTCTGATTCGCTCGTGAATAACAAGCGAAGTCAAAAGATTTTTAAAAAGCGCTTTTCGCTCGTTGGCATCCCTCTTGAATTTTCTTCCAAATATTCTTTTTTTCATAATACATAACAAAAAATCTCAAAACGCAAACCATAAACCTGAGATTTGACATTTGAGATCTAAGATTTGAGATCTTAAGCGTTTAGACTTATTCCACGATCTTTTAACTTTCCTTCAATAACTGAGATTGATTTACCGCCCATGTTTCTCATGGTAACAAGTTCTTTTCTTGGTACTGCAAGAAGCTGCTCTATTGTCTCAATTCCACCGTTTCTAAGACTGTTATAAATTCTTGTTGGAAGATCCAACTCATCAATTGTCATTTGGAGAAGATCCTGAGAAATTTGTGATGCTTCTGCTGGTTTTTCTTCTTCTGCTTCTGTTTTTTTAGGGTCATAAATCTGAGTAAAGCTCTTGGCAAGTATCTTTGCGGCAACATCAAGCGCCTCTCTCGGAGTTACTGTTCCATTTGTCCAAACCTTAAGAATAAGCTTATCAAAATCAGTTCTCCTACCAACACGGGTTGCAACCACAGTGTAGTTTACTCTTCTTACAGGTGTAAAAACTGCGTCAGCTGAGATCACTCCAAGTGTGCTTGTTTTTCTGTCCTCTGAAAGACCGTAACCATAGCCTTTTTCAATTGTCAATTCCATTTCAAGCTTTGCTTTGTCTCCTGAAAGCGATCCGATATATTGATCTTTATTTACAACCTCTACTGCATCTGTTGATTGAATGTCTTTTGCTGTGATCTTTCCTGATCCTTTTACTGAAAGCTTAACTGTTTCGCTGTCTTTCTTTCCTATAAATCTGAAATTAACTTCTTTAAGATTTAGAAGAAGGTCAACTATATTTTCTTTAAGACCTGGAAGCGTAGAGAATTTATGCTTGGCGCCTGTGATCTTTACTGACGTAACTGAAGCTCCAGGAATTGATGTATACATCACGCGACGAAGCGCGTTTCCTATTGTATGACCGTATCCTGATTCCAATGGCTCAATTGCCAATTCTGCATAATCAGTTCCTTTTGTAATTTCTTTAACTTTAAAGTTTAGCTCATCCATAAGTTCCTATTGTACCACTATCTTGAATAATATTCAATGATCTGTTTTGTTGAGAAAGGAGGATTAATATCCGTAGCTGTAGGAAGCCTTTTTAACTTTCCAACAGGACCTTTTTTTTCAAGAAAATCACTTATCTCATTTTTCTCCTCAAAAAGTTTCATGATGTCTGGATTTTTCTGCATCTTATCATCAATCGTTATAACATCTCCTACCTTTACCTCATACGAGGGTATGCTCATTCTTTTACCGTTAACAATAACATGCCCGTGTGAAACAGCTTGACGAGCCATCATTCTTGACTTAGCAAGACCAAGTCTATAAACAACATTATCAAGTCTGGTTTCAAGCCTTGATAGAAAGAGCTCTTCTGTATCTCCTTTTTGAAGAGAAACAGCCTGAATAAGTTTTTTCATTTGCTTCTCATAAAGACCATAAATTGCCTTTGCTTTTTGCTTTTCTCTTAGCTGAAGACCAAACTCTGATGGTCTTCTTTTTCTTTTTGCTCCATGAACACCAGGAGGGGTATTGAGTCTTCTCATCAAAGAATTTGATGTCTTCTCGAGAACATTTATTCCTTCCCTTCTTGCTAATTTGTGTTTTGGTCCTGTGTATCTTCCCATAAATTAAACTCTTCTTTTGTTCTTCGCCCTTGGCCCATTATGAGGCATAGGCGTTATGTCTGAAATAGAATTTATTGTAAGCCCCGCTGCTTTTATACCTCTTAACGATGATTCCCGTCCGTTTCCTGGACCTTTTATAAAAACATCGGCTGATTTGAGTCCTTTTTCAATTATTCTTCTGACTGTATCCTCAACCGCAATGGATGCAGCATATGGAGTTGACTTTCGGGTTCCCTTAAATCCCTTATGTCCTGCACTACTCCAACCAAGCGCATCGCCTTTATCATTGGTAACTGTTACCAAAGTGTTATTAAAAGTCGATGTCACATAAACACGACCGTGTTCTGTTACGTTTTCGAGTGACTTTTTCTTTTGTTTTGCTGATTTTTTAGCTACTTTTGCCATATTATTTCTTTGCTGCCTCCATCTTTGCTGCTACCTCTTTTTTTATCGCACCAATTGTAACTCTTTTTCCTCTTTTTGTTCTAGCATTTGATCTTGTTCTCTGACCCCTTCCTGGAAGACCCCGATTGTGCCTTATTCCTCTATATGCATTCATGTCTTTGAGTCTTCTGATGTTTCCGTTTATTTCTGCTCTTAGATCCCCCTCAAGCTTTTGTTCTTCAAGAATTTTTATAATTCTTTTTACCTCATCTTCGGTCAGATTTTTTGCACGTGTTGCTGCATCAACTTCTGCTCTTTTAAGGATAGGGCCTGCCGTACTTCTTCCTACTCCATAAATGTAAGTAATTGCTATATCAATTCTTTTTTCTTCTGGTAAATTTACTCCTAAAATTCTCATAAATTATCCTTGTCTCTGCTTATGTCTTGCATTCTCACAAGTAACATACAAAACTCCTCTTCTTTTTATGAGTTTGCATTTTTTACATCTTTTCTTAACACTTGCCTGAACTTTCATAATTATTTATATCTAAACATTATTCTACCTTTGCTTTGATCATAAGGAGTCATCTCGATCTTAACCCGATCGCCAGGCAAGATCTTAATAAAGTGAATCCGCATCTTACCAGACAAATGACAAAGGACGATATTTCCATCATCAAGTTCTACTCTGAACAGCGTGTTGGGCAGAGCTTCAAGTACTTTTCCATCAATTTCAAACGAGCCCTGATGAGCCATTCAAGCATTATACCAAACCAGCCTCAAAAGAGCAATATCAAACTGTGAGCAAAATAGGACCCTCTTTTGTTATCAAAATACTTCTCTCAAAAAGACCTGCTAGTGTGCCATCTGATGTTCTGATAGTCCATCCATCTTTATCAAGACTCACACTTTTTTTACCCATATTATAAATTACCTCTACTGCTATTGTCATTCCTTCTCGTATTTTTGGCGTGTCTTCAACCCTTCCTATCAGATAGCCAGGAACTTCAGGCTCTTCGTGAAGCTCATGTCCCACACCATGCCCGATAAGACTCCTGACAATCGAATATCCGTTTTGTTTCTCAACAATATCCTGAATCGTTCGGCCAATGTGACCTATTCTCTTACCAATAACAGCCTCTGCAATTCCTGCATCAAGTGCCTCACTCCCAACTGCCAAAAACTTATCGATATTATCTTTTTGCTTTTTGCTTTTTGCTTTTTGCGCTGGAACAATGATCGTCTCCGCCATATCCGTGTGCAACCCTTCATAAAAAACTCCGCAATCAACACCAACTACATCACCCTCTTTAAATACATAATTTCCAGGAATCCCATGAACAACCACATCATTGGTTGACATGCAGACAGAATAATCATATCCTTTTACTTTTTTAAACCCAGGCTCTCCGCCTTTTTCTCTGATTAGCTTTTCTGCCAATTTGTCAATCTCAAGCTCAGTAACCCCTGGCTTTATCGCCCTCATCACTTCCATCAAGACCTCATGCAGAATATGCCCGCCTTTTTTCATGTACTTTATCTCTTTTTCTGTTTTTATATTAATCATTTAAATTTCTCCTTTTCAGCTCATCCATAATAACTCCAACTGTCTCCTCTTCATCAAGACCTGAATTATCAAGTATAAAATATCCATCCTTCTCCGGATTCTCAGAGAGTGGACTAACAAGCCTAGTGCTATCCATCAAATCTCTATCATTTATTTCTTTTAATACCGCACCTAGGTCTGTATGTCTCCCTTGACTTTCATATTGCTCAAGTCTTCTTTTTGCTCTTATTTCTTTATCTGCTGTTAAAAAAATTTTAAGATCTGCATCTGGAAAAATAACTGTTCCTGTATCTCTTCCCTCCAGCACAACATTACTACCCCTTGCTGACAAATCTCTTACCATTTCTTTTTGCTTAGAAACCAAGCCCTCTCGAACACCTTTGTATTTAGCTACTATCGCAGCCCCCTCTGCAATATCTGACTCTTTTATTTTATCTGCAACATCTTCTCCATCCAAAAAAATCTTTTCGTCATCAAAAACAATATCCAGTTTTTCTGATTTTTCAACCACTTTTTCTTCATTTTTCAAATCTATTCTTTCTTTCTTACACCTTAAGGCAACACATCTATACATCACTCCTGTGTAAATACGTAGCCCATTAATCTTTTCAGAAAGTTTTTTTGCTATTGTTCCTTTACCTGAGGCGACTGGTCCATCAATTGCGATTACAAGCGTATCTCTCATAATGACCTTTTGCTTTCAAGTCTTTGCTTGATCTGATCAAATATCTTCTCGACTGCTTCTGATCCATCAACCCTTATTAACTGATTTTTTTTCTCATAATACTTAAGAACGGGTTTTGTGAATTTATGAAATGACTCAATTCTTTTTTTTATTGCGTCTGGTGTTTCATCATCACGCATATCATTTCTTTTTGAGATTCGTCTCAAAGCCTCTTTATCTGACAATTCAAGATAGATAACCTTGTCAGCTCCATCTACAAATGCCTCAGCTTGAACCAATGTTCTTGGGAATCCATCTATAATATATCCATCTGCATACTCAGATCGTTTTAGATAATCATTGACTACTTCAATTGTCTTTTCATCAGGGATTAGGAAGCCTGCATTCATAACCTCTTTTATTTCCCGTCCAAGCTTTGTTTTTTCCTTTGCAATTTCCCTAAAAATATTACCTGTTGATATATAGGGTATAGTAAAACTACTGCTTAAAAGACTTCCCTGAGTTGATTTTCCTGATCCTTGAATTCCAAGTAATACTAATTTCATAATTATTTTAGGAAGGCTTCGTAATTTCGCATCACGAGGTTTGATTCTATATTTTTAAATACTTCAAGAACAACACTCACAACAATAAGTATACTGGTTCCACCAAGAAGAAGTGTTTGAACACCTGTTAATGACCTTGCGACTTCAGGAAGTATAGCCACAAGACCCAAGAATGATGCCCCAACCAAAGTAATTCTTGTTAAAATATAATTTAGATATTTTGTAGTTGGCGTACCCGGTCTTACTCCAGGGATAAATCCTCCATGCTTTTGAATCTGTTCTGAGATCTTTGCAGGATTAAAAACAATTGCCGTATAAAAGAAAGTAAAAGCAACAACAAGTAGAAAATAAAATATGTTGTAAAAAATACCAGTTGGAGCAAACCAGGTATTTATGTTTTGGGCTATCACAACCAAATCAGGATTTTTTGAACTAAGCATAAAGTTGGCAATAAGCGATGGCATGAGAACTATTGAAACAGCAAAAATAATCGGTATAACACCGGCTTGATTAAGTCTCAAAGGAAGATGGGTTGAGTCCCCCCCCTGCATCTTATTTCCTCTTACACGTCTTGCATAATGTACCTGAATTTTTCGAGTTGCCTCTGTCACAACAATAATTGAGGAGATAACAAGAAGACCCAAAACAACAAATGTCAGCATATTAAATAATGTCTCAGGTGTAATTGTTGAGAATGTCTGAACAGCCACAACGGGAAGTTGCCCGATGATTCCTGCAAAAATAAGAATAGATATTCCCTGTCCAACACCCCGCTCTGTTATCAACTCCCCAAGCCAAACAAGAAAAATAGTACCTGCAGTCATGGTTAAGGCAAATGATATAAATGAAAGCGGACTCAACACATCTATTATTCCCTGAGATCTTAAAAGCGCATACATACCAATTGATTGAAGCACGCTAAGCGGTATTGATAAAACTCTTGTGTATTGATTGATTTTTCTCTGTCCAGATGGACCCTCCTGCTGCAATTCTTCAAGCTTAGGGAAAACCATGGTTAGAAGCTGCATAATGATGCTTGCATTAATATAAGGACCAAGACCAAGCGCCATTATTGAAAAATTGGCCAATGTCCCACCTGAAAAAATATTTAGAAGTCCTAGGAATTGATTTCCCGCAAAAAGATTTTTGAGAGCAACAGTATTAACCCCACCCACTGGAACGTGTGCCAAAAATCTAAAAACAATGAAAATACCAAAAGTAAATACGATTTTCTTCCTTAAATCAGGAGATTTAATGCTTTTCTTGAGGGTTTCTAAAAAATTCATGCAATTACGCTACCACCAGCTTTTTTTATTTTCTTTTCAGCACCTTTAGAAACAGGAAGTTTAACATTAAGAGGTATGTTCAAATCTCCATCACCCAAAACTTTTACTCCAGATTTTTTTGCCAGCTCCGGATCAATCAACTTCTTGCCAATAAGCGTCTCTATATCAACTGTAGCGTTTTTTGAAAAAATATTCAAAGCGCCAATATTTATTACAAGTTTTTTCAGCTTTAAAGCCTTGTTGCGACCTTTTCCACGAAGAAATGGAAGTCTTTTAATAAGAGGTAGTGCTCCCCCTTCAAAATCAAGCGGAACCTTACTCCTTGATTTCTGTCCTTTCATACCACGACCCGCTGTCTTTCCACGACCTGATCCATGCCCAAGCCCCGCTCTTTTTTTACTCTTTGATTTTATTTTTGTAAGATCTGACAAATTCATTTTTCTTTTGTTTCCTTTCTTGCTTTTTCTCTGCCAGCTTTTTCTGAAATTCTTTTTAATGCCTCAACGGTTGCATATATATTGCTGATTTTATTATTGGTTCCAAGAATTTTTGATGATATGTTCTCAATTCCGCATGCCTCAACAACAGCACGAACGGCACCACCCGCAATAACACCTGATCCCTGAGGAGCAGGTTTCAACATTATTTTTGCTGCCCCTAATTTGATATCAATTCTAAATGGAATTGTTCCATTAACGATTGGCACCTGAATCATGTTCTTTTTTGAATGACTCATTCCTTTTCTTATCGCACCTGCTACGTCAGGAGCTTTCCCTAGACCTACTCCGACTTTGCCTTTTTTATCTCCAACTACAGTTAGAGCTGAGAATCCAACCTTATTTCCACCTTTTGTTTTTTTAGAAACTCTGCTGATTTGAACAACCTGCTCATCAAATTCACTTGGAGTTCTAACAAATTGTCCTCTGCCTTGATTATTATTTCTATTCTGATTTTGATTTTGTCCGTTCATATTAAAATTAAAACTTAAGCCCCCCTTCTCTTGCTCCCTCTGCAACAGCTTTTATCCGTCCATGGTATGAAAATCTTCCTTTATCAAAGGCTACCTCACTTATTTTTTTAGAAAGTGCCTTCTTTGCAATCTCAGCTCCTAATTTCTTTGCCTTCTCAGTAGGAGTTGATTTCTCTTTCAAGTCTAACTGTTTTTCCGTAACACCTAAGATAGTATCGCCTTTTTTATCTATAATTTGCGCATATATATATTTATTTGATCTAAAAACACTAAGTCTTGGTCTTTCAGATACGTTGCCAGCTTTCTTACGTATTCTTGTCTGTCTTTGAATTTTTGATAATATATTTTTCATATTTATAATTAACTAATTAATTCTCTAATTACCAACCATTACTTTGCGCCTGCTGCTTTTGCAGCCTTACCTGCTTTTCTCCTTATTCTCTCACCTACATATTTTATTCCTTTTCCTTTATAAGGCTCTGGCGGCTTGGTAGCTCTTATCCTTGCTGCCATCTCTCCCACCAAGACCTTATCTGTACCAGATATTGTAATTTTGTTTTCATCAACCGAAAAAGTAATTCCCTGAACTTGACTAAACTTAACAGGATGTGCAAATCCAAGAGACAGAACCAAATCAGCACCCTGAACTTGCGCACGATAACCAACACCAACCATCTCAAGTTTTTTCTCAAATCCTATACTAACTCCTTTTACAATATTTGCTAGATTTGCACGGGTCAAACCAAAAAGCGCTCTTATCTTTTTATCAACATCTTGTTTTTTTGCACTCACCACTATCTTACCTTCTTCAACTACCACATCTACACCATTGTTTACAATATAGATAGTATTTCCCTTTGCGCCAGTAATACTTACATCTTTTCCCTGGACTGATACATTTACACCTTCAGGAATTACAATTGGCATTTTTCCTATTTTTGACATAAGGTAATAAATAAAAAATAAAATATAAAAGAATTAAAAATTTCTACTATTTAATTTTAACCTTTAATATTTGACGTATTGAAAATACATATACAAAAACTGTTTACCAGATCTTGAATAACATTTCACCGCCTACGCCTTTTTTAACTGCCTCCTTTCCTGTCATTACTCCTTGATTTGTTGATATAACTGCAATTGATGATCCACCTTGCTTTTTTGCAATATCTTTTGACTCCACATAAACTCTAAGTGATGGCTTTGAAACAAGCTCAACTCCTGTTATAACAGGTCTTCTCCTGTGATATCTAAGCTTAGCAGTAAGCATTTTTTGAGTTCCTAATTTTTCATCAGTTACTGAATCTAAAAAACCCTCTTTAACGAGAACTTTTGAAATAGCCTTATCAAGGTTTGCAAAATTAGTCGTAACCAACTTTTTCCTTGCAAGTGCCGCATTTTTTAATTGAATAACAAAATCTATATACATATATTTACCAGCTCGCCTTTAATACTCCAGGCAATTCTCCTTTCAGTGCTCTTTCTCTAAAACAAATTCTACATAGTCCAAACCTTCTCATATAAGCTCTTGTTCTGCCACAAATAGCACAACGATTTACATCACGTACTGTGAATTTCTGCTTTTTTAAAAACTTAACTATGCTTGATTTTTTAGCCATATTTTTAGATTAATAATTATACCACAATTTTGTGCCTAGTGTGCTTATTTTTCTTTTGCAAAAGGCATTCCCATCTCTTCAAGAAGAACATAAGACTCTTCTTTATCTTTTGCGCTTGTAACAATTACGATCTCGAGCCCCTGAAGTTTCTCAACAGATCCAGGATCAATCTCAGGAAATACTGAATATTCAGAAAGCCCCAAAGTATAGTTTCCCTGACCATCAAAACTATTTCTTCCAACCCCTCTAAAATCCTTAACACGAGGCAAAACAATTTTTACTAGTTTGTCATAAAATTCGTACATTCTTTTTCCCCTGAGTGTCACAACAAGCCCAATTGGATCACCTATTCTTAGCTTAAAACTTGCAATAGCCTTTTTTGCTTTTGTGACTTTCGCTTTTTGCCCAGTAATAACAGCCATAATCTCAGCCATCTTCTCAACGCTTTTTTTATCAGCAACAGCGTCCTTAACACCCATGTTTATTACGATTTTTTTGACAACAGGAACACTCATTAGATTCTTAATCTTCAGTTTTTCCTGAATTTTTTTAACTATTTCTTTGTTGTATTTTTCTTTTAAATTCATAATTATATTTCCTTTTTGCATTTCTTACAAACCCTTGTCTTATCTCCTTTTAATACTTTATAGCCAACTCTTGTTGCTTTTTTACATTTTGGACAAACCAAGACAACGTTTGCTGCAGACATAGGCTTTGTGAGAGTAATTATTTCTGATTTCTGTCCAGGCATTCTCCCCTTAACGTGTCTTTTATATTGATTAACACCTTCAACAACGACTTTTCCTGTTTTTGAAAAAACCCTTTCCACCTTTCCAGTTTTTCCTGAATCCTTTCCTCTTAAAACATTAACTGTATCTCCTTTTAGTAATTTCATAATTTTATAAAACCTCTACTGCCATACTAGCAATTTTTAAATATCCTCTATCTCTTACTTCCCTTGCTATTGGACCAAAAATACGTGTACCCCTGACGTTTTTATCTTTTTGGTTATCGATAACAACTGCTGCATTATCAGAAAATCTTATATATGATCCATCTTTTCTTCTGAATTCTTTTTTAGTTCTGACAATAACTGCTTTAACCATTTCACTGTCCTTGACCTGACCATTTGGAACAGCTTCTTTGGCTACGCAATGAATCACATCTCCAATTCTTCCGAATTTTCTTTTCGATCCACCATACACCTGAATGACTACCAATTTTTTAGCACCCGAGTTATCTGCTGCATTTAGTATACTTCTCTGTTGAATCATATCTTAAAATTTATAATTGCTCTAATGATTCTAATTTCTAAATGACTTCTTAAGTCAATTAGATTAATTAGAAATTAGATCAACTACTTCTTTCCTCCTTTTACTTCAATAATTTTGAAATATTTTTCTTTTGACATTGGTTTTATTTCTTCTATCTTTACTTCCTGACCAACAACAACTTCTTTTCCGTTTGTGTCTACCTTATACTTCTTGCTCTTTTTGAGAAGCTTTTTGTAAAGCACATGAGGAACTCGTCTTGTCACCTCAACTATAACTGTTCCTTTCATTTTTGTTGAAATTATTATTCCTGTTAATACTTTTGCCATACTATTTCCCTCCCCCCTTGTCCACTGAAACTTCATCAATGACTGATTTTTCTTTAAGGATTGATTTTATCACAGCGATTCTTTTTCTCTGATTTGTAATAGAACTTGTATTTTTTAGTTTTGCCTGTTGATGTTCAAGCTTCATTTTTCTCAAATCATTATTGGCATCTTTCAATCCTTTTTCAAGTTCAGTCTTTGTTTTTGCTCTTAATTCTTTCTTTTCGTTAGTTTTCATAAATTATCCTCTTTCTACAAATCTTGTTTTAACTGGCAACTTATGTGATGCAAGTCTTAATGCTTCTTTTGCAATTTCAGATGTAACACCTGACATCTCATACATTATTCTTCCAGGTCTTACAGGTGCGACAAACTCAGCTGTATCACCCTTTCCGCCTCCCATTCTTACCTCTGGCGGTTTCTTGCTAACTGGTTTATCAGGAAAAATCCTAATCCAGATTCTACCACCTCTTTGGGTATAATGAGTAATCGCACGTCTTGCTGCTTCAATTTGACGAGAACTCACCCAGCCTGTTCCCATACTCATAAGTCCAAAATCTCCAAATGAAAGCCTTGAGCCTCTAAGAGAATTTCCCTTCATTTTCCCCCTCATCTGTTTTCTATATTTTTGTCTTTTTGGCGTTAACATAATATTAGTTTTCTGCTTTCAGCTTTTAACAGTCAGATAGCTGACGGCTAATAGCTAATCGCTATTTTTCTTCTGACTTGTTTATCCAAACCTTTACTCCGATATAACCTTTCTTTGTTAAAGCTGGCAATGATTCGTATTGAATATTTGCTCTTATTGTTGACAGTGGAACCGTACCCACATGAACCTTTTCAACTCTTGCAATCTCAGATCCTGCAATTCTTCCAGACAACATGATTTTTACACCCAAAGCCCCTGCATTCATTACTCGCTCTGCCGTTGCCCCAAGAACCCTCTTAAACGGAAGTCTTCTAATCAACTGGTCAGCAACGCTTACAGCTACAAGATGCGCATCAAGATTTGGCTCTTTAACAGGCTCAACTCTTATATCCAACTTTGGATTCAATTTACTCTCTGCGCCTACAAACAACTTTGCAATTGATTTTTTGAGTTCTTCAAGTCCTGATCCACCTCTTCCAATCACAATACCAGGACGAGATACGTGAATCACAATTCTAAGACTATTAATCGATCTTTCAATCTCAACTCCTGCCACTCCAGCTCCCTTCAATTTTTCCATTAGCATTTTTCTAAGTTTGAAATCCTGAATCAATGTTTCTTTATATTGCTTCTCATTAAACCACCTGCTTGACCAGGTATGAACCTTATTTAATCTTATTACATGTGGGTTTACTTTTTGTCCCATTATTTTTCTTCTCCTTTCTCTTCTTCTTTTTTATTAACTGCCTTAACTTCTGTTGCTAAAACTTTTCCAAGCTTTTCCTTCAAAACTATAGCTATATGACTACTTTTTTTCTTGTATGGATGTACCCTTCCGCGCGATGATGGATGAAACCTTTTCAATGCCTGACCCTCATCCACGAGAATACTTTCTATTACAAGATTATTTCTATCAATCTGCTTATTGTTCACAGCATTAGCTATTGCTGATTCAAGCGTTTTCTTCAAGGGATCTGCTGCCCTTTTTTGATTTGTTGACAAAACAATAAACGCCTTTTCAATGGACAAATTCCTTATAGCATCCGCTATTAAACGAACTTTCCTTGGACTTACTCTTATATTTTTTGCAATTGCTCTTATTTCCATACTTTACAAACTTTCTACCTCAAACTCGTTAGGTCTTACTAATTTCTCTTGCCACAATTCTTCCATGTCCTCTAAAGAGTCTTGTTGGCGAAAACTCTCCGAGCCTATATCCAACCATATTCTCTGTAACAGATACTTTTATAAAATTCTTTCCGTTATGAACAAGGAATATATGTCCCACAAATTCAGGCGGTATCTGACACGCTCTTGACCAGGTCTTAATCTCAACCTGCCCACCAGACTGCTTCGCAGCCATAACCTTCTTCATTAACTTTTCATCTATAAATGGTCCTTTTTTAATACTTCTTCCCATAATTATTGACCTCTTTTATTCTTTCTTTTCTGTAAAATATATTTATCAGAATACTTTTTCTTTCTTCTTGTATTTCCAACTGCCTTTCCTCCTGCATAGGTCTTTGGATACTTCATACCAACACCTGATCTACCCTCTCCTCCTCCGTGGGGATGAGATCTTGGATTCTGAGCAACACCTCTTACAGTTGGTCTCCTTCCCATATTCCTAGCACGTCCTGCTTTCCCAATAACCATGTTTTTTACATCAACATTACCAAGCTGTCCAATTGTGGCCATTGCTCGCGCCAAAATCTTTCTTATTTCGCCTGATGGAAGCTTAACATGAACATATACACCTTCTTTGGCTGATATTATAGCACCTGTTCCTGCCCCACGTACAATTTGGCCTCCTTTTCCAGGTGTCAATTCAAGATTATGAATCACGCTTCCGACTGGTATTTCAGACATTGGAAGAGCGTTTCCAATCTGAATATCAGATCCCTTTCCTGAAACAATTTCTTGTCCTACCTTTAATCCTTTTGGTGAAAGAATATATCTTTTTTCACCATCTGCATATTGGACAAGAGCTACGTCACATGTTCTATTTGGATCATATTCAATTGAAACAACTTTTCCAACTGTTCCAAATTTATTTCTTTTAAAATCAACACTTCTCAAATACCTCTTATGCTCTCCGCCCTGATGACGGACAGAAACCTGCCCTGATGCATCACGTCCTGAATTTTTCTTTTTTATTGTTTTTAGCTTTTTCATAGATTATTTCTTTTTACTCTCTTTTTCATCTGTTCCTGATTCAAAAATTGATATCTTATCACCTTTTTTAAGAAAAACAGTTGCCTTTTTTGTTGCAGCTGATTTTACCTCAATCCTTCTCTTGCCCACTTTTTGTCTCCTACCCTTTACAACAACCGTTGCTACCGAGACAACATGAACTCCAAATGCGTCTTTTATAGCTTTCTTAACCTCTGTCTTTGTCGCAAATCTATGAACCTCAAATGAATACTTACCAAGACCTGTATCCTGCATTGATTTTTCTGTAATTATTGGTTTTATAATAACGTTTTGCATAATTATTTTTCCCCTATATAAAGCTTTTCAAGATCTAAAATTGCTTCTTTTGTAAAAAGAACATTTCTATTCTTCATCACCTCATAAGCATTGAGTCTGTTTGGCGCAGTAAAACTTACACCCTGAACATTATTGGTTGCTCTTATCAGATTTTTAAAACTGTCTGGTGCAACAACAAGCACTTTTGTTTTTTTCTTAGTAAGATCAAATTTTTGGGCAACTGCAATAAATTTCTTTGTCTTTCCTTCAATTTTTTCAAAACCTGATACGATTTTCATCTCTCCATCAACAAGCTTTCCTGATAAAGCTGAGAAAAGAGCTTTTCTTCTCATCTTTTTTGGAAAATCAAGACCAAAATCTCTTGGTTTTGGTCCATGCACTATTCCACCTTTTACAAAAATAGGCGCTCGAAGTGTTCCGTGACGAGCTTTTCCAGTACCTTTTTGTCTATAGATTTTCCTTGATGAGCCATCTACTTCGCTTCTTGTTTTTGTGCTCGCATTTCCCTGTCTTTTATTTGCCAGATAAACTCTCACCGCTTGAGCAAGCAGAGTTTTATTAACCTTTTCTCCAAATATTGCTGCTGAAACAGAAATCTTACCTGATACCTTTCCTGAAAGATCATAAACATCAATTGAGATGTTTTTTGAATCAGTCTTAATAGGCGATGAAACAGTAGATTTTACCACCTCTTTCATAGCATCCTTTTTTACTGTTTTTACCGCTGGTTGTTTAACTACTTTTTTAACTTTTGTTACTTTTGTACTTGCCATAATAATTATTTATTTTCCTCAACCTTTTCTTCTGTTTCTGAGATTTTTTTCGCTTCTTCTTTAACTTCAACTGTTGCTTCCTCAGTTTTTATCTCTTCTCTTTTATCTTCAGCTACCGCAACCTCGCTTGACGCTGACTGCTCAGTCTTTGTTTCTGCTTGAATATCAACTACTACATCATCAGCTTTTATGTCTTTTGTAGCATCTATTGGCTTGTCATCTACTTCTGATTTTTTTTCAATATATGATACAAGTGGAACAAAAGCCTTGCTCTCACCGGTTTTTGTTATGGTTACAAAAGAATTTTTTATGCCTGGCACTAGACCTGAAACAAATATTTTTTTATTTTCGACATCAATATCTACAACAACCAGATTGGCAATTGATACAACATCAGACCCCATACGTCCAGCCATCCTTTTACCTTTATAAACCCTACCTGGTGTTGCAGATTGACCAATTGAGCCTGGTGCTCTGTGCCTGTCTGACTGACCATGGGTTTTGGGTCCACCTCTGAAGTTATATCTCCTAACAACACCTGCAAAACCCTTTCCTTTTGATACTCCGGTTACTTTTACAACATCACCTAGTTTAAAAACAGTATCAACTGCTATCAAATCTCCGGCTTTTGGCATTTCTCCTTCAAAATTTTCAACTGATATTTCCTTTATTTTGATAGGCGCTTGATCAAGTCCTACTTTTTTAGCATGACCAATTAAAGATTTTGTTGCTTTTTTCCTTGTCCCTACTCCAAGCTGAAGAGCACTGTAGCCCTCTTTGTCAGTGCTTTTTACCTGAACCACAACATTATCACCCAAAGAAATTTCTGTAACGGGAATTCTCTTCCCATCTTGAAGAAATTTTTGTGCTTGGTCTATTTTTTGTCCTATTAATGTATTTATCATATTTATTATTGTCTCTAAACGAAAAAAAGATAGCCCTACGGCTACCTTTATCATATTCACAACTTTTTGTGATTTGATCCCCTCTAAACGGGGTGGCCAAGCTTAGGCATTTTTAATCAATCATCTTTCAGCATGTTTAATTATATTGGGCATCTATACTGAAATCCCCAAACGGAGACTACATTTTTAGTTCTATATCAACTCCTGCTGGTAATGCTAAATTAGTTAAACTGTCAATTGTTTTATCTGTTGGTGACATAATATCAATCAATCTTTTATGTACTTTTATTTCGTAATGATCTCTGGCATTTTTGTCAACAAATGGTGATTTATTAACAACGTAGACTGATCTGTCTGTTGGAAGTGGAACCGGACCTACCACCTTAGCCCCGGTTCTTATAACCGAATCAAGGATTTGCTGACAACACGAGTCCAAAACCCGTGGGTCATAGCTTTTTAGTCTGACTCTTATTCTTCCTTTTGGCATATTATTGTACAAATCCCGATTGTAATCGGGATCAACAGATTGTTAAAGATCTTTACTTTTCGGATTATTTAATTATCTTTGAAATTACACCCGCTCCGACTGTTTTACCCCCTTCTCGGATAGCAAATCTAAGTCCTTCTTCAAGCGCAACTGGAACGATAAGTTTAACTGTCATTTTTGAACTATCTCCAGGCATAACCATTTCAACTCCCTTTGGGAGAGTTGCTGTGCCTGTAACATCGGTTGTTCTGATATAAAACTGTGGTCTATAACCTGTAAAGAAAGGTGTGTGACGTCCACCCTCTTCTTTTGTAAGAATATATGCTTCTGCTTCAAATTCTGTATGAGGTGTAACACTTCCTGGCTTGGCGACAACCTGACCACGCTCAACATCTGTTTTTTCAAGTCCTCTAAGTAAAAGTCCAACGTTGTCACCTGCTTGACCTTCATCAAGCTGCTTTTTAAACATCTCAACTCCAGTTACTACTGACTCTTTGTTATTATCAAGACCTATAACAGAAACAGCCTCATTTACTTTTACAATTCCTCTTTCAATTCTTCCTGTTACAACTGTTCCACGACCTTTGATTGAAAAAACATCTTCAACGGGCATAAGGAATGGCTTATCAAGATCCCTCTTTGGTGTGGGAACATATTCGTCAACTGTCTGCATCAGCTTCAATATTGCTGCTTCTGCTTCTGCATCACCCTCAATTGCCTTGAGCGCTGACCCTCTTATAATAGGTGTTGTGTCGCCTGGAAATTCATATTTTGTAAGAAGTTCACGGATCTCCATTTCAACAAGATCAAGAAGTTCTTCATCCTGAACCATATCGCATTTATTTAGAAAAACAACTATTGATGGAACTCCAACCTGCTTAGCGAGAAGAATGTGCTCTCTTGTCTGAGGCATAGGACCATCTGGCGCTGAAACAACCAAGATTGCTCCATCCATCTGAGCCGCACCTGTAATCATGTTCTTTATGTAGTCTGCATGACCTGGAGCATCAATATGTGCATAGTGTCTTGTTTCTGTTTCGTATTCTTGATGTGAAATGTTAATCGTGACTCCGCGTGCTTTTTCTTCTGGCGCATTATCGATATCTTCGTACTTTTTTGCCTGCGCCATTCCTTTTTTGGCGAGTACTGTTGTAATAGCGGCTGTTGTCGTAGTTTTACCATGATCGACATGACCGATTGTACCGATATTTACGTGTGGTTTGTTTCTATTAAATTTATCTGCCATAGCTGTTACCTCTTTTACAAAAAAGAAATCTCATTCCTCAAAAGAAATGAGCGTGAATGTAATAATACAATATTTTTTTTCTTCCGTCAAGTGGGTAAAATTATATCAAACCAAACAAATCAAACAAAAACACTTGACAAGCAAATAGATATCTTCTAAAGTTTATATATGCCCGACATGCCCATAGATAATCAAAGTCCAGAATCCACATCCTCATCCAAACCTGCAAGCCCAAAAGGGCTCATCGTATTTATAATAGCTGTTCTAGTTCTTGGATCAGCAGCCTTTTTTGCACTAAGAAATAACGATAGCAGGAACAACAATGGAATAGGAAACCAACAAAACACCAATGAAGAGTCTGTCTCTATTCTTTCTTCCCCTATTGCTCAAAAAACCTTGGTCTATGGTACATGGGAACAATCTCAATCAGCAATAAAGTCTCTTGATCTAGCATCTGGTAGTACCAGAATAATTGCCGAACTTCCACTTGATATTAAAAAAGTATCAATTCTTTCTCCTGAAGAACTATTATATATAGATGAAATAGAAGGCATCCAAGATCACGGCACTAAATTAAGTATTTATTCTCTTGCAGACAAAAAGGTAGTCACGTCAATTCTTGCTGAAACAGGCTTCGGAATAGATGACTACACTGTTTCTCCAAATAAAAAATATGTTGCCACATGGGAAGTTGCCTTTGCGCCAAACTCAACTAAATTTGAAGGTGCAAGATCGAGAGTTTATGCAATTGATCTTGATAATCCAACAGTCAAAAATCTGCTTTTTGACGAAGTCGCAAATGGTCCAGTCCACTATCCCCTTATTATTACAAATGAAGGAAAAGTATTTGCAGATAAATTTGTAGGGAATGTTACGACAGGTAATTCAAGAGGAATGAGTCTATCTACGTTTGATGGTTCAACAATTCAGGAAATTGAATCAATGCAGGATGGGACATACTCAAGACCGATTAGAATCTCACCAGATGGAAAAAGACTATTGTTTGCTGGATATGACGGCTCTTTTGGAGACGGAAAATCAGAACAATCAGGATTTAGACTTTCAGCGCTTAGATCAAATACAGTCGAGCTTCTAGATACCAACACATTGATAAGAGAAAAGGTTGCAAGTCTTTCAAACCAAAATAAATATTCTATAAATGGGTGGGATCAAAACAATGGAGATGCGATCTATGTATTGCTTAGCAGAAACACTGATCTAAATGGAACTTTTAGATACAATCCATCTTCTCAAACATCCTCTCAGATAAATTTAGGGGATGTAGATCTCGCCTTCATGGATATATTATCAGAAGAAAAAATTCTATTGGTTGATTCTGAGTATTCTGAATCTGCTTTTGGAAACCTGGGAGAACTCTATGCTTCTCAAGTCAAACAATACTCTGTATTCGACACTAGCTCTAGCCAACTTACCATATTAAATTTGCCAGATACTCTCATGCAGCAGATAGATCTTTTACCTGTTAACTACTTCTCAAACGTACTGGGAGCACAAACCGCATCTGACAATGCCACTCCAACAATTATTGATCTATTTTCTGACAAAAATACAGATGGTGGAGATACAAGAAAAAATACACAACTCTACACATTCCTTCTTAAAGCCGATCTTGCACCTGTCAGAGAGGAACAACAGTCAACACCTAGATGTAGGGATTTAGCAGCGGAGCAATGCCTTGCAATGGGTTTCACGGATGGAACAGATGCTTTTGACGATTGTGCAAAAGCACAAAAAAATCTGAACAAAGATGATCTCAAACCACAAGGTCTTTGCTATGACTCACCTCTTTATTTATATGGTGATGAGGGGCAAAATGTAAATGTAACAGTTGGCACATCTGTCTACAATTCCATCCCTTCATACAACAATGGCTACGATATAACTCTAATTGGTGATGGAAAAATGAAAATCGGTGGTAAAACCTATGAAAGCATTTCTTACGACTATGCATCAGCAGTAAAGAGAGTCCCTGCCCCATCATATGGAACAATTGTTGATGTAAAAAACATAGCAGGTATTCTAAAATCTTATGCAACAAAACTTGGACTAAATAATAAAGAGACAAAGGATCTGATTAATTTTGCTAATAAAGAAATTAACAGCCCCTATATCTTTGTTTCATTCTTCAATCACAAAGACTCATCAACCATTTTACCTCTCTCATTTGACCCACAACCTAAAAATTATCTAAATGTCGTATTCTACTTCAAGCAATTAACAAGTAAGCCTGATTTTTCAATTGATGAACCAACATTCCCAGCAAAAATTCAAAGATCGGGCCTTACCGCAATTGAGGTAAGCGCAATAATCGAATAAACATGTCCCAAAAAAATGCCACAATCAATAACCTTGAAAACACACTTGATCTTTATCTAGTAAAAAAAGCTCCGTTTCAAATACCATCAAATATCAAAGAGGCTTTGGTCAGATTTGGTCCATGGTTAATCATTGTTTTTATGATTATGACTCTTCCTGCTGTGCTGTGGATTTTTGGACTAGCTACAATCGCAGCACCTTTCACAACCTTTGGAGGACCTGGTTATACAGCTTCTTTTACCCTAACGCTTATGATATCAGCAATTGCAACAGGAGCAGCAATAGTGCTTGAACTCATGGCTCTTCCAGGACTTTTTGCAAGAAAAATAATTGGTTGGAGATATGTTTATTGGTCATCACTTATAAGCATTGCAGCAAGTTTATTAACAGGAAATATAGGTGGTGCAATTTTAGGAGGAATTATAAGTCTTTACATTCTTTTCCAAATCAAAAGCTTCTATAAATAAATTAAAAATAAGAGTTGGCAAAAAAACTAAATGATGATATCCCCTTTTTCTTCAGAAGCTTCTTTTTTTCATTAATCGACTCAGTATCCTCAAACCAGACAATATGATTTCTGCCTGCTGAATCGGTATAACGAATTTCTGTTTCCATTGAATTACTATCTCTTACCAGACGGCAATTCCTAAATTTACAGTCATCAATAAATTGACCTTTTATCTCTTGATAAGATGATGCCTCTCCATTTCCTGTCGCCTTATCATTCCTATCAACCACCCAGTCATACCCGAAATAACCAAATATCACAGTTAATTTCTTTGCAGGAACCAGCTTTAGATAATCATCAATCATGCTCTCTATATCATATCCATATACATCCTTACCTCTAAGTGGAAAATTTGGTCCAGGATTGCTCCTGGACTTATGAAAATCATATGCCATAACCAAAACCCCATCTGACTTTTCAGAAATAGATTTAACATCAAATGGACGCACTCTATAAAAATTATCTCCATATACTGCTACATAATATTTAAGCCTATTCTGTCTTGCTGATTGATAAAATTTTCCTGAAAAATCACTAATTTGCTGAACCAAAGAATCAAAAGGAATGGCTGACATTTCAAGATTAAGAACAATCCCTGAAAACCCTTTCTCTCTGGCAATCGCGATACTTTGATCAATTATGGCTTCTTGTTTTGACAAATTATTTAATATTTCTGAGTTTTCAGAACTATTTGTCATAGTTACTGTCAAAAGCCTCTCCCCATCTGTTTCTGCATTTGCCATGAAATTATCAATTCCCGCATAACCTTCATCATTTTTGTCTATGCCTGCGCTTGCAGGGGTTATTCCAAAATAAATAAGCTTGGAATAACCGCTTCCAACTCCTTCTTCAAGAGTCCAATATGGCACAAATAGAGATCTGTCCTCCCTCAGATTGGTTGCATCTACAACAGCTTGTGTCACCTCAGGAGTAGCTGTGGGAAATGGAATGGGTCTTGCCAGATCCTCCTTGACCTTGTCTTTTACTGTACTAAATATAAATCTTCCCACGAATACAATAATTCCCAGAGCTAAAAAGACAAAAACCAACTTCCTCATGGAATCATTATACACTCTTAAAAAGAAGCAGCAAGTAAAAAATTAGATATTGAATTGGGTAGAAAATATAAAAAAAATATTTTATGCCTATCCCTCTCTCCTGGTTATATATATCAATAAATAAAAGCGACAATAGAGCAAGGGGCTGGACAATATTTACAAGTCCCAAAGTTGATAAATCTTTTCCAAAAAATCCCAGAAAGAAAAAAATATAAGGCGATAGAAATAATAATGCCTGAGTTATAAAAAGAAAAAGAAATTTTTCTCTAAAAATATAAAAAGCTACAATTGATAAGATCCCCATCATTCCATAATCAAAAGAGAAAGTTCTTGCAATAAACATCGTCAAAACAAGTATGGGCAGCCAATTAAAAAAATTTCTAAATTTGTTTATAGAAATAATTACCAAAAGTCCTCCTGCCAACGTAAAAAATATGTTTAATCCCCAGTTCTCAGCCCCAGATATTTTATTAACCAAATAATATGGAACCTGTGAGATAAAGGCAAAAACAAAAAGCCTCAGAAAATAATTCTTGATGTTATGCGTATGAACTGCACCATTTGCAATAAGATATGCAAAAAGAGGAAAAGCAAGCCTGCCAATCATGCGAAAGACCAAAACTTGCGGAAAAAAATAAAGACCTACATGGTCTATAACCATAGTAACAATCGCAATAACTTTTAATCCAAAAACAGACATTAGTATAATTATAATTGAATTAATTACTTTGGGGAATTAATAAATAACTACTAATACAATCTTTTTATTCTTTCAGCCTCTGTTGGGCCACCTGCCAACAACTCACGAACCTCAGGATGATCAAGTTTCCATTTATATTCTAAAGCGCCAAAATTCATTCCATCACCAAACTCGTCAACAATTTTTTTTCCAAAAAACTCATGGTTTTTCTTAAAACTCTTCTCTCATCTCCAACAACTCTTCGCCCAAATGCATCAGAACCCGTCTGCCAAATCACCATAAGTTTGGAATGTGCTTCAAGAAGATTTCTTAGATAGGGGGCATTTGTGCAACTTTTTCTTTTGCAAATATCTGCTGCTTGCCTATTCTTTCATTCATAACCTATTATAAGAACCAGCCTACTCGACTCTTCCTGTGAATGTAGATTTGGAGACCATTTGTTCAATGATGTTTCTCGGCACTTCTTCATAGTGACTTGGTTCCATGTAGTAGTGCGCTCTGCCCTGTGTCAGTGAACGGATTTGAGTTGCATATCCTGAGAGTTCAGAAAGAGGAACTTGAGCAAGAATGATAGTTGCTTTGTTTCTCTCTTCAGATCCCATGATTTGCGCTCTTTTTGATGATAGATCGCCCATTACTTCACCCATATACTCAGATGGAGTCGTGACCTCTACCTTCATAATTGGCTCCAGAACTGATATGCCAGCTTTTTTGGTGCCCGCCTGCACAGCTTGAGATGCAGCGATTTTGAATGCAACCTCGCTTGAGTCAACATCATGATATGAACCGTCATAACAAGTAACTTTTACATCAACCATTGGATATCCTAGAAGCACTCCATTATCAAGAGTTTCCTTAACCCCCTTCTCAACAGCTTTGATAAACTCAGCCGGAATCGAACCACCTTTTATCGCATCGACAAACTCATAACCCTCACCCCTTGGTTTTGGCTCAACCCTAAGATAACAATGACCATACTGACCACGACCACCTGACTGTTTGATATATTTTCCTTCTGCCTCAGCCATCTTGCTGATTGATTCTTTGTATGCAACTTGCGGTGCTCCCACATTGGCCTCGACATTAAATTCCCTTTTCATACGATCAACCATGATCTCAAGCTGCAATTCACCAATACCTGATATTATTGTCTGATTTGTTTCATGATTGGTCTTAACAACAAATGTCGGGTCTTCTTCCATCAAGCGCTTAAGTGAAAAACCAAGCTTTTCCTGATCTGATTTTGTTTTTGGTTCAATAGCAAGAGAAATAACTGGTTCAGGAAATGTAATCTTCTCAAGAATAATTGGCTTTGCTTCATCACAAAGCGTGTCTCCTGTTACAGTTTCTTTAAGACCAACTATTGCAACAATTTCACCGGCGTATGCCTCTTTTACCTCTTCGCGAGTATTGGCATGCATAAGCAAAATACGTCCCACACGTTCCTTTTTGTCCTTTGAACTATTGTAAATATATGAACCTGACTGGAGTATTCCTGAATAAACCCTAAAATAAGCAAGTTTTCCAACGTGCGGATCATTTTGAATCTTAAATGCAAGACCAGAAAATGCTTCATCAGTTACCAGTTTTCGCTTCTCTTCTACATCTGTTTTTGGATTTTTGCCTTTAACCTCTTCCAGGTCATCAGGAGATGGAAGATAATCAACTACAGCATCAAGAAGAGGCTGAACACCTTTGTTTCGAAGTGATGTCCCTGCGTAAATTGGAACCAATTTATATGCGATAACCGCTGCTCGAAGCGCTTTCTTAAGCTCATCAACTGTTGGCTCTTCACCACCAAGATATTTTTCAAGAAGTACGTCATCTGTTTCTGCAATTTTTTCAATCAATTTGGATCTATGCTCCTCAACCTTTTCTTTCATGTCTTCTGGAACTTCATCTTTAACCTCATATTTTGCGCCCAGTCCGTCCCCACCCCAGACATATGACTTTCTTGTCAGAAGATCAACATTTCCTACATAAGAATTTTCGGCACCAATTGGAAGAACCATAATCGCAGGATTTGCACCAAGCCTATCAACAATTGTACTAACTGTATATAGAAAATCTGCGCCAAGTTTATCCATCTTATTAACAAAACACAGTCTTGGCACCTTATATTTGTCTGCTTGTCTCCAAACAGTCTCAGATTGTGATTGAACCCCCTCTTCTGCATCAAGAACAGTAATTCCTCCATCCAAAACCCTGAGTGAACGCTCAACCTCTGCTGTAAAGTCAACGTGACCTGGTGTATCAATAATGTTTATTCTGTAAGGATCATTTGGGTTTTGTGAATGAGTCCAAAACGCTGTTGTAGCAGCAGAAACAATAGTAATACCACGCTCTTTCTCCTGCTCCATCCAGTCCATCTGTGTATTTCCCTCATCAATATCACCAATCTTATATGTCTTTCCTGTATAAAAAAGAATACGCTCTGTGGTGGTTGTTTTACCCGCATCAATATGCGCGATTATTCCGATATTGCGGATTCTGTCTAGTGGTAGGTTTCTTGAAACTTGATCAGCCATAAAATAAAAGCTCAAAACTGATTGTATCAGCTTTGAGATCAAAGAAAGTATAGCACAAATCTCTCCAATTTTCCAGAACGAATTTCTTTGACTTTTTGCTCTCCTTTGCATAGACTAAAATTAGTCGCTTATTAAGCGTCTTTAATTCTATGGAGAAGAGCATGAATTCTATCAATCTTATTCCCAAAAAGGATGGTGGGCTTCTCAACCAATTTCTAAATTGGGCACTTACGGTCGGTCGGCTTCTTATTATTATCACTCAAACACTTGCTCTTTCCGTTTTCATATACAGATTTACAATTGATATGAAAATTGTTGATCTACATGATGAGATTAAAAATCAGAGCTTCTTCCTAAAAAGCTTTGAAGACAACGAAAAAAAATACAGAAACCTTCAGGAAAGACTGTCTATTGCAAGCGGGGAAGATGAAAATAAATCAAAAATATCAGATATCATAATCAAAATTATCGACCTTGGTAAAAACCGTGTTACATTTGTTAATATTGCTGCATCGGGATCTACATTTACACTTGAGGTTCAGGGACAATCATCAAATGCGCTAAATACTTTCGTTGAAGATTTAAAAAGAATTGATAATATAACAGCTATATCAATAAGTAGTGTTGAAAACAAAACATCAAAAGGATTAATAAATATGAGTATCATAGGACAGATAAAAAAATAATTATGAAACTACCCAAAAACTATTTTGAAAATATAAGCGCCAAACGCTATAAAGCGTATCTCAAAATTCTTCCAAAGATAGAGTCAGACAGATCTAGAATTTTTATTGCTCTTATTTTTACTTTTTTTGCGATATCATTCTTTGGAATATTTGCGATAAACCCAACACTCACAACCATATTTGATCTCAGAAGACAACATGATGACGCAGTTTTTGTAAAAACTAAACTAGATGAAAAAACAGAAAATCTGGGATCACTTTCAAGACAATATCTTGAAATAGAAAATGATTTACCTTATGTTATGTCTGCAATTCCCAACAATCCTGAGGTACCAACTTTAACAGGTCAGATTCAGGCTCTTATTGAAAAACACGGCTTGGAACAAAGCTCTATCCAAGTATCAGAAGTGGAGTTAGCAAGATCAGAACCAGCAAACGATGATGCATCGTTTACTGTTTTTATTGTTGCTGATGGAACATATGACAATCTTGTTGGATTCACAAACTCATTGGCTGATTTCAATCGTTTGGTTGTTATCGAGTCAATTTCAATTACCAAAAGCCAGGAATCTGATGATTTGAGCATGAGTCTAAGAGCAAGGAGTTTTTTTAAGAAATGAAAAAGAAAAACAGAATTCAAAAAGATATTTTATATCTAGCAATCTCATCAGCTGTTCTTACGATTGCCTGGGTTTCTTTTAATATCTTCCACACAATTGCAACGTCAACAATTGAACCCGATCTACAAATCCAGATTGAACCAATTGACCCAAGTTTTGACATTAATGAAATTCAAAAAATTAAATCACGCCAGCAAATCGAACCTATATTTACTTTGCAGCAATCAGAATCTTCATCCCCTTCTGCTTCTTTACAAACACCTATTACAGGGAATCAAAGCGGAGAGTTAATAAGGGTTGAGAGCCTAGAAGGAGAATAATGAATAACTTTAAAAATAAATTTTTAAACAAGAAACTTCCCAAGCCTTTTGGATTTATAGTCCTTTTGATTTCTCTTGTGACAATTGGATGGCTTTCAGGAAATGCAATTCTATTTGGAACTCGAGCTGCAGTCAGTAGCGTACCAAAAGATGTAAGAATAACCAACATTAAAGAAGATTCATTCACTGTCTCATATATTACTGATGATCAAATTCCTGCAGCCCTTAACTATGGAACATCACCTGAGCTTGGAACTGTAATACTTGATAACAGAGATAAAAACTCAAACAAACCAAGCGATTACCGCGTCCACTACATTACTGTCCCTGGTTTAACACCACAGGCAAATTTTTACTTTAAAATTCTTTCAGGCGACTCGGAGTATGATAATAACTCTGTACCATACGAGGTAACAACTGCTCCTGAAAACTCAACAAAGCCCTTAACACCAAGGTCTGTTGAGGGAAAGATTGCATTTGAAGATGGGACAACACCAATTGAGGGTATTGTTTATGTCAAAACCCAATCATCTCAAATCCTTTCAACTCTTGTGACAACTGGAGGAAATTATTCGCTTGATTTATCACCACTTCTTACAGCTAATCTTGCTCAAGACGTACCGCTAACTGATGATACTGTTGTAAATATGGAAATAATCGATTCCACCAAAAAATCTTTTGTTTCATTTCTTGCAGGAAAAGCAAATCCAATCCCTCCTGTAATTCTTTCCAAAAATTATAATTTCGTCAAAAGCGACCAGCCATTAACCAATGAGGAAACAGCTAGTCAGTCGGCTAATTTTCCACAAGTTGATATTGAACCCGCAACAGAGGTAGCAATTCTTACTCCAGAATCAGACGAGAAATTTAACGACCAACAACCACAATTTAGAGGAACAGCTGCACCAAACTCAACAGTTGAAATAACAATTGAATCAGATCCCATAAATACAACTGTAACAGCAGATGAAAACGGATCTTGGGTTTATAGACCTGACAAACCACTTGAACCAGGCGAACATGACATTACGGTTACAGCTCCAAATGCAAACGGAGAAACACAAACAATATCTCGTTCATTTATTGTATCTGCATCAGGAAGTCAATTTACAGAAACAGCTCTAACGCCATCACCCATACAAACACCAACTGAAGTACCAAGTCCGACGCCTGATCTAAGTCCAACAGGTTCACCAAGCCCAAACCCTACCCAAATTATCACTGAAGTACCAAGTCCGACCGAACCTCATCAAATAAGCCCAGTACCATCTGGTATAATTGCTCAACCCACAATTCCGGCAAGCGGAAACCCTACAGCATTGGCTGGCGCATTTGGAATTATACTTACTGTTATTATTGGTGGTATACTTTTCTTCCTCCTTTGATATAGATTATAAATATGGAAATTGCAATTGTTGGCGCAGGATTTACAGGACTTACCGCTGCGTTAAGACTTACCCAAAAGGGACACAATGTTACTATTTTTGAAAAAGATGCAAATCCTGGAGGATTAGCAGTCGGCTATCAGGAAAAGGGATGGAAGTGGACTTTCGAATCATTTTACCACCACTGGTTTACCAACGACAAGGCAATCCTAGGCCTTGCTAAAGAGCTAGACTATCCCGTGCTTATCAAAAGACCCAAAACAAATTCATATATTGATGGCAAAATCTATGAACTTGATTCCCCAGCAACTCTTCTTAAATTTAAAAAAATATCTTTTCTCCAGCGTCTACAAATGGGTCTTGTCTTGGCATTTCTTAAATTCAATCCCTTCTGGAAACCGCTTGAAAAATTTACTGCT
Source organism: Candidatus Levyibacteriota bacterium (assembly GCA_029260905.1). Lineage (GTDB taxonomy): Bacteria > Patescibacteriota > Microgenomatia > Levybacterales > UBA12049 > JAJDCH01. The sequence continues at coordinate 6,594 of JAJDCH010000003.1, read as the reverse complement.
ACAGATTTCTTATCAAAAACAATTGGCAAAAAAGCATACAAAATACTTTGGGAACCTCTTCTGATAGGCAAATTTGGAAAGTATGCAAAAAACGTATCTCTCGCATGGTTTTGGGCGCGAATCGCCAAAAGAACAACAAGCCTTGCTTATCCTGAAGGAGGATTTCTCAAATTTGCACAAACTATAGCAAATGAAATAAAAAGACAAGGCGGAAAGTTTTATTTCAATACTGATGTGCTTAGCATTTCTTCAACAACTAAACCTCAAATTAAATATAAAACTATTGGAAATTTAAAATTAGAAATAAAAAACTATGACAAGGTCATTGTTACCCTGCCATCATTCACGTTTTTGAAGCTTGCCCCTCAACTTCCAGAAAAATATAAAAGCTCACTTATGCAACTTAAGGGACTCGGGGCAATTATACTTGTCCTTAGGCTCAAAAAACAATTTTTCAAAGATAATACATATTGGCTTAGTATCTGTGACCCAAAAGCGCCAGTTCTAGCAATTGTAGAACACACCAATTTTATAGACAACAAGCACTACAACAACGAGCATCTTGTCTATCTGGGTCATTACCTACCAAAAGAACATAAATATTTTTTAATGAATGAAGATCAACTATTAAAGACTTTTGATCCTTTTCTTAAAAAGTTAAATCTAGACTACATGAATAGTATAATTGCAACCAAAAAATTCAGCGTGCCATTTGCTCAGCCGATTATCCCTGTTAATTATTCAAAAATGGTTCCATCATTTAATACACCGATAAAAAATGTTTTTCTTGCTAATATGCAGCAGGTCTATCCCTGGGACCGAGGAACCAACTATGCTGTTGAATTAGGAGAAAAAATCTCAAAGCTAATTCAGAATTCATAATTAAGTAATAAAAAATAAGTTTAAAATTTAGAATTGATCTGATTTATGAATTTTATTAAAAATAATAGAATCCTATTACTGCTAACAATTTTTGGTTCCTTCTTGAGGTTTTACAATCTCAATTGGGGTGCACCCTTTTTCTTTCACCCAGATGAAAGAAATATCATAGTTCTAATTCTTGGCGCTTCTTTATCTGATCCCGCATCACTATTTCAGGGCACATTTGCATACGGAAATTTTCCTGTATTATTAACGCTAATTTTAAAACCAATATTTTTACCCTTCCTAAAAATTCAGAACATAGTTGACCCTTTTACACAAACAGGATTCATCATAAGGTTTTTTTCAGCTTCTTTTTCGGTTGCTACACTTTATATCATATATCTAAGTGGTAAATTCTTCTCAAAAAAAACAGGCTTGCTTGCGCTTTTTCTTGCAACTTTTTCAACAGGATTTATCCAGCAGGCGCATTTCGGAACATATGACGGATCTGTCGCATTCTTTTCAATCATATCTTTTTACTTCATTTTGAAATTCACCAAAACAAAACATTTATCAAACTTTTATTTTTCAATTCTTTTCATAGCACTTAACGCTTCAGCTAAAATAAATCTTTTAATTTTAAATGCAATACCTTTTTTTCTAATTTTAAAATCAATAAGAAGCAAAAAGTTATTTTTAAAAAAATTGCCACATCTTGTCGCTGGTTTTTTTCTTTTGGTATCATTGACAATAATTTTGTCTCCGAATTACCTAAGTCATAATTTTCTAAACTCACTTATTTATGAAAGGGGTCTTGTAACAGGAGAACTTCCTGTTTTTTATACTCAGACTTTTACCAATACCATTCCTGTAATTTTTCAGTTTACAAAAATATTTCCTTTTCTTATAAACCCTGTTCTCACTATTTTATTTATCCCATCGTTTTTTTATGTTTTACTAACAGGTATAAATAAAAAAAATATCAGTTATTTATTATTAGTTATCAGTTTTCTACTACTCTTCATTCCTCAATCATTTCTTTTTGCCAAATGGACACGATACATGATACCAACCCTGCCCTTTATCTACTTAATAATCGCAATTGCAATCTCAGACTTGCTCAAAAAATATAAAGAGGTATTAAGTATCAAGTATTTAGTATTTAGTCTCTTACTAACATCCTCTGTTATGTTTGCAGTTTCCTATTTTATTACGGCTTTTGTAAAACAAGATACCAGAATAGTAGCTGCAAAGTTTGCAAGCACAAACCTTTCTTCTGATGCAAAAACCTTAACTGAGCCATATGATCTTGGAATAATGCCTTTTTATAATCTTTCAAACACAACTTATTTTAATTTTTACGAATTGGATAATAATTCATTGGATGCAAATAAAGAAAGACTTTACAACTTAGCTTTTTCGTCAAATTATATAATTCTTCCAAGTCAGAGATTAATCCGTTCACGAATCCTTAATCCAGATAAGTTTTCAGAGGGACATGACTTCTACAAAAACCTTTTAAACGAAAATCTGAGATTTGAGAAAATTTATCAATCGCCATGTGATATATTTTGTAAGATAACCTATCTTGGAAATCCAATTTTTTCTTTTGAAGAAACAGCTAGTGTTTTTGATAGACCAACAGTGTTTATATTTAAGAAAAAATGAAAATTGCATGAAAGATACTTTAAAAACAAAAATAATATTATTTTGTATCCTTTTTTTAGCGGGGGCTCTTAGATTCTATGGAATCAACTGGGACAGTGGCTTTCATATGCATCCAGATGAAAGGGCAATTGTAATTGCTGTAGATAAATTAAATTTTCCAGATAACATTACTGAATTTTTTTCTCCTGAGAGCCCCTGGAATCCAAAGTTTTTTGCTTATGGAAGCATGCCTTTTTATCTACTTCGTTTTACAGGTAATATTATGAGTGTTCTGAATCCACTTTTTGGAACATATGATCAGATAAATATAGTTGGTCGTTTTCTCTCAGGATTCATAGATCTTCTGACAATCGTCTTTCTTTTTAAAATAGGTAAAAAAATATTTAACAAGCAAACTGGTCTGATTGGATCATTTTTTTATGCAGTAGCTGTTCTTCCTATCCAACTCTCCCATTTTTTCGCTGTTGACACATTTCTTACCTTTTTCATAACTGTGACACTTTATGTGCTTATTGTTTTTTACGAAAAACCAAATATCAAGAGCTCGCTTATTGTTGGACTTGTTTTCGGCACCGCACTTGCAACCAAAATAAGTGCGTTTATTTTGATAGTTCCTGTAATGATCTCTATTCTTTTTTCTGTTTTAAAAAATAACAAAAAAAATAAAATTAAAAAAATTATTAAATATACTTTGATATCCCTACCACTAGCAGTTGTTGTTTTTGTGCTTTTTGAGCCCTATGCTCTAATCGATTTTAAAACCTTCTGGGAACAGACTACTCTTCAGTCTATAATGACAAAAGACCCCTTTATATTCCCATACACTCTTCAATTTGTTGGAAAAACTCCATATATTTACGAACTAAAAAATATTTTTCTTTGGGGTCTTGGACCCATTATCGCAACTCTATCTTTTGCGGGAATAATTTTTATTGTCAAATCTTTTTTTACAAAAACCAATAATGAAACACTGGAGCAATGGAGCAATGAAATTATTATTCTATTCTCTTTTTTTATTCCTTACTTTTTGGTTATCGGATCATTTGCTGTTGGGTTCATGCGTTACATGATCCCACTCTACCCTCTGTTTTGCCTCTTCGCTGGATTTGCCGTCTATAAATTAACCAAAAATATTAAACCAAACATTAAACTTATTACTTATTACTTGTTACTTGTTACTTCTCTAATCTGGCCTTTATCCTTTATTCAAATATACAACAAAGCAAATACTCGTATTACAGCTACCAATTGGGTTCTTCAGAACATTCCTGCAGGAAAAGCTATAGCAACTGAACATTGGGACGACACACTACCTATTGTTGATGGCCAACGTTATAAAAATTTTACTCTTCCTCTTTATGATTACGATAATGATGAGAAATGGATTGAAATTAATAAAACCCTTGAACAAACTGACTACATAATAATTGCATCCAATAGACTTTATGTTCCTCTTCAAAAACTAACAGCATGTGACAAGCTTCCAAGCTTTAAATGCTATCCAAGAACTGCAAAATATTATAAAGATCTTTTTTCAGAAAACCTTGGCTTTGAAAAAGTGGCAGAATTTGTAAGCTTTCCAACAGTTCCTGTTCTAAACATTAAAATCAATGATCAGTCAGCAGATGAAAACTTTACTGTTTTTGATCATCCCAAAATTATGATCTTTAAAAAAACAACCAACATATAGTACAATATAACCCTAGTGCAAAAAAAGATTTTAATAACAGGCGGAACAGGATTTCTTGGTGTTCACCTTGCAAGACACTTTCTTAAAAAGAACTATGCAGTTACTCTTTTTGATTTAAGCAGACTTGATGCGAAAGATCTAATAGGGAAAGTAAAATTTGTAAAAGGAGATGTTCGAAATGCCAAACTTCTTTCAAAATTTCTCAAAAACCAAGATTTTGTAGTTCATGCCGCTGCAGCTCTACCCATTCAGGTTTCAAAAAAAGCAATCTACAGCGTAAACATAGATGGTACAAAAACAGTGCTAAATGAATCTCTCAAACAAAAAGTTAAAAGACTTGTATTTATATCAAGCACAGCAGTTTATGGAGTTCCCAAACATTTACCTGAAAAAGAAACATCTCCGATCAACCCAATTGGTTGGTATGGGATATCAAAGGTGGAAGGAGAAAAACTTTGTCTTGAATATCAAAGAAAGGGGCTTGAAATAAACATACTTCGTCCCAAAACGTTTCTTGGCATAGAAAGACTTGGTGTTTTTGAGCTTTGGTTTGAAGCAATTTTCTCAAATCATAGCCTATTTATTCTTGGAAACGGAAACAATAAATATCAACTTCTTTCAGTTTCAGATCTTGTTATGGCTGTTGAAAAAGCACTAAATGTCAAAACAAGTGGTGAGATTTTTAATATTGGTGCCAAAAAATTTGATACATGGAGATCTGATCTTGGCTTTGTTATAAAACATGCAAAATCTAAATCAAAAATTAGATCTCTCCCCACTCTCCCATCACAACTTGCTCTTCAAATCCTTGAAATATTAAGACTATCCCCGATTGCTGCATGGCACTACAAAACAATGCCTATTGATTCGTATGTCTCTATCAGAAAAGCAGAAAAAATTCTTAATTGGCACCCCAAAAAATCCAACCAGGATTTGTTCCTTGAAAGCTATCTGTGGTATAAAAAGAACAGAAAAGATATAATCGGTAGAAAAGGAAATACCCATCGCGTTGGATGGAATTTCAAAATCCTTAATTTAGTTTCCAAATTATGAACATTGGATTTGATTTAGACAAAATTTTTATTAATTATCCGCCATTTATGCCGGATATCATCATCGACAAGCTCTACAAAAAAAAGGACAACGGTATCTTAATTTATAGGATTCCTAACAAGCCCGAACAATTCATAAGAAAAATGAGTCATTTTACCTGGCTACGACCACCAATCAAAAAAAACGTAAATTTTTTAAAAAGTATCTCAAAGAAAAAAAATAAACTTTATCTAATATCAAGTCGTTTTGGATTCTTGGAAAAACAAACACAAAAGATTACAAAAAAACATGGTCTTGATGAAATATTTGATGAAATGTTTTTTAATTTTAAAAATGACCAACCTCATTTATTTAAAAATGCAGTTATTAAAAAATTAAAACTTGATATGTACATCGATGACGATCTGTCTCTTCTCAAGCATGTCGCTAATGAAAATAAAAAAACTAAATTTTTCTGGCTAACAAACTCCAAAGAGAATAAAAGTAAAACAAAAAACATAATTACTATCTCAGATCTTTCACAAATATTCTCTGAGTAATTTAACTATGAACTTTACCGATATTTTATCTGTTCTCCAATGGTGGTTAGTTTTATTTGTAATCGGAACTGGCTTTCTCCCATTAACCTTTGCTTTTTTTGAAAATTTCTTTGATAAAGGTTATGTATTTTCAAAGCCACTTGGACTTGGAATAACAGGATATCTTATTTTTATTTTGGGAATATTTCATATATTACCATTTAACGTTGCATCAGCTTATTTTATATTTATAATACTTGTTTGTTCTTCTTTTTTACTTTTTAAAAAAAGAGTCGAACTATTAAAAATAGTAAAAAATAACTGGAAAATATTTCTCGCTGAGGAATTATTCTTTCTTGCTGCAATCTTTTCTTGGGCGTATATACATACTTTCAATCCAGATATTCATGGACTTGAAAAATATATGGATTTCGGTTTTCTAAATTCCATATTAAGAACAGAATATTTCCCTCCAAAAGACATGTGGTTCGCCCCACATAACATTAATTATTATTATTTCGGTCATTTAATTACCGCGGTTCTTACGAAAATGTCTTTTGTCCCATCAAAAATTACATTCAATCTTATGCTCTCAACTATTTTTGCATTTTCCCTAACTCAATCTTTTTCAATTGGCGCTAATCTTTTTAATCAAGAATCCTTAAGAAAAAAACTATTAATACTAAAATTTCTAATTGCTGGCACACTTTCATCACTTCTTGTAACTTTCTCAGGAAATCTTCATATTTTATATGCATTCTTTAAGCCATATACATCTGCTGATCCTGTCCCGTTTTGGAC
>JAJDCH010000017.1 GCA_029260905.1 Candidatus Levyibacteriota bacterium | reverse complement strand
GATACGGCGGCGAGGAATTCTGCATCGCGCTTGTGGATCACACGCTGGATCAAGGAGTCGAAAAAGCGGAAGGACTACGAGAGAAGATTGAAGCCATGGAGTTCCAGTCCAATAACGGCGATCCTTTCAAAGTGACCGCCAGCATCGGCGTCGCTGTCAGTAAGGGCTCCGCCCAGGATGTCAACGGCCTCTTACATGACGCCGATGAGGCTCTCTATCAGGCCAAGGACTCCGGTCGTAACAAGGTTTGTCGCGCCTGATGCCTTCGCGCGAATCGGCCCCGCTTTCTTTCGAATTTACTTGTATCGTTCCCTGTAATCTTCCAATTGCGCGCGCAAAGCATTGAGAGTTCTTTGCTGTCCGACGTCTTCGGATCCCACAAGGTTCACCTGCTCCTGTGGATCCGATTCCAAATCGAATAATTCTTCGTGCATGGGTTCGGATTCAATATATTGAGTATATTTCCATCGTTGAGTTCGGATGCCCTCGGTGGCGGGGATTCTTCCGCCGTGTCCGTAAAGATGCTCGTAAAACCACGATTCTCGCCATGCTATGTTTCCGCTGCCGGTCAGAGGGACCAGTGAACGCCCCTGCATTGAAGCCGGTGGCGATATTTCCGCAACATCGGCGATCGTCGGCGCAATGTCGATGCTGAGAGTCATTTCCTCACGAACCTTTCCGCGCAGAGATTGTGGGAGGCGCGGATCGTAAATAAGGAGCGGCGTGCGTATGGACTCCTCGTACATAAGCCATTTCCCCGCAAGACCGCGCTCGCCGAGGAAAAATCCGTTGTCCGACGTGTAAATGATGATCGTGTTCTCGTGAAGTCCCCGTTCCATAAGGGCCGTCACAATGCGTCCGACGGCAAGGTCGATTCCGCTAATCAGGCGATAATATCCCTTTACGTTTTTTTGGTATTTCTCGGGCGTAATAAATCGCTGCTCCCAGCGCGTTCTTCCCTCGGAAATTTGAGAAAATTTAGGAAGCCATTCGAAATCTTCTTGCTCGCTTTTCGGAGCCGGAGGGATAGTCACGTCCTGATACATCTCTTCAAGCGCCGGGTCGTAGTGAAATGGATTCTCTTTGTCCGGATCAAAGACGTGCGGCGCCTTGAAACTAATCGAAAGGCAAAACGGCCGTTTGTCGGATGTGTCCGAAAGAAACTCCTCCGCGGAATCTCCCATCATGCTCGTAAGGTGCTTCGCCTCGCCCTCAACTTCGTGGTAGTACTTTCCCTGTCCCGCAAATCCATCAAAATAATCGAACTTATCCGACGGAAGCTCACTTCCGATTCCATACTTTCCAATAAACCCCGTCCGGTAGCCGGCGGAACGAAGGAGTCCGCTGTAGGTTTGAGAGAAGGCTTCATCGGAAAGTTGGGCTGCAAAATTCTGAATCCCGTGTCGTCGAGCGTATTGTCCCGTGAGGAAGCTCGCGCGGCTTACCGCGCATATTGATGTTGTGCAGAAATTATTAACGAAGCGGACCCCGTCGGCGGCCAGGCGGTCAAGATTGGGAGTCTGAATGATTGGGTTGCCCATACACCCTAAAGCATCCCAGCGTTGATCGTCGCTGAGAAAAAATATGATATTGGGTCGATCTGAAGCCTGTGCTGACTGCAGGCCATGCGTGAGGGCGAGGATGAACAGGATCAGTCGCGCCAGGCCTTGAATGGAAATCAATTGAACCATCTTTCTCGCAAGTATCCCCGCCCGTTGATTATTATGAGCCAGGCATGAAATTAAGATATCACATCATAGCAGCGACTCTTTTTCTCGCGATGATTTTGTTACCCGTCGCGCATGATCGTTTCATCGATGGCGACGAGGGATATTATCTCTACGCCGCTCGTATTGTCAGCGAGGGGAGCGTTCCGTACCGGGATTTTTTATATACACAAATGCCTCTGCTTCCCTACGTTTACGGGAGCGTCTTCAAGTTGACCGGCCCCGGGTGGTATCCCGCGCGATACCTGACCGCGGCGCTGACTCTGGGTCTGGGTCTCCTGATCTTCATCTATCTTGCGCGAAAGCATAACAATCGAATCTGGGCATGGTTTGGATTGTTTCTCTTTACTCTGTCCGGCCTTGGCCTTGCCTGGTTCGTGACCGCCAAAACCTACGCGCTGTCATCTCTTCTTCTTTTCATTTCTTTTCTGGGGCTCCACCTGGCGAGGAATGTGAATCGTCGCGGAACTGTTATGCTGTTTTTCTGTGGACTAACCTTTGGACTCGCAATCGCTGCCCGGTTGACCATCGCGGCTGTCGCGCCGCTGTTTCTTATCATGCTTATGAGAGACGGGTGGATTCTACAGGGGAGACTCCGGCGTATTTTCGCATTCGCCTGCGGCGGCGCGATGGCGTCATTGGTGCCGTTCTATCTGCTGATTCAGGATCCTTCCAATTTTATTTTTGGGAACTGGAGCTATCATCAGATCCGTTCGGGTCTTTCGCAATCCGAATCACTCGCACAGAAATGGGAAACTTTTTTTAGCATCTTCTCGACCCTCGGCGAG
>JAJDCH010000016.1 GCA_029260905.1 Candidatus Levyibacteriota bacterium | reverse complement strand
CACGCGGCGTCGCTGCGTCAGACTTTCGTCCATTGCGCAATATTCCCGGTTGCTGCCACCCGTAGGTGTACTGCCCGTGTCTCAGTGCAGTTGTGGCTGATCGACCTCTCAGTCCAGCTACCCGTCATCGCCTTGGTAAGCAATTACCTTACCAACAAGCTGATAGGACGCAGGCTCCTCCCTTGGCGGACCGTGAAGTCCTTTTCCCTTGCGGGATATGGAGAATTACCCCCGATTTCTCGGGGCTATGCTCCACCTAGGGGTAGATTCCTACGCGTTACTCACCCGTCTGCCGGTTGCCCATTGCTGGGCCCCCTTGACTTGCATGCCTAAAGCACGCCGCCAGCGTTCATCCTGAGCCAGGATCAAACTCTCATAAAAATATGATGAAGTAAACTCCATCAAAATCCTGTGTCAGATTTCTTTATTTACCCTGAGTAAACTCAGAGCATAGGAATAATCCGACAAAAATTCCTACCACATCTTGATTTTCAAACCCCGTATTGCGTAAATACGAGCTTGAGTCTCCTAAATCCCTTACAAATTTAGAAGATAAAGTATATTCAATTATTAAAGAGCTCTTCGGTTCGCTTCGCTCACTCAGAGTAAACTTTTTAGTTGTAGAGACTTGTGCTGAGCTATGCTAAAGTACAAAAAATCCCGCCAGATGCGGGATCGCTATCCGATGGATATGTAATACGTCTCTACATACTGTCCACCTATTATAGATACATCTAAACCTGATGTCAACCTGAAAAATCACCAGAATCAAGACGCTTTCTTTGTAGACATGAAACTCAGCTTTTCAGAAAGCTCAGACAGCTCGTCCCCCATTTTGCCAAGATTTTTCAAAAGGCTCTTTGCTCCATCCTCACCTACCTTCATTCCACTGAAACCAATTTCCTCTCTGCCTATTTCAAATGAAATCCCTTCATCATTCTCAGGTGAAAATATTTTCAAAAGTAACTGCACACTATTCTCAAAATGTGTTTTTTCAAGCTTAAAACGAGAAAGTCTTCCATCTATTTCTACAGGAACAGCTGGAGTTGTTCTTAGAAAAAATGTTCTTCCTTTGAAATCTGGCACTGTCAGAGAATCAACACCATACTCATCAAGAAGTTTATTTGCTTTTTCGTAAACTTTAGAAGAATTACTTTTCTCTTTCCGCTCTCCTGTCATACCTTCCCGGTCTACTGATTCAGTCATAGACAAACCTCCTGCTTAATTATAATCTTTTTTCAACTTCCCAAAATCCTCTTTTATTAATTTCTTCAGCGGAGGAAAGCGCAGAGCTGCTGCGGGGTGAAGTGTGACTAAGTATTTCAAACCATCTCGCACTATAACTTTCCCATGCTCTTTTTTAACAGGTATTTTGGTTTCCAAAACAGCCTGGACTGCCACATTCCCGAGAAGTACGATCACTTTGGGCTGAATAATCTCAAGCTGTGCTGCCAAATGCTCACGCCCGTGTTTTATGTCAGAGGGTTTTGGCGTACCGCCAGGTGTGCCGTCAGGACCATTAGGCAAGTATTTTACAGGACTTGTGATAAAGACATCTTTTTCATCATCCAAACCTATCTCACGAATTAAAGAACGCAAAAGCTGCCCCGAACGACCGATAAACGGCCTGCCTTCAATCGCTTCTTTTTTCCCAGGCGCCTCCCCGATAAAAACAATGTCAGCATCAGGATTCCCCTCCCCAGGGACAGCTTTTCCTGATTTTCCGATCTTACATACTTTACAATTTTTAATCTTTTGTCCGATTTTGAAAAGAAGTTTTTTTTTGGAATCTGTACTATTTAGTTGCATATTTGTAATGACTTCCTGCATATAATTGTAACATGGATTTGCTTATGCTCATCGCCCCCAATGCTTTTACGCCTTGACAGGAAAGTAGAAAAAGACTTATTGTAAATATATAGATAATAATGGCACGACGAAAAAAAGCATCCAATCGCAAACAAAACAAAACAATTTTCCTAATTACTCTCTCTATACTCGCAGTTGTTACAGTGTTAGCAATATTCGCAAGCACCAAATCTACGGTTTTTACCCAATATGCAGCTGAACCCAAGGGCCGTTTCATAGAAAAAGAAATAAACTACGATGGTGAAAACAGGACATACAAACTCCGTCTGCCATACAGATACAATCCTCGTAGAGACCAATATCCTGTGGTTTTCTTTCTCCATGGAGGAGGGCAAGATGCTGAAAAAATTGATAGAATTACCAAACATACCTTCCCACCACTTGCAAATAAAGACCGAGCAATACTCATTTATCCAAATGGTCTAGACAATAAATGGAATGATGGCAATGTTGGAGAGCGCAGATCAACTGCTGATGATGTTGGATTTTTAACAACTCTCTTAAATCAGATTGTAGATACCTATTCTGTAGATCCAAAAAAAATATATTTTGTCGGCGCATCAAATGGTGGTCAAATGGTATCACGCATGATTTGTGAACGCTCAGAACAAATTGCTGCAGGCGTCATGATAGTTGCATCAATTCCTGAAGATGTCTACTCAAGCTGCCAACCCTCTACACCCGTATCGGTTATGATGATCAACGGAACAGATGATCCAATAATCCCATATCAAGGAGGAGATGTGAAGCTGACTGAGTATTTTCTAACTGGTGCTCGCACCATAGCTGTTGAAGATGCATTTGCCTTTTGGAGCGAACAAATTGGTGGCAAAACCCAAGACTATGAAAAAACCAACCTTCAAGATACTGATCCAGATGATGGCACAACCGTTGAACGCTGGAGCGTCAAGGGAGATGATGATTTAGAAGCTATTTTATATCGCATTGTCGGAGGGGGACACACTTGGCCACAGGGCACTCAATACCTGCCAGTTCTACTTATCGGACGAGTAAGTAATGAGATCAATGCCACAGAAATAGCTTGGGAATTTCTGATGCGCCACGAGAAGAACTAATTCTCATTCTTTTTCTCAAATTTACTCAATTTTTTACTTACCAAAAGCAAACCAGCTAAAAGCATAAAAATAAATTTCACCCCTTACGCTTCAACCCTAACCCTTTAACTACTTCATAAAGTACTATCCCAAGACTTACCATGACATTAAGGCTAATATTTATTCCATACATCGGTAGCTCTGCGATATAATCTGCTTCCTTCAAAACATCCTCAGATACCCCATCCGTCTCATGCCCAACCACCACTGCAACAGGAGATTTGTAATCAATCTTGTCATAAGGCATACTTCGACTGTCTAGCTCAACCGCCACTACCTGGAGATCTTTGACTTTGGATCTTAGGTCCTTAATTGCCTCAATCGCAGTTGGAAAATATTCCCAAGCTACCCATTCTGTGGTATTGATACTTGCCTTTTTTATCCTATGATTTGGCGGGGTCTCAGATCCTGCACAGAGAATTACGCGCTCAGCAGCAACAGCATCCGCAAGGCGGAAAATCGCGCCGATATTGTAGGTATCAAGCACGTTATCTACTATTATATATATCGGATTTTTCCTGATCTTTTTATACTCCTCTGGATCATGCGTACTTAGTCGCAGACTCTTGGCATCAAGTTTCTTCACAAGAGCAATTATACAATAATTATTGTATCTCCCAAAACCTGCATTTCCCATGGCTAATTTTCTACATTTTCCCGCTATTGCAGGCTATTGTATTAAGTAATAAGTATTGATTTTTTTTGTTAATAGTGAAATACTTAGACATATGCCACTGCCAAAATCACTTATCACTATCACCCCTTTTTCCAAACTTCTTGCCCTGCTCCTATTCATCACCTTTCCTATTGCCGGCTTCTTCGCAGGAATGGAGTACCAGAAAAGCCTAGGGGATCATGAACGAAATGTGATCACAGGAAATACAATTAAAAGCTTTGATGAATGTGTGGCAGCTGGCAATCCCGTGATGGAATCATACCCTCGGCAATGTATGACTGATGATGGCGCGCATTTCGTGGAAGAAATTCAGACAGTTCCCAATCCAAGCGCTTCTCCTACTCCAAATATATCCTCAGAAATCCCACCCGAAGAGCAGGTAGCCTGCACACTTGATGCCAAACTCTGCCCTGATGGATCATATGTAGGTAGATTCCCCCCAAACTGCGAATTCGCAGCGTGTCCAGTAGAATAATTTTAACTTTTACTCACCTTTTGCATTTTGATTTTTGCCTTTTGGATTTTGTTTCACATCCTCCAGCTTCCAGGCAGCGAATTCGCATTTGGGATAGTTGGCGCAGCCATAAAATTTTCGTCCTTTACGGGTCTTGCGGATTATCACTTTTCCCCCGTCTTTTGGACACAACACATCTGTCTCCTCAGTAAAAGACTTGGTGAATTTACAATCAGGGAATCCGCTACAAGAAAAAAATTTCCCAAATTTCCCATGCCTGATTATAAGAGGCTTCCCACACTCTGGACATGATTCATTTGTCTGCTCAACTGCGATTGCAACCCGATCTGAACCTTCTGCCTTTTTGATGTTTTCTTTAAATGGTCCATAAAAATCCTTCATCATTACCTCCCACTGCTTCTTGCCTCCCGCAACAGCATCAAGATTCTCCTCCATCTCTGCAGTAAAAGGTATGTCATCAATATTGGCAAAATTCAAAACCAAAAAATCATTAACCGATGCGCCAATTGGTGTTGGCTCAAATCTCTTTTCAACTCGCTCTATATAAGATCTGTCAGTTAGCGTAGAAATGATTGACGCATAGGTAGATGGTCTGCCAATTCCTTTTTCCTCCAAAGTCTTTATTAGCGATGCATCGTTGTATCTAGGAGGTGGAGCGGTTTCATGGGGAGTTGAAAAAATATCTTTTTTATTTAATAACTCGCCTGATTCAAACTTGGGAAGCTTGTTGTCTTTGAGCGCCTCAGGCGTAAGACGTAAAAATCCGTCAAACAACAAAACTGATCCAGCAGCCCTCAATTTATAATCGTCCTTGGTTCCTGATTCATGATTCTTAGAAAAAGAATCAACAACTACGCTTGTTGACTCAATCAGCGCATCAGCCATTTGCGATGCAACTGCCTTATTCCAAATCAGCCCATACAGTTTTGCATAATCAGCACCCAGAACGCCACTAACGTCTGACAACTGACGATTGACATCTGTGATCCTGATTGCCTCATGCGCCTCTTGCGCGTTTTTTTGCTTTCCCTTGAATACCCTGGGACCACTTGGCAAATACTTACTACCAAACTCTTTTTCTGCAAAATTTCTAATCATTTTTATTGCCTGATTTGAGATAGCTATTGAATCTGTTCTATGATAAGTAATAAAACCTTCTTCATAGAGCTTCTGAGCAAGACTCATAGTACGTTTTCCCGACAAACCAAAACGCCTACTGGCATCCTGCTGAAGAGTTGAAGTAGTATAGGGTGGCAATGGCGATCTTTTTGACTGCCTGGAGGTAACACCTGATACTTTAAAATCAGAATTATTTAGCTCTGCAACTATTTTTTCTGCTTCTTCTTTTTTATTGATTGTTGTTTTACTAAAAGTATATTCTCCATCATAAAGACTAATTGTCTCTTTGGACTCAATTTTCTTCCCATTTATTTCAAAAAGCTCAAACTCCGTTTCTTCTTGTTGTTTATTGCTTATTACTTTTTGCTTATTCAAAAGCGCATGAATTGTAAAATACTTACTCTTGGCGAAATTCTCAATCTCTCGCTCCCGCTCAACTATCATTCTGAGTGCCACAGACTGCACGCGCCCTGCTGAAAGACCACGCCGGACTTTTCGCCAAAGAACAGGTGAGAGTTCGTAACCAACCAAACGATCCAAAACTCTTCTTGCAGTTTGAGCATCAACCAAATTTTCATCCACACCTCTTGGGTGTTTAAATGCCTCAGCTATCGCATCCTTGGTAATCTCATGAAAGACAACCCGCTTAAATTTTTGCTCTTTGATTTTTGATTTTTGATTTTTGACGAGCACCTCTTTGATGTGCGATGCAATTGCCTCACCCTCACGATCTGGATCAGTTGCTAAAACGATGCTATCTGCTTTTTCCGCAAGTGATTTCAGCTCAGAAATCAGTTTTTTCTTATCCGCAATTACTTCGTATTGAGGAGTAAAGTCATTCTCAATATCAATTGCCATGCGACTTTTGGGCAAATCCATAATATGCCCCATCGAAAATTTGATATCAAAATCTTGTCCCAAAAATTTACTAATGGTACGCGCTTTGGTTGGTGATTCTACAATTACTAAACTTTTCATAATTCTATATATTGCATTGCTAAATTGTTACATTGTTATCAGAAAAAGTAAAGCCATTCAGCAATAGGACAATATAACAATCACTATGGCATGTGTCAATCATCAAGGAATCAACAGAGGTTGCAGATTCAAAAACGGAAATTGTTTGTTTAGCTCTTCAAACATCTTATTTATACTCTCATATATCGCTCTTCTAACAGAGCCTTGATCAGCTCCACCTCCAGATGAGTTCGTGCTACCTGATCCTGATTTTGACTGAGTTGATGGAGAAACTGTAGGTGTTGGTTCCTCTGGACATAGACCCAGGCAACGGATAATAGGTGTTGGACCAAATGTTGGAGACGGTTTTCCAGGGGCGAGGGTTGGCTCCAATGTTACCACCGGATCAGTTGGACCAGGACATGATCCAAGACAATAATGAGTAGGCACCACACCGCTTACAGGTGGCTTAGTCAAAGTGGGTATTGGCACGATAGTTGGGATGGTAGTTGGAATAACAGGATCATTTCTTACAGCCATAAAGGCATTTACTCTGCCATACTTCCAATAAGTTCCTGTTCCTGATATCTTATCTGCTGTTGCAAACAACCTATCAACAACTGCTTGATTGGAGGTGCCATATTTGGTTGACCAGATAAGAGCCGCAACACCCGCAACATGAGGGGATGCTTGAGATGTTCCTGAAAGATAATCATAATTCAAGGAAGTTTTATAAACATTTTGAAAATGATAAGATCTTGTCGGAAGAGTTGAGTAGATATCTGCGCCTGGAGCTGCTATGTCAACCCAACCTCCATAACTCGAATTGGAAAATCTATCTCCCCTATTGTTTATATTTGCAACTGAAATAACATTTGAAAGCCCTGCAGGGTAAAGCTTTGTTGAATTTCCAGCATTTCCGGCAGCAGCCACAATCACAGCCCCCTTATTCCATGCATGATTTATAACATTCTCCAAAGTTTGGGAAGTTGATACTGTTACCATACTTATATTTATCACTTTTGCTCCGCTATCTGCTGCCCATGTAATTCCATTGAAAACAGATGATCCAATTGCTGAACCATTTTCATCCACAACCTTTGCAACAATGAGACTGCAGTCAGGACACACACCTGCAACCCCATCATTATTGTTTATTTTTGCTGCAATTATGCCTGCAATGTGAGTACCATGACCGATTCTGTCCTGAGCTGTACTCGTCGCAAAAGATCTTTCCATTACTGTTTTACCTAAAAGATCAGGATGACTTGCATCAATACCACTATCAACAATCGCCACCTTTACACCACTCCCTTTTGTTATATCCCATGCATCAACAACATTAATATCTACACCTGGAACTCCTCTGCTATTTTCTATCTTCTGTCCGACATTTGATAAACCCCACTGCTTATCAAAATTTGTATCATTTGGTATTGATTGAATTTTAAAGATTGGATCAGGCTCAGAATATTCAACATCGCTATCCCTGGATAGCTCTTCCCATATCTCCTGCTCCTTTCCCTCTGGAACCTCTATCACCACAGCCCCAACCCCTTCAATTTTTGATTTTACCCTTGCGCCATATTTACTAATTTTTCCATTTATCTCCTCATCAGTAGTACCCTCTTTGAACTTCACCACAATCTGTCCTAAGACATAATCTTCTCCCGGGATAAGAGTCGGAGTTGGGATGGGAACATTTTTATCTCTAGAAACATCAAAAGAACCATTTCCAATAATAAAAATGGTAACTATCAAAAAAACAATTACCAGAACTCCTACGAGGCTTCTTTTATTCCTCAAAAGTGTGCTTAATCTATTCACTATTATTAGAGTAGATTAGACTGCTACAGGTGTCAACTCAGACTAACCCAAATTCTCCACCGTCATATGCCTTCAAGACGCTTTTCATCTCCATCATACTCAAAACAGTTCCTAGTTTTGATGACTTAATTCCTGTTCGTTTCGCGATCTCATCAAAATGTAGATTTTCATTCATCAACAAATCAATAATCTTCTGTTCCTCTTTCGTCTCTCCCCTTAGGTTCTTAGCAGTTCTGCTTAAATCTTTAATCATAAATCCTAAATCATCAACAACATCTTTTGCCGAAGAAATCAGCTTCGCGCCTTTTGCTATCAAGCTATTTGGCCCTTTAGAAAGACTGGACGTAATTGGTCCAGGCACTGCAAAAACAGGTCTATTAGCAGCCAGCGCATCCTCAGCTGTATAGAGAGCGCCGCTGCCTGATGCGCCCTCGGTTACAATCACAGCTCGTGAAAGCCCAGCAATGATTCTGTTTCTGGAAGGAAAAGAACCCTTACTAGGAGGCTCACCAAGTGGCACTTCAGACAAAATAACTCCTTTATTCTCAATAATACTATTATAAAGAGCTGTATTCTCCCGTGGAGAAACACAATCAACACCACAACCCAAAACCGCTATAGTCTTGCCCTGGTTGCCAAGGGTTGTTCTATGAGCCGTAGCATCTACACCTAGTGCTAGCCCTGAAACAATTACAAATCCAGCATTTACTAGATCAGCCGTCAAGCTCTCAGTCACAGACTTTCCATATTCTGTTATTTTCCGCGTCCCTACAATCGCAATTGAGCGCTCGTTCTCTTCAGAGTTAAAATCAAACTTACCTTTGACATACAAAACAAACGGAGGCTTTTTTATCTTCTTAAGAAGCTTTGGGTAATCTTTGTCTCCAAGTATTAAATAGCTAACTTTGGCTTTTTTGAGCTCATTTTCGTAATTTGGGATAGAAAATTTTTTCCGGAATTCTATAAATTTGGGGGTCAGCGCTTTGCCAAGCATCTTTTCCAAGCTTTTAGAATCTGCACCCCATGCTTTTTCAGCAGAACCAAACTCTTCCAATAATTTTCCAAACTTTCCTGGCCCAATGCCAGAAAATGCAGAAAACCCCAACCAATAACTTTTTTCAATCATAATATTTTAAATCAAAACCATTCCATACATCAGAACTATATCCTCAAAAATCCACCTCAATTTACACAATTTTTAGAGACGATCGTTGATAAAAATTGTCACTTCTTCAGAACACCTGATATGTCTTTTGCGAGTATATAATGAACAAATGGCGCGATTTCCAGGGCGTGACGAAGAAAATCTACCTCATCTCTGCACTCAAAACGTGATACAAAAACACTTTTCTGAAGCTGACTAAACTCAAGCTCTCGAAGTTTTCTACGCAACATATCTCGTGCAGTCCGTTTCTCTTCTGGGATATCAAAAACAATTACCCTCCATAATTTATCCCATTTAGATGACTTTTTGATCTGCAAGTTGTCGATATCAAATTGCAGCACCTTTTTTCTCCCATTTTCTGTCAAAACCAGCCTCAGCTGTCCATCAACCTCTTTCCATGCAATGAGATTCTGCTTTTCAAGCCTTTTGATAGTTGAACTAAGCACTCCTCTCTTCTTTACGTTTTTCCACTGCTCTTTCTTAAATTCTTTATAGAGAAATCCTGCTGCCGGAAAAATCAATGCCGTTCCAATAACTGCCCCAGCAGCAATTCCACCCAAAATAGCCTTAGTCAAACCTCTGGATACCACACTTCTATTTTTCATATCTACACAATTTATTATGACGATCGTATATAAAAATTGTCAAGAAAATACAGATTATTTCAAAAATTTCTAATCCCCAAACGATGTATTAACGATTTTTGAAACAACCCAAAAATATAAAAACCCAAGCCAATAAGATCTCTCAGCCATTGTCTAGGTATATCAACAAAAATTGCCCTGTTGACAAAAAAATCTAGGGCGTTAATAATTAAATTATAAGCTGTTGGACATCATGGCTCATGTAGAGAAACTCTCAAGAGGATTTAAACCCGGTCAGAGAAGAAAACCTGAGGCTTGGGAATACCTTCTTTTTGTGCCTAGTGGCTCCGCGCGTGCACGCGAAATAAATAAAGATACAGAGAGAAATGAACCACCACCAAATAAATCAAAAATGAGGACATTATTCCGAAGAAAATAGTCTCCTTCTTAGCCATTTTTTAGATCCCTCCGCAGATAGTAAACAATAGGCTCGTTTTCCTCTCTTCTAAACCGCCTCGTCCATACCCTTCCCGAATCTATCAACCGACCAAGAGCTACATCCATAACTGCAGGACCCAACTTATCCCTCACATCCTTGTGAACAGCAAATAAAATTCCAGTTCTCGGCAAGCCATGTCCTGCCTTTCTCATGGAGCAAACTATGGCACTTCCTGCCTCTCTCTGCATCTGTCGAATATCCCCATAACTCTCGACTATTTTACCCATATAATTAGCTGCATTATTATCAATTTGGTCTTTGTTGTCAACTGATTTTCCCCAAACCACACACCAGAAAAGCTCAATCCCATTCATAAAAAATACATTATTATACATTTTGACTACACATTTTTTTAAGACGATCGTGTAAAAAAGATGTGTAGGAATAATAAAGGATAATATTGTATCGTAAATTTGTGAAACAATTTACTTTGACTATATTAAAAAGACTAAAAATCTTAACTAACTAAAAATAGATGAGTCGTTTCTAGGAAAAAACATTAGCAGAAAACCAAATTTTTGAAAAAAGTAAATAAATTTTAGCTTTTGGGAAAATGATTTTGGTCAGGTCCAATCTTTTCGCTTCCTATTACCGGATCTCTCTTCGCCTCCTCTACCTCTGGATCTAAATCTAGATAGCTAAAATCATCAAAACAAGCACTAGTAGGATCGATCCTATTCATACTCATTTGTCGCCTAACATCTCCTATTACCAATTCCTTAAAAGATTTTACTTATCTTTTTAGATCCACTAAGCTCTTGCTCAATCTCAGAAGCAATCATTTCACCCCTCCCAGCTATAGGTAGGTTTGTTATTTTTGGACTTTTTTCTGCCATAATTAGGCAGAATTTTACTCTCTCTCTCTCTGTAGATTTCAAGCCCTATAGTATTATTGGGTAAAATATGCCTTTAGAATTTCTTTAGCGATTGGTGCGGCTTTATTGGATCCCTCACCACTTTCTTCATTCAAGACAGTTATGACTATTTCAGGATCATAGGCTGGTGCAAAGAGCGTGATCCAGGCATGTGGCAATGTCTCTTCGCCTCCATGCTGTGCAGTACCTGTCTTGCAGGCAATACTTATACCCACTTGATCTTTCAAAGCAGCAGAATCAGATCCAGTCTTAACTTCAAAATAATTCTTACTATCGATCTTTTCCTCTAATCCTTTGCTATCTACACTAAAATTAAACAATGGCCAAGCAACACCAACTCCTGAACTACAACTATCAATCATTCCCTGTCGGATCAATTCTCTATTCTTCTGGTTTAATAAGTTTTGCTCTTTTCGTTTTGCGCTTTGCGTTTTTATCAACCGCGGTTGATAAAGCGTGCCACCATTGGCAACAATTTCTGTAAAACTATTTACCTGAAGTGGTGTTGTCAATAAAAATCCCTGCCCAATTCCAAAAATAAATGTATCTCCCAAATACCAGCTCTCACCGATTACCTCTTTTTTCCAGTTTGGATCTGGAACCAATCCTTTTACTTCACCGCCAAGATCAATGCCTGTTTTTTCTCCCAAACCCCATTTCTCTGCAAATCTAGAAAGATTGTCAACTCCGATCTTTTCTGCTAATTTGTAGAAAAAAATGTCATTTGATCTGGAAAGTCCCCGAACCACATTTAACTTACCCGGCTCAGTTCTTCCATAATCAGTGTAGTACCAATTTGCAAAAGAAAACTCCCCGACTCTCAAAATCCCTGTATCTTCAACTGTATAGCTTTTATCAATCGCGCTTTCTTCAAGTCCTCCAGCAGCTGTAATAATTTTAAAAGTAGAACCAGGCGGATACACACCACCTATTACTCTATTCAAAACAGGCTGACTTGTATTATCTGTCAATATTGACTCAATATTTTTATATGCTGAAGTGCTAGCTGTTTCATATTTACTACCAAGAGTAAAAAGATTTGGATCAAAACTCGGACGAGATATCATGGCGAGTATTTGCCCATCAGGCGTAGAAACAACCACTGCTCCTTTTTTTACATCTTTTGTGGCATCATATACAGCTTCTTGAAGCTTTGCATCTATCGTCAACGTGATATCAGTACCAGGAAAAGGATCTGTCCGTCCAAGCGGTCTGACCTCTCTACCCGCTGCATCAATCTCCACCAATTCTTTTCCATCCACTCCCTTGAGAATTTCTTCATATTGCCTTTCAATGCCTGATTTTCCTATCCAAGAATTTGCCTGATAATCAAAAAATGTCGGACTTTTTAACTCCACTTCTGATATCTGCCCGATATAGCCAAGAACGTGCGCCAATGAATCTTTGTAAGAATATTCACGCAGGCTATCAACTTCTATATTCTTTATGCCTTTTGCTATTAAAGGAAGCGCTTCATCTTTTGAGAGAGCTTTTGTTTTTGTGCAATTATCGCAATCCTTATCTTCTACCGTTTGTCTAAATCCAGGTGAATTGATAACAAGCGGAGTACCATTTCTATCAAAAATAACACCCCTTGGCGCATGAACAATTTTGGTACGAATTCTGTTGGAATCAGAAAGCTGCCTATACTCTTCTCCTCTGACTATTTGAAGTGAGAATAGTTGAAAGATAAGTACAGCTGCAGCAAAAAACAAAACAACTGGCAGAAAAAAATCCCTTGTTTTCACTTTGAATCCATCACCATCATACCTTCTTTTTCTGATTTTTTCGGTTCTTATCTGTTCACCAAAAATTGGACCTGTTTTCATAATATGAATAATAAATTAAGAATAATGAATTAGGAAAATAAAAGAAACCATAATTCCCAACTCCTACTTCTTGCTTCGAAAACTACTTGTACTAAACCCCAAAAATAAGCTAAGCGCTACAATTGATGAAATTATAGATAGCCCCAAAGCAGCGCTACCATTTAAAATAAGCAAATAGAAATATGAACCTATAAATGAACTGACGATCACAAACGGATATGATCTTATCTCATATTTTCGCTGATACAAAAGAATAAGAAAGCAAAAGATCAGAAAATACAAACTAGTTGCGCCAATTGGTCTTAGAAGTAACACGTCAAGAAAAATTCCTGAAAAAAATGCTGGGAAAAAAACAAAACTGTCTCTTTTATAAATCGTCAAAAGCAAAAGAGCAATAAATGAGAGAGGTACTGAAACAGTAGTTCCCTCGAGCAAAACGATTACCAAAAATAAACAAACAAGTAAAAAAATAAACATAAATTATAAGCTATCAGCTATTTTGACAAATACTGTCTCAAGCGATTCTATATCAACAAGACTCTTCACCTCTGCAGATTGAAATACATCACTTGATTTCTTGTTTATTGAGATAATTTTCCCAACAACCAGATCAGGCGGTATTCCTCCTTTGCTATCTACATTCCCGGAGGTTACCACCAAATCACCTTTTTCAAGCTTGTCAGAGAGCGTAACATTTTGCAAAACCATGCCTCCCCCATCTCCGACAAGAACTCCTTTTGCGCCAGTCTTACTGGTCTTTGCCGTGAAAGAGACATTCTCATCTGTAAGAAATAAAACAGCTGACAAATGACCAGTTTCTTTACCAATCACTCCAACCAGATTGTCTTCATAAACAACAACACTTTCTTTGTCTACACCGTCTTTTTCTCCCTTGTTAATTATAAATTCTTTATCGTTTCTTCCTATTATTGATGCAGGCAACAGTTTTTTGGGACTGGGATAATCTGATGCAAATTGCGCACGAAGCGCTGCTATTTCTAGATCCTGTTCTCTTTTATCAGATAATTCTGCTGCAAGACGAATGTTTTCATTTTTGAGTTTTTTCAATTGCTCCGTATCTGTCTCTGATTTACCAAAAGCATTATAGATCGTTTGCCTGATAGGATTTGTCATATTTTCAAGACCAGATGTAAAACCACTAAGTAAGTTATTTGAAGAAAGAAAAAAAATCAGAAGAGAAAAAATTATAAAAACTAAAAAAGGTAAAAATATTTTCTGCTTCTTTTGCATAAAGCTATTTTATACCTTGGGGTATGTATTTACAAATTGGGAAAAGATATTTATGCTTTTGCTGGAGCGGGAAGATTTAAAAAATCTGTCAGCTTATACCTTGGTTTCAATCTTCTAAAAATAATCTTAGGCCTTCTTGATTCTACAAATCCCATAGCCCCAAGATGACCTAAAATATCAGGTAAAAATTCCTGAACATTCAGTTGTTCTGAAGCAAGCCTGCCTCTCAATTCCGGAAATCCAGATTCAACTGCTTGAGCGATATTTCCAATAGAAGCTCTATACCCTTTAATATTCATGATGCCTATTGTTGCCAACACCTTATCCTCAAAACTTTGCATTTTTTTATCTTTTTCAAGCTCTCTTAGTTGAGAAGATATATCCTGCTCCTCAAAACGTCCCAACATTTCAAGCTTAGTATATCAAGAAATTCTATCCTGTCAACTAGAAAAACTATCTCAAACCCCCAATAACCCTTACTTTTTCAAGTAGCTTTTCATCCTCAAGAACTTTTCCTGTTCCTCTTACAACTGATGTCAGAGGATCACTGGAAACAACAACAGGTATATGCACCCGCTCAACTATCATCTCATCAAGACCTGACAATAATGCTCCGCCCCCTGTGAGAAGTATCCCTTGATCAAGAATATCAGGCAACATTTCAGGTGGTGTTTCTTCCAAAACTTCAGCTACTCCCTCTACAATCTCCGATAACACAGGGGACAATGCTTCCCTTACCTCGGATTCTGTTATCTTAATACTTCGCGGGAGTCCTGTCTCAATATCACGACCTCTTACTATCATTACTTGCTCTGCCTCTTTTTCTTCAATCTGCTTCTCTCCATCATCAATTTTTAATTTCTTGTCTTTATTTTTTGATTTTGTTTTCAAGGCGCTTCCAATTTTTATTTTTATATCCTCAGCTGTTTTTGCCCCAAGCAACATTCCATGCTTGAGTCTTATATAATGAAGTATTGATTCATCCATCAGATCTCCAGCTTTTTTAAGAGATCGGCCTACAACTATCCCACCAAGTGAAATAACCGCAATCTCACTTGTACCACCGCCTATATCAACCACCATCACGCCTTTTGATGAAAAAATAGAAATTCCTTCACCTATTGCAGCAGCCATTGGTTCTTCGATAAGACTGGCCTCACGCGCGCCCGCTGTTAGACATGCCTCCCAAACAGCGCGTCTTTGCACTTCTGTTACTGCTCCAGGAATTCCAACTACTACTTTGGGTCTGACAAAAAGCTTGGGAAGGAAACTTCCTACTTCATGAACTTGTTTTACATAATGACTTATCATCGCCTCAGTCGCATCAAGATCTGCAATCACACCATCCTGGAGCGGACGAACAATTACAATTGATGCTGGAGTTTTTCCAAACATTTTTTTAGCTTCAGTTCCAACTGCTATTACCTTTTTACTTTTTTTATGTCTTGCAACAAAAGATGGCTCTCTTATCGCAATTCCTTTGGATTTTACAAAAATCAAAGTATTGGCAGTCCCAAGATCAATACCAATATCATAACTAAAGAGCTTGTAGAAAGAATTAAGCGCATTCATCCTTCTAATATATCAGCTTGCCCACATTTTGCCAATATGATAGGATGGGAAAAATAACCCAATACTACCACCTTGCCCAGTTAAAAATCCAGTAGTGATCAAAAATAAAAAATCAATTGACTTTTTTACGCCTACATACTATACTACGGGACATGATAACTGCAGAAAGACCAAGAGAAATCCAAATACCTGAATCAAGAAAAGAAAAGGCTCTTGTCTGGCAACTTTTTACACATTTTAAACGTTTTGTCGGAGATGAGAGCAGAAATGAAAGACTTTCTACTACTCCTGATTTTCTCGACTCTCAGGGGAACCTGAATCAAGAATGGATCATATTTAACCAAAATGAACGGAGAAGAAAAAGGGACACTATACTTGCAGCAAACAATGTACAGCCAGGCGAAAACATCCTCCCTTTTCTTAATCCTGGCGCGATCAAGTATGATGAAGAGAAAAAAGAATGGCAGGCTGTAGACCCTGATTCTCCTATCGGCAAAATAGAAACACTCCGCACGCTTGCAAAAGAAGCAAGAGTGGAAAATATAACGGAAGATACCAAAAAATGGCTTGAGGCAGAAACGAGGAGCGCTCTTACTGATATTTTCAATGATTACGCAGGAGAAAGATTTAACGGCGTGCGGGATGTTGTAAAAGGTAATGATTTCCGTGGAATAAATCTGTCATACATGGCGTCCCGTTCTCTTTATGACTGGAGAGGGGATCTGGTCCGAACCAGAAGACAATCAGAAGAACCTGTCCTATTTGAGCGCTGGGAGGAATCAGAAAACAAAAAAATCCAAACTCCAACAAAAGCTGATAAATTTTTCTCTGAATTATTTTTGGATATCGCCACCTCTGGCAAACAAGAGCTTACACCTGCAACTGAAATACTGAAAGAAATTGTTTCCCCAGAAAATCCTCAATCATATAAACTATATCTTGAAACCGCCGATTTTTTCTATGCAGGTGATATGAAGAAGACCTACCTCAACCTCTCAGCTGTTGCCAAAATGACAGGCGCAAGATTGCCTGAGAAATGGCAGGGATTCCAGGGCAATACAACAGAGTTTAGAACTATCAGGAGTGGATTTGAAAAAGGACAATTCCAAAACGGTCTTGATGGATACCTTGCCGCAGCTGATAGCCTCTATGCAGGTGATATGAAGAAGACCTACCTCAACCTCTCAGCTGTTGCCAAAATGACAGGCGCAAGATTGCCTGAGAAATGGCAGGAATTCCAGGGCAATACAACAGAGTTCGTAGAGCAGAAGCCATGGGTTTTTGAAAATCCAAATGCTGAGGTTGAAACATTTATGCAAGTGTTTAATATAAAATCAAGAGATAAAGCCCGACTAAATCTCGCTGCAATCCGCAATATGACAAGGATACAACAAGCAGCATAAAGAGCTCCATGGCTTGCCCACATTTTGCCAATATGATAGGATGTTATAATCATCAAATTGACCAATATCTAAAAGTTATTTGTTGATTAGTTGATTTGAAATTAGATGATTAGTTGATTTGGTTAATGAAACTACAAAACTTCCTAAACCGCACCATTGAGTATTCTTTCTACGCGCTTTTCTTTTTCATTCCGCTTATTTTCACTGATATCACATCTGAGCTTTTTGAACTGCCGAAAATGTGGCTTGCTTTTGGATTGACTGTTATCATCACCAGTACATGGATTTCCAAAATGATTCTTGAAAAAAATTTCAAAATCCAGAGAACACCGCTTGATATACCAATTCTTTTATTTCTAACCTCTCAAATCATATCTAGCATTTTTTCACTTGACCCGCATGTCTCTTGGTGGGGATATTATTCCAGATTCAACGGAGGGCTGTTATCAACCATAAGCTATCTATTATTGTACTATGCTTTTGTTTCAAACCTAGCCAAAAAACATGTAATTAATCTTCTAAAAATAAGTTTATTTTCAGGACTCATCGTCGCTCTCTGGGGCATCCCATCACATTTTGGCTATGACCCAACTTGCTTTATCTTTACTAGCCAACTTGATGCATCCTGCTGGACTGAGAACTTCAAACCCACAATTCGCATCTTCTCAACTCTTGGTCAACCCGCTTGGCTTGCTGCCTACATGACGATTCTCCTACCAATCGCTATGGCGCTGGGAATCACCAAGAACCAAGAACCAACCTTGCCTGCCGGCAGGCAGGCAACCCAAAACCAGCCCTTTATACTTATCACTTATTACTTATCACTTATTACTTTGTTTTATCTCTCACTTGTCTTCACCAACACCAGGGCGGGTATGCTTTCCTTCTATGCAGCTGACATTTTACTTTTTGCTGTTTTTTTCTGGAAAAAAATATTTTCTTTTAAAAAACTGATGACTGCTTTCTTGACAATTCATTTTGTTTTTCTTGCATCAAGTTTTGTATTTGGCGTACTACCCTATCCAGCTGAAAATCTCAACAAGTATACTTTACCCTCAATCTTGGAAAAAAATAATTCAACTGATAAAATAACACCAAATAACATTTCACCAGCAAACAAAGAATCTGACCCAAGTATTACCGACTCAGGAAATATCCGACTTATTGTCTGGCAGGGAGCAATTGATGCCTGGAAAGAAAAACCAATTTTTGGCTGGGGAGTTGAAACATTTGCCTATGCTTACTATCGACATCGTCCGCTTGAACATAACCTCACATCAGAATGGGATTTTCTTTACAATAAAGCGCATAACGAATATCTAAACTTACTAACAACAAGCGGAATATTTGGGTTAGGAAGTTATCTTGCAATCATTGGGACATTTATTTTTGTAGCAATCAAAAAATCCAAATCCATCAATCCTAAAAATAACTTATCACTTATAACTTATCACTTATCGCTTATCGCAAGCTATCTTGCAATATTGATCACCAACTTCTTTGGCTTTTCAGTCGTCATAATCAATCTTTACTTTTTTCTTATTCCTGCATTTGTATTTTTGCTTGGAGATTTTCTCAATCCCCAAAAAACATTTTCATTTTTCTTAAATTCTTCAGAAAAAACGAAAAACAAAACAACTTCTATCCAATGGACTGGTGTAATAATTACGATATTTATGGCTGCGTATCTACTAATATATCTTTTAAATTACCTACTTGCTGATATTTCTTTTGCATCAGGTCAGAGACTTAATCGCTCTGGAAATTATCCAGATGCATATTTCAGTTTTTCAAAAGCGGCAAAGATTGTGCCAAATGAACCCATTTATTCTGACGAGTTAAGCATGAATCTATCTTATATCGCTGCTGGCTTTTACATACAGGGTGATAAAGAAACAGCTGATCAGACCTCAACTGCAGCAATTTCGACAAGTGATAATCTCATCTCCACCCACCCAAACAATCTTGTTTTTTGGAAAAATAGAGTCCGCCTTTTCTACACCTTATCACTTGGCGATAAAAATAACGAAAAACGCTATTTAAATGAAGCGCTAATTAGTATCAAAAGAGCAAAAGAATTAGCCCCCTCTGATGCAAAAGTCACCAACACCCTTGGCACGCTCACACT
The DNA here is from genome assembly GCA_029260905.1 of Candidatus Levyibacteriota bacterium. Lineage (GTDB taxonomy): Bacteria > Patescibacteriota > Microgenomatia > Levybacterales > UBA12049 > JAJDCH01. The sequence continues at coordinate 49,726 of JAJDCH010000016.1, read as the reverse complement.
CCAAACAGGAAATCCCCAAAAAGCAGTTGAGATACTTACAGAGACTATAAAATTAAAACCTGATTATAAAGATGCATACCTCTCACTTGGTCTTGCTTATGAAAAAACTAAAGAGCTGGATAAAGCAATTGAAACATATGAATTTATCCTATCAAGCCTCGACCCAAATGATAAAGATGTAAAAGAAAAATTGCAAGAATGGGAAAAATAGATTAAAATCCAACCTATGGCAAAAATCGTACAAGCCCCCAATTCTGTTCTTTCTGAAAAAGCAAAACCTGTTGAAAAAATAGATAAACATATCAAAAAAGTTCTCAAGGAAATGCGGGAAGGACTGGCTAGCGCTACAGATCCAGAAGGAGTCGGTCTTGCTGCGCCTCAAATCGGTAGATCTCTACAAATCTTTATCACCAAGCCCCATCCTGACTCGGAGATACAAACATTTATAAATCCTGTTATAGAAGAGCTCATCAACCATCCAAAAACAAAAAATTTGAGCGCGGCAAAAGCCACCTCTGGCGGACGAAAAACAAAAAAACCCGTTCAGCTTGAGGGTTGCCTCTCGCTAAAAGACATCTGGGGAACAGTAAAACGTTATAACAAAGTAGTACTACTATACATGAATGAAAAAGGCGAAAAACACAAAGAAACATTTACAGGCTTTATGAGTGTAATCGTTCAACACGAGGTAGATCACCTGCAGGGAGTTTTGTTTCCCAAAAGAGTTCTTGAACAAAAAAGTAATCTCTACAAATCCTACAAAAACGAAAAAGGCGAGACAGAATTTGAGGAATTGGAGATATGAAAATTGTTTTTTTTGGGACGCCTGATTTTGTAGTTCCTATCCTAGACCAACTAAACAAAACCCATCAAGTAATTGGCGTTGTAACTATGCCGGATCAGATAGATAAGAAAAAAAATCTTACTCCCACTCCTGTTAAAAAATACGCGCTTGAAAATAATATTCCTGTTTTTCCAACCACTGATTTTGGTCAAAGCCAGCCTGACTTCTTTATAACAGCAGCCTACGGCAAGATAATACCTCAGAAAATTCTTGAAATCCCAAAATATGGAAGCATCAACGTGCACCCATCTCTTCTCCCACTCTATCGTGGTCCATCACCTATTACAGCTGCTATTTTAAATAGTGATAAAAAAACAGGCGTCAGCATCATGCAGATGGATCAGGAGATGGATCACGGACCGATTCTCAAGCAGTTTGAGCATTTGATAAAGCCAATTGATACTTTTGAAACCCTTGCTTTTAAATTATTTCAAATCGCAGCTGATAATCTGCCTGATATTCTAAACAAGTTTGCACAGGGAAAAATAAAAACAGAGACACAAGATCATAAAAAAGCAACTTTTGTAAAACTGATCACCAAGAAAGATGGATATTTTGATTTATCAACAATAGAAAATTTAAATTCGGAATTGGAAATTAAAAATTGGAAATTGGAAATTGACCGAAAAATTCGGGCTTACTACCCCTGGCCAACTGCTTGGACGATCCTAAAAACCAAAAACAAAAATCTAAGAACCAAATTTTTACCTGGGGAAAAATTTCAAGTAGAAGGGAAAAAACCTGTGAGTCTCAAAGATTTCCTCAACGGCTACCCGGAGATGAGGGATATCTTAAAAAAACTCTTTTAATTCAATTGAGGACAGTTCTTATTCAGAATACCAAGTGCCGATTTAACACTTCTACATCTCGATTCCTCAAGTGTTCCTCCTGGTATTGAAACTTTAAGACCATTAAGCGGACAGTCTTGAAAACAAAAAATTGCAACTGGTGCCCTTACTTCCTTTTTTCTGTTCCCAATATGCTGAATCTCTGGCGGTTTCCAACGAACCTCACCTAGACAATCCCTCCCTGACTCGACTCGCGCCATGCACGTTAAATATAGCACCAAATATTAAAAAATAAGTATGAAATATGTAAGCAAAACTTAAACTGAGGCTACTTGTGGAGTTTCAACCAGTGGAGCTTCAACTACTTTTCCAATCTTCTTAAACATTCTCAGACACTTGGTACAAAGCTTCATCTTTACCTTTCTACCTGCAACTGCAATTCTTGCCACATGAAGATTGGGCTTGAATGTCCTATTTGTTCGACGCTTGGAATGAGACACATTGTGTCCATACATTATTCCTTTTCCACATGATGCGCATTTCCTTCCCATAGAAAAGTATGATATCATAATCTAGTCTTGAACTCAAGACCGAATAAGCTCTAAATACTAAATTACAAATTCTAAAAAAATTCAAATTTTCAAAATGCAAATACCTAAACCTCTTTGGGATTTGAAAATTAAATATTTGATATTGTTTAGGTATTAGAAATTAGAGTTTAGAATTTAAACTAATGGATATTTTTGGCGGAATAATCAGCATAATCATTCTTATTTACTCAGCAATCCTGCATGAAATAGCGCATGGCTATGTAGCTGGAAGACTTGGTGATCCCACGGCAGAACTAAAAGGCAGACTTACACTTGATCCCAGGCCGCACATTGATCCTATCATGAGCCTTCTTGTTCCTCTTATGCTTATAATCTCAGGATCCCCCATTATTTTTGGAGGCGCCAAACCTGTACCAGTTGACCCATTCAACCTGCGTGACGGGATCAAAGATCTGGCTCTGGTGTCTATTGCTGGACCACTCACCAATCTTTCTCTTGCAATAATCGGAAGCATTATCATTCATCTTTCTTTTCCAGGAGTTCCTTTCCAGCTAGTTTCAGCAAGCGGACTAGTCGGCTTCATCCTCACAACAATAGTCGTTCTTAATCTTTTACTTGCCTTTTTCAATCTTATCCCGATCCCTCCACTTGATGGTTCCAAACTTTTTGCTGGTATTCTTCCTGCCAAAGAAGCAGCAGCCTATCTGGCAGTTGGTCAAAGAATGGGAATGTTTATACTCATATTTCTTCTTTTCTTTCCCATAGGACCTTTTTCTCTGCTTGGTTTTGTATCAAGCTTAGTTAGTGCATCACTCGGACTTCTCGGCTTCTAAAATCCTTGACATCAGACTTTCCAAAGAATAAACTATACTTGCTCTTTGATATTGGAAGTTGGTTGCGATTTTTTCTCTACAATTTCAAATATCCTGAGGTATTCCGCCTCTGGCGGACGACGAAGCGAACTTATCAGGCCGTGGTTTGATAATTAGCTTTCCTATTTACTTAGCTTGGGAAAATAACAATCAACCCTATCTTAGAGCAGAATTTATCTTTAAAAAACGTGCATTTTTTAATTTTTTCAGGCGGGAGATTTACGTATTGGCCAGGAATAAAAAAACTTTTAAAATCAGTCGATAAAACAATCGCCGTTGATAGCGGCGCATCGCATTGCATTTCCCTCAAACTCACCCCAGATTTTCTTATTGGCGACTTCGACTCAATTGACCCCAAACTCTTTGCCAAGCTGCAAAAACAAAAAGTCAAAACACTTAGATATCCAACAGACAAAGACAAAACCGATACAGACCTCGCGATAGAACTGGCGATCAGAGAGGGCGCAAAAAAAATAACAATTCTTGCCGGAGCTGAAGGCGATCGAATTGATCACATCCTAGGAAACATTTTTAATTTGCAAAAATACAAAACCCCTATTTTTTTTGTAAGTCAAAATCAAATTCTCTGGCTCATGCGTGGCCCAAAAAAAGAAAAAATTTATGGACAAAAAGGCGACCAGCTCTCAATTATCTCGCTTTCAGAAATCAAAAACATCAAAACATCTGGCCTCAAATACCCGCTCGTGAATGACGATATCGAACCAAACTCAGCTTTTGGAAACTTAAATGAGCTAACTCAAAACACAGCGACAATTGAATTTAAAAACGGAACCCTCCTCCTCATCCACACCGATGTTGCATAAATAAAAATCATTTGTTATCATAGTTTTGTTGGGGAGCTCGCTGAAGCGCGCTGAGAGTTTCGATAAAATCGAATGACCCATTGAACCTGTTTGGATAATTCCAACGAAGGAAACACTCATGAAAAAATTAATTCTTCTCATCATACTTATTGTCGCTGCCTTTGGCATCTTCGCATTCCAAAACCAACTCTCAAATTCCCAAAATCCAAGATCCAAGATCCAAAAACTAAAAGCTTTTTCCCTCGCACTTGACTGGGTTCCCAACACCAACCACACAGGAATCTATGTAGCCCGCGCTAAGGGCTGGTACGAAGATGAGGGGCTTGATCTAAAAATCCTCCCCTACTCTGAGGTTTCGTCAAACACGCTTGTCTATGAAAACAAAGCAGATGTCGGAATCAGCTCAACAGAAAGTGTAGTCATGCAGACTGGCAGCAAAAACCCTGTTATCTCAATTGCAGCAATCATCAATTCAAACACCTCAGGTCTTATCACCTTAAAAGACAAAGGCATCAAATCCCCCCGCGATCTTGACAACAAAACATACGGTGGCTTCGGCCTTCCCTACGAAAATGCAGTTGTTAGAGAAGTTATTCAATCAGATGGTGGCAAAGGCATATTTACCAACGTAATTCTCGAAACAGCAGCTATGGATGCGCTCGCATCAGGCAGGATTGACTTTGTCTGGGTTTTTGAGGGTTGGGATAAAATCGCTGCAAACATTGAAAATATTGAAACAAACTATTTCCCAATCAAAGATTATGGAGTACCAGATTACTACACACCTGTCATCATCACAGGTCCCAAACAAATGGATGCCAAAAAAGATCTTCTTGCTAAATTTATGCGCGCGACCCAAAAGGGTTATGCATTCGCGATTGCCAATCCAGATGATGCTGCCAAAATTCTGATTGCCCAAAATCCCAAAGGCACTTTTCCAAATGAAGAATTAATTTCTAAAAGTCAAAAATTCTTAAGCAAGACCTATGCACCAAATGATAAAACCTGGGGAATACAAGACAGAAAGTTTTGGCGCGATTATCCCAAATTTATGATTGACAATAAAACTGTTACTGATAAAAATGGAAATCCTATCAAAAGCATAGATTTTGAAAGTTTATATACTAATAAGTTTCTTGAATAAATTTCGAATTGAAAATTAATTATGGCTCTTCTTCAAATTAAAAATCTCTCCAAAACCTACTCAAAAGAGCACATCAAAGTGTTCACAACTATATCATTGGCGGTCAATTCCGGACAAATTGTCAGTATCATTGGACCATCTGGATGTGGCAAAACAACACTTTTTAACATTCTTTCAGGCATTGATAATCAAACAAGTGGTCAAATACTCATAAACGATAAACATCAGACAAACCGCAAAGGCTCATTTGGCTACATGACACAAGATTCAGGTCTTCTCCCCTGGAGATCTGCGCTTGATAACGTAACCCTTGGCCAAGATATTCTAAAAAAGGACAAACAAAAATCTCGCAAAAACGCGCTAAATCTTCTCAAGAAATTTGGTCTTTTAAAATTTGCAGATTTTTATCCAAACAAATTATCAGGTGGCATCAAACAAAGAATTGCGCTTCTTAGAACCATTCTTTTCAACAAAGACTTTCTGCTTCTTGATGAACCGTTTGGCGCGCTTGATCAGATAACACGAATTTCTTGTCAAATGTTTCTCCTTGATCTTAAAAAAAAATTAAACCCAACAATTTTTTTTATAACTCATGATGTGCGTGAGGCAATTTTCTTATCAGATACTATTTATGTTCTTTCCCCCGCTCCTGCCAAAATACTAAAAAAATTTGATGTCCAAAAAAGTAAAAATCCTCAAGATCTGCAAAAAAAGATTCTTAAATTACTAATAAATAAACATGAAACGATTTAACTATTTTAAAAAATTTTACAAACTTTATGAACTTTAAAAACACTAAAAACTATCTTCCAAGCATTATTTTCACTATTCTAGTTTTGCTGGTTTGGGAAATATCAGCCAACTCTGACCTAGCAAATCCCAGACTACTTCCACCTCCTTCTGCAACTCTAAACGGTTTGGCAAACAACTGGGACATAATCCTGAAACACGCTGCACAAACTCTAACTGAGGCTTTTTGGGGATTTATTATCGCCATAGCACTTGGTGCTGGTCTAGCAATTATCATTGACCAAAACACATTTTTAAGAAAAATTATTTATCCGCTTCTTGTCACAAGCCAGACAATTCCCATGATTGTACTCGCGCCCCTTCTTCTGGTCTGGTTTGGGTTTGGGATACTACCAAAAATAATCATGGTTATACTCTTTTGCTTTTTCCCAATCACTATCGCAACTGCCAGTGGCCTTGCAAATGCGGATCAAGAAAAAATAAAACTGCTTCTAAGTATGAATGCAGACAAATGGCAAATCCTTAAATTTGTTAAGATTCCTGAAAGTCTTCCATCATTTTTTGGAGGATTAAAAATTGCTGCTACTTACTCGGTAACAGGTGCGATAATTGGAGAATTTGTTGGCGCAGAAAAAGGTCTTGGAATCTATATGAAGCTGATGGCCAATTCTCATGCAGTCCCACTTGTTTTTGCTGCAATATTGGTAACAATTATCCTCAGCCTCACTTTTTTCCTAATCATTGTCGCAATTGAGAAAAAAGCAACTCCCTGGAATCAAGAATAAAAATGTGCCAGATGAGGGACTCGAACCCCCGTAGACCTTACGGTCGCCTGATCTACAGTCAGGTGCAATTGCCGCTATGCGAATCTGGCAAAACTAAATAACAATTCTGAGCCGAGACGGGGATTCGGACCCCGGACCTGCTGTTTACAAAACAGCTGCTCTACCACTGAGCTATCTCGGCAAAAGTACGTCTAATGATTTTAGCAAAATAAGCTTGGGAAAAAAAGGGGAACAAACTATTTCAACTTTTCAGTTTCTTTGTGGTCAGTTACCTTGCGACATGTTTTGCAGAATTTGTGCAAGAGCAATTTCTCAGGTGTTTCCATCTTGTTCTTCTGAGTTATGTAGTTTTTATTTTTACAGATCTGACAGATGAGACCTATTTTTATTCTGTGTTCACCTTTTTTCGCCATACGATTTAGCTATTATACAATATTTTTAAATAAACTTCTATAGCTATTGAGCCGACGATGGGAATCGGACCCTTGATCTGGGGCTTACTTGTACCCGCCTTGCTTTTTACTGAGCCCAAATCGGGAATCGAACCCGAGACCTAGTTCTTACCAAGAACTCGCTCTACCACTGAGCCATTTGGGCAATTTTGGCGGCGGGCCAATAACTTCCCCTGTCTTCGCTCCGCTCGCAGGCGGACTCCTCACTTCGTTCGTCCACCCCACTGAGCCACGTTGGCAAATTAAAAGCAGGTAAATAAAATTGCAGGGGCGCACGGACTCGAACCGTGAAAAGCAGTTTTGGAGACTGCTGTGATAACCATTTCACCACACCCCTATGGATAACTATTATAAATCATTTGAGCTCAAGTATAAAGATGTTTCTTCCTTGCCTATTGCCATTTTATTTTTCATTGATATACAATTATCTTAGTGAAAAAATATATAGTTGAGTTTATTGGAACTTTCTTTCTTGTCTTTGTCATCGCACTTACCGGAAATCCCATTGCAATCGGTGTCGCATTAGCAGCTCTTGTCTACATGGGCGGATACATCTCAGGAGCGCACTACAATCCCGCAGTTACGCTTGCGCTTTGGATGAGCAAAAAAGTAAAAGCAGATACAGCACTGCCCTACATGCTTGTGCAAATTGTTGCTGCAATTGCAGCATCAGCTACTTATCTTGTCGTTACAAATGACACTTTTATCCCACAAGCAGGAGTAGGCGTCAGCATGAGTAATGCGCTAATAATTGAAACCCTTTTCACTTTTCTTCTCGCATCAGTTGTTCTCAATACTGCAGCAACGGACAAAACAAAAGGCAACGATTATTATGGACTCGCAATCGGATTGACCGTCATGGCTGGCGCATTTGCGGGAGGTCCCATTTCAGGAGGCGCATTCAATCCAGCAGTTGGCATCGGACCATTGCTTTTTGATTTTGCCAATCTTGGCATGCACACAACCAGCATCCTTACCTACCTCATCGGCCCGCTTCTCGGTGGAGCACTAGCAAGTGTTGTTTATAGATTAAAGTAAATCCTATAGTTGATTCATTTGCAGATCAGATGTATAATTAATACATCATGACAACAGAATTAAAACCATATAGAAAACCCCAAGAACACCCTTCAGTTACAGGGCCAGAAGCTCTTGCAGAAGCAAAACTTGGCTTGTACTTTCCTGTTGATCTGAGCGCTGCACTTGGTGAAATTGCCAAAGCTAACAGGCTGGGCGAGTGGCCACAAGAAGATCCCAATCTCTCCCCAGAACATGTAGCAGCTTATTTCATTGGTCATGCTATTAACTCAAATCTACAAAGACTGATCCCTTCTCCTTCTAAGCCTTTTATGGGGGTTGAGATACTCTCATTACCAGAAGATCAAACAGGAACTGATCAACCCCAGAATGTACTACTTCTTGGATCTTCTTCAGAGGGTTCTTATTTGCTGGAACAAGTTGCATTAAATAAAATAGGTGTATCAGTTAGAAACCATACAACAATTGATTTTTCTCTCCTGCCATTAAGAAGAATCAAACATACAGTACCAGAAGCATCTCTTGTAGAAAAGAGGAATTTTAACGAAAGAAATTTTTATACTACAAAACAGCCTCAAAAAAATGTACTTTTACATGGAGACGCATCGACCATCGCACTTCCTGATGGATCACAAGATATTGTAATGACAGATCTCTTTTTTGGCTCTACCACTGACGAAACAGAAAAAAATGTACTTAATAATGTTGCTAGGATGACCCGAAATGGTGGACAGCTTCTAATGAAAGCATCAGCTCTATCTCCTCTTCTTGTTGAGCAGATGAAGGCTGCCGGTCACGGAGTTGGTGAATGGTGGGAAGGGTTTGCAAAAATCTTTTCTGACACTCCAAAAGACAACCTAAGAGATGGATATCTCGGCCTAACACCAGAACAATGGAAAACACTCGGTATAATGTATACAGATTTTGTATCGAGTAGATATTTTGGGAATAACAGATTTACTGATCCAGAACAAATAAAGAAGTTTGTCGAAGGAACTGGAGACTTTAAGGTGCGGGAGATATTTAACGTAACAAAACGCCAAAATGGTTACTTTGCAATAAGAGCCGAAAAAATCTAGGCAGCTTTCTTTCTTGACTCCCCATCCAGCCAATCAATTTTTGAAAGTTTTCTTCCCGAATAACCATCCACTTCTGTAATTTCAGTGAAATTGCCATTAAAATTTTAAACCAATCCTTTCTTCTCCTTCAGCTTTCATCCTCCCCTTGCGCACTAAAAATTTTGCGATATAATATCTAATATGGATCGACAAAAAAAAGCAATCAAAGAAGTTCTCCAAAAAGCTGGCATTGCAATTGATGGCAAAAATCCTTGGGATATGCAGATCCATGATGAGCGTTTTTATAACCGAGTTCTTACTGATGGGTCAATAGGCGCAGGTGAATCATACATGGATGGATGGTGGGATGCAGACCAACTCGAAGAAACAGCATATAAAGCAAATCTTGTCAGAATCCCTTCACTCATAAATAAAAACCCACGTCTCTTGCTATTTATTATCCAAAACAAATTTTTAAATGTCGCAACAATAAAAAGATCCTACATTGTCGGCAAGCAACACTATGATGTCGGAAATGAACTTTATGAGCGGATGCTTGATCACGAACTGAACTATACCTGTGGATATTGGAAAGATTTAGGCGATCCGCTGACTGCTTGGAAAAAGAAAGACAATCTGGATAAAGCCCAAATTGCCAAAATGGATCTTGTTTGCCGCAAATTGAAGCTAAAAAAAGGCATGAAGGTTTTTGAAACAGGTTGCGGGTTTGGTAATTTTGCAAGATTTGCTGCCGCCAACTACGGCGTCTCTGTTGTCGGATGTACTGTATCAGGCGAACAGGCCAGAAAAGCAAGAGAACGCTGCAAAGGACTACCGGTTAAAATCTATCACAAAGATTATAGGGAGCTAAATCTGAATGAAAAGTTTGATCGGGTTGCATCAATTGGCATCATGGAACACATCACTCACAAAAACTATGATAACTATCTAAAAATCACAAGCGATGTACTCAAAGATGATGGACTGATGCTTCTTCATACAATTGCTGGTGATCTATCAGTCACAGCTGGTGATCCATGGAGTGATAAATATATTTTCCCCAACTCCCATCCACCATCTCTTGCGCAAATTGCCAAAGCATCTGAGGGAAAATTCATCATTGAAGACGTACAAAATTTCGGACTTTACTACTACACAACTCTTATGAGTTGGATGCAGAATTTTGATAAATCATGGAAATACTTGTCCAAAAACTATCCTGAAAAATATGACGAGAGATTTTATCGTATGTGGAAATTCTATCTTCTTTCATTTGCTGGCGCTTTCAAAGCCCGCACACTTTCTCTAATGCAGGTAGTACTTTCAAAAGGCAAAGAACCAATTGTTTATGAAGCAGTAAGGTAAAATATGTCAACAGATACTCGGATCATTCATAAAAAGCAAATAAAAAAACTCCAACAAATCTTAAAAAATAACAAACAAAAACTCAAAGTAAAGAAAAAAACAATCTCCAATTTATTCCGTTATGAAAGCAGCATTGATAAAAGCCGCTATGAAATTGATCTCTCAAGTTTCAACAAACCTCTTTTTCTTGATAGCAAAAACAAAATACTTGAAGTGCAGGGCCTAACAACTTTTGAACAAATTATTGACTTCACACTTCCCCATCATCTTACCCCACTTATAACACCTGAATTAAAACATATCACAATTGGCGGAGCACTTGTTGGTATTGGGGTTGAGACCAATACTTTTCGTTATGGGTTTGTACATAATAGCTTACTGGAGGCAGATGTATTATTGTCAAACGGAAAAGTTATAACAGTTTCAAGAAATAAAAACAAAGATTTATTTGATGCTCTTCCCAATTCTTATGGAACACTTGGTTATGTGCTACGCGCCAAAATAAAATTGAGAGATATAAAACCTTTTGTGAAATTGAAAACAAAAAAATATAAGAATATTAAGAAGGCTTTATCAGAACTAAACGCAAAAACCAAACAAAAATCTATAGATACAATTGAAGCAATTGCTTATTCAAAAAATGAAATTTATATTACTTTAACAGAACAAACGAATAAACCCAAAAATCTAAAAAGCATCTATGGACCAACCATTTTCTATAAAGAAGTAAGCCGCGCAAATGAATTTACGCTAAAAACTAAAGACTTCTTTTTTCGCTATGATCCTGACTGGTTTTGGAATATTCCAGATAATTTTTTGATGAATCTTCTTCGAAGAATAACACCCAAAAAATTGAGGAATTCAGGATTTTACAAAAAATATGGACAACCTATTTTTGATTCATTGGAAAGCAAAGAGAGTAAAGAAAAATATGAAGCGCTCATCCAAGACTGGGAAGTACCATGGAATCAGGGAGAGAAACTTTTTAACTTTTTCTTTGACATTGTTGAAACTAACGGAAATCCAATTATTATAGCGCCAATAAAAACTCCAACAATTGCAACACTCTATCCAATGAAGCCAGATCAGCTTTATTTAAATCTTGGTTGCTACTGCGCAATCAAAAGAAAAAAAGGTCAAAAACCATTTGATGTCACTAAAAAAATAGATAATTTGTGTTTTAGGCTTGGCGGCATAAAGATGCTTTATTCCTCTACTTTTCTAAACAAAAAAGAATTTGACAAAATCTATAACGGTGGTGCCTATGACAAGCTAAAGAAAAAATACGACCCCCTCAAACTTCTCCCAACCTTATTTGAAAAAGCAACACTGCATAAATAAATAATCAAGTAATTTAAAATTTCAGAGTTTTCTCATTCACTATAATAAGTCATTGACAGGATTAAATATTTATGAAGTAATATACCTGAATGAAAAAAATAATATTGAAACTTCAAAAAAAGAAATTTATTTTTATAACCTTCTTTACCCTGTTAATCTTTGCTTTGTTTTCAGTATATTTTGCATCAAAAAACCCCATCATACTAAAATCAAAGGCTGAAAAAATTACAGCTCCAACATCAGGAGATATAATAGTCAAATACAAAAAGGGTGCCTCCGAAAACAGCAAAAATAAAATCAGAAAAATCAGAAAAGCAATTATTAGAAACAAGATTGATAAACTAAATATTGATGTAATCAGAGTTCAGACAGGAACAGCAGAAGAATTGATCACGCAGTATCAAAAAGATCCAGAAGTTGAATACGCAGAACCAGACTACCTGACCCAAGCTCTGCTAGTAACAAATGACCCCTATCTTCCCTTTCAATGGGGTCAATACAAAATACAAACTGCAAATTCTACTGACACAAGCGCTTGGGACATAACCCAGGGAGATCAATCAATTAAAGTTGCAGTTCTTGATACCGGAATTGAAGAAACGCACACTGATCTTGTCGGCAAGGTGGTTGAAAACAATAATTTCACAACAAGCGCTTTAGCAAACGATCTTCACGGTCATGGAACGCATGTTGCTGGAATAATCGCAGCAAACACAAATAATAATTTCCAATTTGCAGGAGTCGGATACAACTCAACACTGATGAATGGTAAAGTCCTTGGAGATAACGGCTCAGGTAATTATTCTTGGCTTATAAATGGGATTGTCTGGGCAGCTGATAATGGAGCAAGAGTTATAAACATAAGCCTTGGTGGCCCAAGTAGCTCTCAAGCGCTGGAAGAAGCAATAAATTATGCATGGAGCAAAGGAGCTGTCGTTGTCGCTGCTGCCGGAAATTGTGGAGGGACAGATTATGCGCAAAATGGTTGCCTATCTTTCAATCAGTTATTTTATCCAGCTTACTACACAAGTGCGATTGCTGTTGGAGCAACTGATACCAACGATCAACGAGCTAGCTTTTCAACTTATGGCAATTGGGTAGACGTAGCTGCGCCAGGCGCATCAATCTGGTCAACATATAAAGACAATGCTTATGCCAATATGTCTGGGACTTCGATGGCCTCTCCCCATGTAGCAGGAGTCGCTGCATTGATCTGGGCATCAGGAATCTGCTCAGACAATATTTGTATTAGAAATCAGATTGAGCAAACAACAGATGACATCTCAGGAATCGGCACTTTCTGGTCAAATGGGAGAATAAATGCATACAAAGCAGTTCAATCAACAACACCAAGTCCCTCACCAAGTACAATACCAACCATCACTCCAACTCCAACAACAGCGCCTACTCCAACCCCTACAACAGCACCATCTCCTACTCCTACTGAAGCCCCGGTATCAACACTTAAAATAAACCCTATTGCTGACTCTGAGGTAAGACAGTCAAACTTAACACGAAATTATGGAACTGCAAAAAGCATAGAGGTTGATGGCTCACCAATCAGAGTTGCTTATCTCAAATTTGATTTATCTGGATTAACAGGTAAAACCATAAAGTCTGCTGTCTTGAAACTAAGAATTACTGGTTCATCAAAAAACACTCAGAACATTAAAGCTGTTTCGGATAATAGCTGGACAGAAACAGGAATTACATATAAAAACAGACCCTCGGTTGGATCAATAATTGGAACAATTTCAAATGCCAAATCCAACACCTGGAACAACATTGATGTTTTGTCATATATTCAAAGTAAAGCCGGAAACATAATCTCTCTAGGAATTGATTCGACTGGCTCAGATGATCTTGATTTTACATCACGAAACTCATCGTCAAATAAACCAGAGCTTATTATTACCTATCAATAGGTGCGACCTTGACAAGAAATCCCAAATGTGACCTAATATAGATAGTTATGAAAAAAGTTGCCAAACATAAAAAACAGTTAAAGAAACACAAACAAATTAGCTTCTCTCCGCTTTTTGTTATTGTAACTATAGTTGCCCTAATTACTGCAACTTATGCAACAAATCAACAAATCTATTCACCAGAAAAATTTGAGGCTCAGGCCGTAAAAGGCATTCAAGCAGAAGCGCCAGCCATAACAGTCAGCGACATTGAAATAACAGCTGTGGGTCCTTATTGGGGATGGCGACATATTAAGACAACAGTAAGCGTCATAGAACAAACAAGTGGTGTTCCTGTTTCTAATCCGAATATTGGACTCAGGCTCGAAAATCCAGAAACAAATTCTGTTGCCAACATAACTGGAGCTGGAAATACATCCGGAAAGCTTTCACATGGATTTTGGACTGACAAAACAGGTACTTTAATTGCAACAATTAACTCTGTCTTTAAAAATGGATATAACTATGTACCAACAATAACTACAAAGACCTTAATCATTCAATAAGCATTATTTTCTGAATAATTCTTGACAAGATTGGATAATTATGAAGTAATAGATATTGACGATGAAAAATTCTCTAAATAAAATCGGCAAAAAAAGACTCTTTTTCACAATATCTTCAACTCTTCTAATAGCAGCGCTTTTCTCAATTAACTTTATTTCTCAGCAACCTATTATTTTAAAATCCCGTGCTGAAAAAATTACAGCTCCAACATCAGGAGATATAATAGTCAAATACAAAAAAGATGCCTCCGAAAACAGCAAAAATAAAATCAGAAAAATTAGAAAAGCAATTATCAGAAACAGGATTGATAAGCTAAACCTTGATGTTGTTAGAATCCAAAAAGGGACAATTGAGGATGCAATCGATGACTATGAAAAAGATCCAGAAGTTGAATATGCAGAACCAGACTATTTAACAAGCACAACTCTGACAACAAACGACTCTTTCCTTGCCTACCAATGGGGAATGTTTAAGATAAAAGCAGCAAATTACTTCGGAGAAAGCGCTTGGGACATAACTCAAGGAAACCCAGATGTAAAGACAGCAGTTCTTGATACTGGAATTGAAGAAACACATCAAGATCTAATCAGTAAAGTTGTAGCAAGCAACAATTTCACAACTAGCCCATCAACTACTGATAATTATGGTCATGGAACGCATGTTGCTGGAATAATCGCAGCAAACACAAATAATAATTTCCAATTTGCAGGAGTCGGATACAACTCAACACTGATGAATGGCAAAATTGTAGCTGATAATGGGGTTGGGAGTTATTCATGGATGATAAATGGCATAACCTGGGCAGCTGATAATGGAGCAAATGTAATAAATATCAGCATCAGAGGTTCAGTCCATTCTCAGGCTCTAGAAGAAGCTATAAATTATGCATGGAGCAAGGGCGCTGTTGTCGTTGCTGGCGCAGGCAATTGCGGTGGGACAAATTACGCACAAAATGGATGTACTACGCAAAATGAACCAAGCTATCCCGCATATTATTCAAATACAATCGCAGTTGGCGCAACTGATAACAATGACAACAGAGCTGATTTTTCAACCTATGGCAATTGGGTAGACGTGGCTGCGCCAGGCGCATCAATCTGGTCAACACAAAAAGGAAATAGCTATGCTAATCTGTCTGGAACATCTATGTCATCTCCTCATGTTGCAGGAGAAGCTGCACTCATATGGGCATCAGGAATCTGCTCAACCAATGATTGTGTCCGTAATCAAGTAGAAAAAACAACAGATAATACAAGTGGCTCAGGAACTTATTGGACGTATGGTAGAATAAATGCTTACGAAGCAGTTCAGCTTGTTGCATCTCCTACTCCATCTCCAATTCCATCACCAACAACTGCTCCAACAATTATTCCAACAGCAACTCCAATTCCATCACCAACACCAACACCCACAACAATTCCTTCTCCAACTCCAACGCCTACAGCTGTTCCAAGCCCAATTCCAACTGCCTTACCAACACCCACCCCTGCACAAACACAAAAGATGACCGTTTCTGACATTGACCTTAGCTTTAGCAAGCCATACTTTAGATGGAGAAATTTTACTGCTTCAGTTACTATAATTGACAGAAAAACAAATTCACCTGTCAGCTCTGCAAATGTCAGCTTACGGATTGAGCATCCAAAAAGCGGAACTGTTGCAAATCTCAATGGAACAACTGACTCACAAGGTAAATATTCATATAGTTTCTGGGCAAATCAAACAGGCTCTGTTATCTTGACAGTTAACAATGTTGAAAAAACAGGATATGTCTACGAACCAACCCTTACAACTAAAACAATTGTAGTAAAATAATTATTATTTATTGACAAACAAATTATTTTTTAACTAAACTATAAATAAGAACATAAATTTTTAAAAAAACTTTCATCTAGTCTTTCACTTTCTCTAGCCTTTGCTTGTATTCTGAGCCTTTCTTTTGTCCTTGCTCCCAAAACGCACGCAGCTTTACCAACAATGACTGGAGACATAATTATGACTGTTGAAGGACCATATTTTGGCTGGAGACACATAAATACGATAGTAAAAGCATATGATGAAACCACAGAACAACCTGTTTCATTTCCTACTTTTGATCTAGCTCAACAAAGCCCCGAAAACAACTATAACGGAGTAGCGATTGGAAAAAATGGAAATCAACAGGGAGAATTCAAATATGGCTTCTGGACAAAACAAACAGGCAGTCTTACAACAACAATCATTTCAATTCGCAAAACAGGATACACATATAATCCAACAGTTACCTCAAAAACAATTTACATACAATAAATAATTGTCTAATCTTTTTTTAATTTTCTAAATGCTTCTTCATCACCATATTCAAGAAAATCCTTGTGGTGAACAGGCTCTACAAAATCTTTATATTTTGCATGCTTTATAGCACACCAATATTTTTCTGTTTCAGCTGCGATTTTCACTGCATATGCTAGGACTCCATTTATGTAGCCACAATAAACACACTGAAGCTTATCTCGAAAACTAAGATAGCTTAATTTGTGCCTGTCAATTTTTATAAACTGAGATCTTTTGATATAAGACAATTTGTAAACAGGAAAACAAATGCGATGATAAGTTTCAAAAATTATATCCAGAAAGAAAACGGGAAAAATAGCTAAATAGATAAAGGGAACTGTCAATCCGTTCAGTATCCATTGTTTGTTTATTTTATTTATGATTAAACCATATTAGATTCAAACAAAATCAATGTCAATACAGTTGTTCCTCTTTTACCAAAAAGCAACAGCTGGTATAATATCCTCATGATCCTAATTGTTGATTTTGGCTCACAGACTGCACACCTCATCGGAAGAAGACTTAGACAGCTCGGAATTCAAACAGAATATACAGATCCTGAAGAAGCCATCTCAAAGATCAGAAATCAGAAATCAGAAATCAGAGGCATAATTCTCTCAGGTGGTCCTGCATCAGTCTATGACAAAACATCTCCTAATATATCAAAAGACCTCTTTAATCTGAAAGTTCCCATTCTTGGTATTTGCTACGGCTGGCAGATCATGGCGCATCTTTTGGGAGGAGATGTCCGATCAGGAACCAAAGAATACGGACCAGAGGAACTCGAATTAGGAATTAAGAATCATGAATTAGGAATTTTGAAAAATCTTACTGAGAAAAAGTTCCAAGTATATGTGTCCCATGGTGATTCAGTTATGAAACTTCCTGCTGGATTTGAAAATTTGGCTTCCACAAAAAGCGTAGAATATTCGGCTGTACAAAATCTTGATAAACAATTATTTGGCCTTCAATTCCATCCTGAAGCGCATCACACTGAAAACGGACACATGATCCTCCAAAACTTTGCTGAAATTTGCGGGGAAAAAACTAAACCAATAATACTTGACCCAGAAAAACTAATTAAAGATTTGAATAAGATAGTTGGAAAAAGTAAGGTTATTTTTGCAGTATCAGGTGGTGTTGATTCATCAGTTGCTGCTTTTTTGGTCGGCAAAGCAATCAGAAAAAACCTAATTCCTGTTTATGTTGAATCAGGACTGATGCGTGAAGGAACAGCTGAAAGGGTAAAATATATTTTTACCAAGCTGATAAACTCAGATCTGGTCATTATTGACGCGCGAGAACGATTTCTTAAAGCCCTAAAGGCCGTCACAGATCCTGAAGAAAAACGCAAAAAAATAGGCAGCCTTTATGTCGATATTTTCAATGAAGAGGCAGCAAAACATACTGATGCAACCTTTCTGGGTCAAGGAACAATCTATTCTGATGTGATTGAATCCAAGGGAAGTAAGCACGCCAGCCACATCAAGTCCCATCACAATGTAGGGGGTCTTCCTAAAGATATGAAGCTAAAACTACTTGAACCTGTTCGGAATTTTTACAAAGATGAAGTACGCGAAATTGGAAGACTTTCTCACCTTCCAGAAGATATCATCATGCAACATCCCTTCCCAGGACCAGGTTACGCTGTAAAGATCCGTGGGGAGGTAACAGAAAAAAGACTTGAGCAAATCAAAATCGCAGATACGATAATAGTTGAAGAATTAAAATCAGCTAGGCTTTATGACAGGCTCTTTCAGTGTTTTGCAGTAATGACTGGTGCATATAGCACTGCAGTCAAGGGTGATGCGCGGGTTTTTGCAGAAGTTGTGGCGATCCGCGCCTATGAATCTGTTGATGTGATGACTTCACAAATTGCCGAAATACCCTACTCTGTTTTACAAAAAATCTCATCCAGAATTGTCAATGAAGTACCAGATGTCTCACGAGTTGTCTATGATATCACTACCAAACCACCCGCTACAATGGAGTGGGAGTAAAAATTATCAATCATGATTTCAGTCGTTATCCCAGCCTACAACGAAGAAAAAAATATCGTCAAAACACTTGAGTCGCTTGCTGCTCAGAAAACAGATAAAGAATATGAAATAATAGTTATTGATAATAATTCGACTGATAATACATCGAGTGTCGCAAATTCATTCAAAGACAAACTAAACATCAATGTAGTCAAGGAAACCAAAAAAGGCCGCTCTCCTGCTAGAGCAACAGGATTTGAAGCTGCAAAAGGAGATATCATCCTCTCAACAGATGCAGACACAACCCTGCCTGAGAATTGGATTGAGAAAATAACCAGTTATTTCAAAGATGAAAAAATCGCAGCAGTTACTGGGACTTGCAAGATTGATGATTGTGGCTGGTTCAGAAATACACTGTTTAACATTATCCAACCTGCTTCTATGATCTTATACAATATTTTTTTAAGACATTATTGGCTCTCAGGATTTAGTTTTGCGATCAGAAAAAATGTATATGAAAAAGCAGGAGGTTTTGATAAATTTCTCAATATGCAAGAAGATACTGAACTTAGCTTTAGGGTGAGAGAAATTGGAAAAATAAAATTCATGAGCGATCTACCTGTCATATTTTCAGGCAGAAGATTTAAAAAGGGCTTAATTCGTGGCTTAACTCCTTATGCAACAAGCTACATAAAATACTATGTTGCCAAAAAAGATCCTTTCCTCTCAGACATCCGCTAAAGACTTCTAGTTATTTGACATTTATCTTATAGTCTGATATAATCAGCCTCATTTATCTAGATACATTTCAACCTAGATAAATTTATTTATGGAAAGACACACAAAACATTTGTTTACAAGAAAAGGTGAAGGAGGAATTACCCTGTTCAAACCCGGCAAGCATACATCCGACTACGTCCCAAAACGTTCCTTGGGGTATAACGCTTTTTCTTTGTTAAAATCAGAAAGCACAGGCTATACTCCCAAACACTCTTTCACAAATTACGAACCAAAAAGACTAATAAACGAAATCAGACAAAAGCGAGAAATCAAACCAACAAAACCAAGAAGACTTAGAGCGCTTGCAGCACTCTCCTCTGTTTTGCTTCCTACAGGCATAGCTGTTGCCCAAACAAACGAAGGAGTACAAGATGCTTTTAAGATAAATCCACCTGCTCTTGTCGCTGAACCTTTTCCTTCCTCAGAATTGCCAAAACCGAGTGTACCAGAAAAACTCCAAAGAACAAAAACAGCTAATCATCCACTCACGACTGACACAGCCAGAACTCCTGCTCCAGACATAACAGCGCAAACCCCTCCCCAAGCAGAACCAGAACAAAAAATTAATGAAACTGCTCTTGCTGATAAGATAAGATCTGGCATGCCAGATGCAAAAGTGCTTGGAGATAAAATTAGAAAACAGGTGGAAGAATCGTTAAATGTTGAAAGAATCAATACTCTCACCGCTGAAAGACGATGGGATGGTGAAATCTTAAGGTCGAGTGAAGCTGACAAGCTGGAAGATCAAATCACTCTTGAAAAATTAAGCCAAATAAAGCTTAGCCCTGAAGGCTATGAAAAGTTTAAAAATTCTATAAACACTGAATTTGTACGCGCATTTGAAAATGCAGGCTCGTTACATCCTTCTGGAATCATAAAAAATCCTGAGCATTTCATACTTCACCATACTGGCATGGGTTACAAGGATGGAAAAGAGGGTGTCAAGCAATTTATAAATGGAATGGCAATTAATGGTTTTTCTGTGCAATGGCTGATTGACAGAGAGGGAATAGCCTATCTCCTTGTGAGAAACCCTTTACAGGCAGCAAATCATGCTGCGCCTCGTAATACGACCAGTACCGGAGTAGAGATTATGACCGATGCCACTCGTGCCCAAGGAAGTTTGACTTTTGAACAACTCCAAGCATCACTTTACTTGGCATATTATGTAAATACTGAAATATATGACAATGCGCCTGAAGATTTAAAAAGCGTTGTCGGACATCGTCATGTAAATGAAGCTACCAAAACTGGAACAACCGGAAAACCAGATTTCACAGAAGAAGTTATAGTTAATGGAGTTTTGCCTCAATTAAGAAATCTTGCAGCTGTTCTAAGAAATGTCCAACAAGCTGCAGCTTAATCTCATTTCTTATCTCTTGATTTATTGATAAATGCTCCTGCTATCTGAGCTGCTCTTTTGACAGGATCTGCAACCAATGCGTTGAAGTCTTCCACTCTCTCCTCGATCTGCTTTTGAATCTTATCAACTTTATTTTTGAGAACAAAAACAATTGTAATTATTCCAACTAGAATAAAAATATTCAAAGTCATAAATATAATCCCCAGTAGATAAAAAGTGTTTTGCAACTCCATATTTTTATCTTAGCAGAAATTTAAAAACCCACAAGTAAGAATAAGGTAATCATTACCCCAGAGGAGACATGGGAAAATATGGATTAGTAGCAGAAGAAAGCGACTCTACGAAAGCTCTTGCAGCTTTATGACCAGCCATCCAGAGCCTGCCTTTATATTGAAGCGCTACCGGCTCACCTTTTTCAGTTATACCTCTCAGTCTGTTTATCGATCTTCGTTGGTATAAGCAAACCTCACTAACTCTTCTTCCACCTGATATCCAAGTACTTTCAAGAACTACAGTTTTCTCATCCAATACACAAATATCTGTCCACTCCAATATTCTTTGCGACCCTCCATTTAACTTCGTATCTTGAACAGAGCAGCTCTCAGGCTTAAATCTTACAACATCTCCATCCTGCATAAAAGCACGACTGTTTCTTTCACCAGTCTCTAAAGCAATAGCCATAAGTAGATTATAATTTTTTTTATTTTCTTGTCAATTTTTTCGATTCCCCACAATTACCCATCCACTTACCATCCCAAGCGCACCACCCAGAATTACTCCGCCTACCACATCAGACAACCAATGCTCACCCAGATAAATACGCGATACGAGCATAATCAAACAATAAGCAAAAAGCAAAAAGCAAAAAGCAAACTTAAAAAGTGGCTTCATCTTACTTCGGAGTACAAGTACAAACAAAATAACCGATATAAAAACCGCGCGTCCTGCATGACCTGATGGGTAGCTATTTTCAAGCCGCACATGAAACTGCGGAAAATCAAGAAGGTGTTTGGTACGAAGCATAAATTCAGGTGGCGGATTATGAGATACAAATACTTTTCCAAAAATCTCAATCAAATGAAACGAAGCATACATTCCAAATGTCAAAAGTCCAGCAAATATTTTTTTTGTAAATAATAAAATTACGAAAAGCGCAACCGTCATCACTTCAAATTTTCCAATCTCAGAAAACCATGAAAGCTCCCTATCCCAATTCCTACCGATATTATCCTGCAATCTAACAGTCGTATTGAAATCAAGACTTGTCAACAAATCCTCATGAACGAGATAGGAGAAAAAAACGAAGAATAAAAACAAAACCACTCCAGATATTAAAAACTTAAATCTTCCAGACATTAATCCAGTATACAATATATTAATCTGCCTCACTCTATTTTGTATTTCTTAACTAAAAGATTCAAAAATAATATCGCATTTTTCGCTCCAGCGTAAATTTGCGATGGTTTTAGGTTTGAATTTTAAAATTTATTTATTTTGTAGTATAAAGGAGTAATTTTGCTACGTTTTTCTAGATCTCCAGCTCTTTGAGGAATTGGCGGAATTTGCCATTTATATCTGGATGCTTGAGAGCAAATTCAACTGCTGTTTTCATATACTCAAGTTTATTTCCTGTGTCATAATATTTACCATCTTTTATCTCCGATGCCATAACTTTTTTACCATCTTTAAGCATCAGCTTCAGCGCGTCATTGTAATAAAACTCTTCACCCTCACCCAAGTTCTCAAGCACATGGTCAAGATAATCAAAAATGTCAGGTGTAAATACATATCCTGAAACATTGGCAAGATCAGATGGCGCATTGTCTTTTCCTGGTTTTTCTATAATAGTACTTACATCAATAAGACCTGGCCTTATCTCCTCTCCTCCCGCAAATCCATATCTGTCATAGTCATCATCATGTGTTGCCTTAACACTTCCAAGCACTGAACAGCCAAACTCATCATAAACATCAAGCATTTGTTTCATTCTGGATGGTTTGGAAACAATAAAATCATCTGAGAAGGTGTAAATAAAAGGCTCATTGCCGATAATGTGTCTGGCATTAAGAAGCGGTGTACCATTACCATATGGTCCTTTTTGACGGATGTAGATAAAATTTGCCATATTGGAAATCTTTTCAACCTGCTCAAGAAGTGGAAGTTTCTTGGGACCTCCCATGCGAAGATTCTCAATCAAATCCAGGTTGGCAGCATCAAAATGATCTTCAATCGTTCTCTTGTGATAACCTGTAACAATTATGATATCTGTGATTCCTGCATCAACCAGCTCTTCAACTACGTATTGAATAACAGGCTTATCAACAATTGGGAGCATTTCCTTTGGCATGGCCTTGGTCTGAGGAAGAAAACGTGTCCCAAACCCAGCTGCTGGAATAACAGCCTTGCGGATTTTTTTATTCATAGTTCTATTATAAATGGAGTTTCAAAAGTTTACAAGAAGGTGTAAGGCTTTAGCGGCGAGACTTTCTCCATTCTCTTATTGTCTTTTTTCCTCTTCTATCCCATCCCTTCTTGGGATACAGTGGGATTACTGGGCTATATATTAATGGAGCAGCTGCATCCCCTAACACAGGACCCTCAACTGTTGAAGGTTCTTGACTTGTCTCTCTTGCAGGTCTAAATAAGTCTAGACTGGTAACTGTTCCGCTTCTATGATGTTCACGAAATTTTTGCCTATTTCTACCACCGCCATTGTCACTATCTCTAATTCCTAAATCAACGGATGGAAAACCAAAACCTTTTCTTCTTTCAACTACTGCCATATTTTTATAATTACTACTCTGTTTTTTATTTGTCAAGCCCTATGCGTTTGTTTATGTTGGCTTATCAAGACAAACAAAATCCAAAACAATAAATGCGATTATAAATCCAAAATAATCCCTTGTCAACAGTCCTTTTTTAAAAAAATTATCTGGGAAATGACTGTCTACGCCTTGGAGAAATACTTGCTGGCATAGAGAAGATATCGATTTTCTTATTTTTGCCTGAAAAGATTATGATCTTGTCCTGTTCCCCTTTCAGCACAAACGAGTCCTCATACATTCTGCCACTTGAAATATTGCTTCTTTTACTCCAGCTTTGTCCATTAATATATCTCAATCCAGATTTTAAAGCAGCAGAAGCGGTTGGCTCACTTACTTTTCTTAAAATATTCTTTCTAAGAATTGCAGGCTCAAATAAGTTTTTTCTGTCTTCAAACGATTCTAACTGCTCAATCGTTACAAGATTTAACTTATAGTCACCAGGAACGCCTGTAACTTCGAGGAATTCTAACCCTTCTTCCCCCCCCCATTTTTTGTCGCGAAGCCTAGCAATTCCCCCAAATAAATTTACAGTTAGAGGACCTGCAAAAACTATTTCAAAACCACTTGCTTCTTTTCTTCTTTCCATATTGTGACGAAGTCTACTCCCTATCTCTACTTGTTGTCAAGAATGATTTAATTTGCTAAAATAGCATAATTCCTCTGTAAAAAGCGGATATTAATTTATTGTTTAGTTCATGACATCACCAACCAGTTTTCTCAGGCAAACATACGAAGAATTAAAACAAGTTGTATGGCCAACCAGAAAAGAGGTTTTGCGACTGACCATGATTGTGATAACAATAAGTATAATAGTCGGTCTTTATATAGGAGCGCTTGATTATATATTTACAAAAGTAATGGAATTTATATTAAGATAAATTCTAAGCACTAATTTCTAAACTTTATACAATATCAAAATATTAATTACAAAAATACAAAACGTTTAGGATTTTATGGACGATACAAAAAAACAACCAGAAGAAGAAAAAAAGGAAGAAGACACAGTAGTTGCGGACGCTTCTGATGCATCTGTTGAGCCAGAAACAGAAAATGCAGAGAAGGAAGAATCCCCTGTTGAAGAAAAAGACGATGCCCCAGAAAAAGAAGAAGCTGTCGATGAAAAAGCAGATCCTTCGGCGGATTCGGCAAGCTCACCACAAACAAGCTCAGGACAAGAAAACCAAACCCCTGACTCGGTTGATACAACTGGTATCACAGGTAATGATGACAAGCCAGCAGTCAAAATTCCTGACAATGCCAAATGGTACATCATCCACACCTACGCAGGACACGAAAACAAAGTGGCCAGATCACTAAAACAGCGCGTAGAATCAATGAAATTCGAAGACCGAGTCTTTGACATCATCGTTCCCATGCGAAATACCATCAAAGTAACACAGGGCAAAAAAGAAACAGTCAAAGAAAAAATCTTTCCAGGATACGTACTCGTCCGCATGGTTCTTGATGATGAATCATGGCATATGGTACGTGGCACACAGGGAGTAACGAGCTTCATCGGCGCAGGCAACAAACCAACGCCAATTTCAGAAAAAGAAGTAGAAGCAATCCAGAAATTCATGGCTATTGAAGAACCTCTCTACCAATCAGCATTTACCGTAGGTGAGGCGGTCAAGATTACAGACGGACCTTTCTCAGATTTTCTTGGCACAATTGATAATATTGATGAGGCAAGAGGCAAGATAAAAGTTTTGGTAAGTATTTTCGGTCGCGAAACCCCAGTAGAGCTGGACTTTTTACAAGTGAAAAAGATCTAAATATATAAATATGACTACACCAGAAACTATATCTACTTATTTTACTGTAAGGACAGAGCCCCAGAATCAATTTCTGGATAAACTGCTTGGTCCAAAATATAAAGTATCTAGGTCTGGAAATCCTACTGCAGTTTTTGTCAGGACTCACAAAGGTCCAGATACTGCTCTTGAGAGAGGTAGAAGAAGAATTGTAAAAGGCACTCATCCCTCTCATGGAATTCTGGGAGGCAACAACTTACCACACCCGATCTAGTACAATGCAATCACTTTCCTCGGGTATTAAATTGCATTAAGCGAAAATTAATCACCTAATCAGTGAGCCAGCTCCCCACTTGCATATAGTATTTTCATTTGATAAAATCAAATTAGCTGATTACATTGACAAGTCAGCCTGAAGTTATCTTAAATTTATGTCAGAGAGACATGTAAATGGCACACGTCCGAATGTAGGAAGAGAAGAACCACTTCATCAATATAGAAGCGGGGCTATAAAAATTGGTAAAATAGAAAATCCAAGCTCCCCCCTTGTCCGCAAAAAACCATTAAAAGGAACCGATGGATGTTCTATGCCTAACACCTTTATTGGCGCTGTGTATAATACAGAACTAGCTGGAACTCCACCCGGTTCTATCTACTCGCAATTTAATAAATCACCCTACGAACAGCATCCAGATATAATAAATACTGGAAAAGATGACTTGATAACTCAACGCAATTCAGAAATCGTACCCAAAAGCCAAGAGGTGTCTGAAAAAGAACGAGACCTATCCCTTCCTGACTATTTCTCACCAGAGAAATCCGGATTTATAGCACCTGAATCAGTCGGAGACCAAGGACCATGGCGTATGATTAGAAAAGCCACATTCCCTACAATAAAAGGAGAGGGTGATGCTGGGGGCTTTGTAGAAATCACAAAAATTCCTGAAGGTTATGAGCCAAACCTAGGCGGAAAAAGGTATACGCTTTTAGCAAAGAGGCTTCCTTGGGCAGGAAAATTTAGATATGAAATTAAGCTTCAAACTGAAGATATTGTTGATGACCTAGAGAGTGAAAGAAGCAGTAATTCCACAGTTGAAGTAAGAGCAAGAGAAATTTGGGCAAAACATCCAAGCGCTGCACTTATAAAAGGATTATACCTCGAGAATAATCGAAGCAAAGTTGACCCAGACGCAGGCGTATACTCTACATCTGTTGATACAGAACGTTGGGTGCTTACTCGACTTCCTCAGTATGAAGGAAAAGCCAGGGCGATTACAACTGAAGAAAATGGAGAGATTGTCTCTATTACCGGGTATGGAAATAACCTTAGACCTAAAAAAATAGAAAAATTTCCTAAATCAGAAGCAGAAAGTAAAAATCCAAATGGAGACACAGCGTTTACCAATGTGGGAAGACTTGAATTTGCAACTGATTTTGATGAAAATGGAAATCCCATTGGAGCCAGACAAGTTGGCATTCCGACAGGAACAGAACAGTCCGTAGAAGGCTTGAAAGCACTATTGGGTGGTCCACTTGTTAGTGAATTGGAGGCACTATTTAATGCTTCGAGTGACCCCAAGGGGATTGAGGGTGCACTCACAGAAATTAACGAATTGAATGCAATGTTTGAGAAAGATGATGGTTCAAATGGTGAGAAGGTTGAAATCCCGGATGTGGAAGAATTGGAAGAATGGTTTAACCAAAAAACTTCAGGTCAAACTGCTGAGACCAACCCGAGTATTGAGCAAACAAACCAAGTAATTACAAAAGCAGAAGTAGCAGTTCCTGCTTTTGACAAAAATTCCGACGACTCTACCCCTGCTATTCCCACAATTGCACCATTTTTAGAACTTATAGGGAATATCTTTTCTAGACCAACAAAAACTCCCCAGCCTAAAGAGGATCCAACATATTTTAGAGTGGTAGATGGAAAAGTGATAAAAAGTGGAGAAGAGAAAAAACCGATAGAAAAAAAGGGTAGTCCAATATATTTTAGTGTGCAACCAGATGGAAAGGTAACCCAGGTAATAAACTCTGAAAATGTCAGTTAGCTTTCCCCGTTAATTCCTTGCGTGGTTCCCCTCTTTTGTGCTACAATGATCTTCTGATTTAGGACATAAGATATATGACATAAGACGATCTTAAATCTTAGATCATACATCATAAATCAAGAACTATGGCAAAGAAAATAAAAATACTAATAAAAATCGCGCTTCCTGCTGGTGGAGCTACTCCTGCGCCACCTGTTGGTACAGCGCTTGGTCCTCATGGACTAAATATCATGGAGTTTGTCAAAGCCTACAATGATAGAACAGCTGAGCTTAAAGGACAAATTATCCCTGTTGTGATTACTGTTTTTGAAGACAAGACTTTCACTTTCATTACCAAGAAGCCTCCTGTTGCTGAGATGATTAAGAAAGCAATGAGTGTTGAAAAAGGTTCACAAAAACCAGGCAGAGAAAAAATCGGCAAACTTACTATGGATCAGGCACGAAAAATTGCAGAGGACAAACTAGAAGATCTAAATACAGATGACATTGAACAAGGAGCAAGGGTGGTTGCCGGAACAGCAAGAAGTATGGGAATAGAAGTAAGCTAAATTTCTAATTGATCTAATTAACCTAATTTCTAAATTAAATGAAAAATAACTACTTATCACTTATAACTTATCACTTATCGCTGTTGCGACTGAAAGGAGCAAAACGTGGGTAAAATAAGAGTCAAAACAATAGGAATTGAGGAAGACGAAAAAGAGCAACAGAAAAAGGCCAAAGCCAAAGCTGAAGCCAAGCGGATTGAGGCTGCTAAAAAAGCTGGCGCAGAAAAAAAGGAAGAAGAAACAGAAGATAAACCAGAAAAAACTGACTCCAGCCCCACTCAACAATCAAGCAAACCAAAAGAAGAGAAAAAAGAAACAAAAACCAAGAAAGAAAAATTCACAAAAGTAAAAACAAAATCCAAAACTTATCAAAAAGTTGCATCTGAAATTGATAAAAATAAAAAATATTCTCTAACTGATGCTGTCTCAATTCTTCCAAAGCTCCAAAGAACAAAATTTGATGAAACAGTTGAACTACACATCAACACAAACTCAAAAGGTGTTTCTGGAAGCATGACTCTTCCCCACGGAACAGGAAAAGACAGAAAAATAGAAATAGTTGATCAATCATCTGATCCAAAACATGTTGAAGAAGTAATTAAAAATATCGAATCAGGAAAAATTGATTTCGACGTCCTAATCGCAACACCTGACACAATGCCACTCCTAGCAAGAGTTGCAAGATTTTTGGGACCAAAAGGCATGATGCCAAATCCCAAGTCTGGAACCATCTCTCCAAAACCAACTGATGCGGCCAAGAAATTTGAAGGAGGACAAATAAGCTTCAAAACAGAATCAAAATTTCCAATAATTCATCTGAGCATTGGAAAAGTTTCATTTGGAGATAAAAAATTGGCTGCCAATGCAGAAGCAGTGCTAAAAGCTGTTCAAGAAAAAAATATCAAAGACATCACCCTCAAATCAACCATGAGCCCGGGGATAAAGATAAGCATTTAATTGCTGCACAATTCTATTCTTCCTGTCCTCTTCAACTCTTTTATCTCAAAACAAATAATTTGTTCTAGTTGTTCTTGAGTTACATCCGGTGAATCAATAATCTTTCTTAATCTTGCTTGATTTTCTTGAGTGTTATAAATATGCTTCTCACTACTACTATTTTCCCCTCCTGCCAACTCCCGCAAAGCCCTAATTCCCGGAGCTATTTCTTCTAGCTTTAACATGACATGATCCTCAATCCTCATGCCTAATCTGTTTTTTGCATCTCTAAATCTTGAAACAATGCCCACTTTTCTTCTATCAAATGGCTCATACGTGTCAAGAGACGGAATGCCTCCACATATAGTCAATGAGGCAAAATTAAGTCCATGAAGAATAGATGATGTTCTACTAGAGAATAGCACACGCCCTGCTCCTCTTCGAAATCTATCTACTGCTGTATTAGCCCTACTTAACGACCTCTCTGACCTTCCCATACTGCGATTTTATCACAAACCCAACAAGTTATTTACAAATCCCCTATTCTCTGCTACAATAAATCAACCTAAGAAAGTAGGCAATCACTAAGTCCTACTGAGGCGAAAATAGCATATAGCCATTAAATTTATGGCAAATAGCTAAAAAGCACTTCTTAGGGAGTGTTTTTTTATTATGTCAGACGAAACAAAAAAAGTAAGCGATAATAGAAAGAAAAAAGAGCAAATTGTTGCCAAATTTGCAGATAAGGTAGGTCGCGCAAAAGGAATGGTTTTTACTAACTACCAAGGCATGACCCATCATCAACTTGAAGCGCTTAAGCGCGCTTTGAAAAAAATTGAAGCAGAATACGTCGCAACTAAAAACTCTCTGCTTCTCATAGCACTCAAAGACAAAAATATTGATGTTGAAGTGGAAAAAGACAAATTCTCCCACATGACAGGCACTATGTTCATCTACAATGAGCTTGCAGGACCTCTCAAAGAGCTTAGTAAAACGATAAAGACACTTAGTCTTCCTGTTATTAAATTTGGAATTCTTGATGGAAAGATCCTGACAGATACAGATGTAGTCAAAATCGCCAACCTTCCTCCACTTGAAGTATTAAGAGCCCAATTACTTGGAACAATGATAAGCCCCGTATCAGGTCTTCACAGAGCGCTAAATTGGAATATAACCAAACTTGTTTTGACTATGAAAGCAATAAGTGACAAGAAACAAGCAACAAGTTAGATAACTGATTGAAGGGAGGTGTATATTTATGGCAAAAATATCAAAAGATGATTTAATGAAAGCAGTTGAGGAAATGTCAGTTCTTGAATTATCAGAACTGGTAAAAGCTCTTGAAGAAAAATTTGGCGTATCTGCAAGTGCTATGGCAGCACCCGCAGCAGCACCCGCAGCAGGCGGAGATGCAGCAGGCGAAGCAGCTGAAGAACAAACCGTATTTAACGTCGTTCTTGCCAGCACTGGAGGAAACAAAATTGCTGTTATTAAAGCAATTCGTGAAATCGTTCCAACACTTGGTCTGAAAGAAGCAAAAGATCTCGCTGACACAGCACCAAAAGAGATATTAACTGGAGCAAACAAAAAAGCAGCTGAGGAGGCAAAAGAAAAACTCACAGCAGCAGGAGCAACTGTTGAACTTAAGTAACAAAAATAGTATCAAGTATTTTGCATCAAGTATTAAATATGCCTGATCAAATGCGCGATACTATTTTTTGTTGTTAAAATTAAAAACAATCCTTGAAGCAAGACCTTAAATACGCTAGAATCAACAAATGGCAAAAAAACATAAGATCAAAAATCTAAGAATTCCAGGTCCTACAAAATTATTTCCTGAGGCGCGGGAACTTATGGGACAGGAAGCATTCAATCACCGCGGTCCTAGATTTGAAGAGCTGATGCGTGATGTCACCAAAAAACTAAAAATAATTTTTCATACCAAAAACGATATCCTCATTCTTACTGCATCAGGAACAGGCGGACTTGAGGCAGCAATTGTCAATACAGTATCACCTGGAGATAAAGTACTAGCAGTTAGCATAGGCTCATTTGGTGACAGATTTGCTCAGATTGCCAAAGCTCATGGCGCAGACTTAACAATACTCAGATATAAATCTGGAACAGCCGCAGATCCCAAAGAAATAGAAAAAACTCTCAAAGAAAATCCCAACATCAAGACACTTCTCATCACACATAATGAAACATCAACTGGTGTCAAAAACGACTTAGAAACAATCTCAAAAATTGCCAAAAAAAACAAAATACTTTTTATTGTTGATGCTGTAAGCTCGCTTGCAGCCATGCCGCTTCCTATTGATAAATGGGGAATTGACATAGCAATTACCGGATCACAAAAAGGGTTTGGTATTCCTCCAGGACTAACCATGATTAGTATGAGCAAAAAGGCCTGGGACAAATCCAAAAAAACAAAATCCAACAAATTTTATTTTGATCTGAATATTGCTAAAAGTGCTCTAAATAACGGACAAACCCCCTTCACACCAGCTACACATCAGATTGATGCGTTAAATAAAGGACTTGATATTTTATTCAGAGAAGGACTTGATAATATGATCAAAAGACATATAAATGCGCATGAAAAAATAAAAAAAGAAGTCAAAGAAATGGGACTTAAGCTTCTTGCATCAGATACTGACTCCTCCCCTGTTGTAACGGCGATAAAGACTGATAATGCAGGATTAATAATAAAGCAGATGAGAGAAAAAGGGATTGAACTGGCAGGAGGTTACGGCGATCTAGCCGGGAAAATCTTTCGAATCGGCCACCTAGGATATTTTGATATGAAAGAGATAGATGAAGTACTAAAAGAGCTGCGAAAAATAACCAAATCCCTCTAATTAACTTTAACAAGAAAAAACTCTTAACCTATCCCAAACTCTTTCTGAGAACAGCTGCCTGAGTCATTAGATTTGATAAATCTGCAGAACTTTTCTTAACTCCCTCAAAAATCCTACTTGTCAATGCCAAATGCTTTTTCTCATTAACTGTATGTGGGCCAAGACCTACTCCCAAATATCTTTCAACCTCCTCCACGTCTTTTGCTACATCTTTCCAAGCATTTGAGGCAGATGCAAGTTTTGTAAGATTTGCCTTATTTAAATACGATCCCGCACGAAACAAATCCTTTTTGAGATTTATATAATACTTTTCAACCAAGTCCAACTTCCCTGCTTTTTTTGCCAAAGCCAATCCCCGCCCTGTACCAATCAACTCAGGTGGAATACCGATTGAATAAAGTGATGCAGTAAAAGTAATTGCCCGAGGCAGCTTTACCTTACCATCACCTCTTGAATAACCAAACAATCCAACGTGCTGAACCCGCTCTCGTCTTTTTGGCACAAATACAGAAACTTTATTGATAGCAACAGCCAGATTTTCAACCGTTTTCTTGTACTCTTTTTCAAAAACTTTTCCTATTGCAATCAACTCTTTCTCATCATTTTCAGTAATAAGTCTTGCTTTTTGTTTTGGCAGTATTTCTGCTAGCTGTTTAATAGCTTTTTTTACCCTGGGAAGTGGATAATCATAACGAAAAGCGCTCTGAAGTGTAACTGTGCGAACACCCTGATACGCATTTGCAAACTCTTTTACGTTTTCAGGTGTAAGTCCCCCACGAAATGGCAGAGATCCACAACCAATCATCGGATAAAAAGGTATTCCAATTCTTTGTTCAAGTTTTCTAAAACGTGAAAGCGCTATTTTGAGCGCAAAAACAGTCGCTACAACCCCTGAATTAAGCGCTGGATCTGATCTGGCAAAATACGGTCTCATATATGGAGGCAGTTTTCCAAATTCTTTTTTGTAGAGATCTAAATATTCTTCAACGATTTTTGCTGAATCAATTATCCTTTCTACGCTTTCAAATAAAGGAATAATCCGCAGATTGGTTAAAAAACTCTCCATCTTAAAAAGTGGATGTTTGAGATTTCTAAGCTCTTGAAAAGCAACCTGCAGATCAAGCATTTCGCGTGCATTTTCAGTCATTGGCAATATCACTTCAAAAATGGGTGGAACTTTAAATCCTAAATGCTTTGCGGTTGCGGCACTTGAGATCATGTTCATAAAAGTTCTACCCAAACGAAACTCAGTTGCTATTCTCGGATTTGGAAGACGGAAAGTAATAAAGTTTTCCTTGCCAAGAGGCTTTTTCATCAGATATTCAAGATGCTCACCCAAAAATCTCTCAAGCACCGACTCATCAACCAGCTTTCCCTCCCAGTCCCATTTATATTCAGTGGCACCCAGTTCAGAAAAAGACAAAAAGGCCTCATTCATTTCATGACGGGTGGATATGTAAGTCTTATTATGCCAGTAAGGCTTCCCTGCATGATCTGGATGTTGTGTGACCATACTGGTCGGGATTTTACGGTTATTCATAAATAAAAACCCTTTGGCTAGTTGTCAAGCTACCAAGGGCAACTTAAGCATTATATCGGCTATGAATACCCATGTCAAAACCCGAAAAGCAAATCTAAATTTGACAAAAAGCTTATAGTGCTATAAAAATGAGCCACCTATGACTGAGCTTGTTCCTCCAAGGGCAGATCGTGATTCTCAATAACAAGCAAAAATGCTTGCAACTCAAATCAGGGATGTGCTTTTTGCGCCTCTTGAACATTTTAGAGAAGGGAATTCCCTTAAGAGCGGATTTCTACCTGTACTTTCAAGTCTAACATCTCACCTAAAAACACTTGAAGCACAGGGTGTTTTTATTCCCATAGACAATCATTTCGCCCAATGGGTGGGCTACAATCTTGCGCATTTCGAAGATGGTTTTCCTTATGGGGACTTTCACAATAAAAATGACTTTACAAATGCATTAGACCACTCAAGCATTCCTTCGAAAGAGGGTAAGCCAACAGACGTCATTGAAAGATATCTTACTCCTCTGGCAATACATGTATTTCAAACCAATCAGCAAGCAGCTAGAACGATTCTTCGAGGATATGGAAAATACACACCACTTTCTTTTAAGGAAGAAACTTTTTATGACGAAAAACGGATCACTTGGATGCTGAGTCTGGAAAGAGATCTTTTGAGAGAAGATAATTCCTAATTTGTAGATTAATTTTAATTTAACCCTTGACAAGCTATGCACTAGTTTGTTACTTTATATATAGTTCTATACTAGATTGATTGGATCAATATGTATAGGAAGACATTATGAACACTCAAAGAGTATCTATAGATTCCCTACCTGACCTTCTCACTGTTAGAGAAGTCGCAGAAGTTCTCCGTGTCTCACCTCTTACTATCAAACGCTGGGGCAAAAGAGGCAAGCTCCCTGCAATCAGAATAAACTCCAGAGGGGACAGACGCTACAAAAAAGAGGCAGTCCTCTGGCTTCTAGGCATTACTCCCAAGACAGAATAATTCTTTCACTAGCTTGCTTTTTAATCTTTCTCATTCCATAATAAAGCTATGACACCTGAATTTGTAACACTAATAGGTTCTATTGCTGCAACTCTTACAACATTGTCTTTTTTTCCTCAAGCAATCCGTACTATCAGAACTCAGCACACTAAAGATTTATCCCTTGGTATGTATCTTGCATTTACGCTAGGTGTTATTTTCTGGACAATATATGGATTTCTGCTTGGAGAAATACCAATTATTATAGCCAATATCATAACAACTATTCTCGCAGCAACAATCCTTTTTCTTAAAATAAAAAACGGGTAAACTCATTTTAGTTCATAAAGTTTTTAAGGTCTGTAAAGTAACAATATTGCTAAATTTCTAAATGGTTAATTATAAGTTATATGATTCTAGATACGCCTGATTACCAAAAAATTAAGACTTCATTTCTAAACGAATTAACTGCTGCATCAAAAGGTAAAGATAGCTCTGTCTCTTTCATCAAAAACGAACTTCCAAATAAAACAACCGAAAAAAACCCTTTTCAAGCAATTGTAGTAGGCGGAAGCAACTTCGTATCTGCAACTCCTACTGATGGCAACCTTACCAAAAGAACCCAGGGATCGCTTCCTATTTTTAATACCGCAACCGATTTTGAAAAATTTCTATTATCGGTTTTTGAACCTGATATTAGCGCTCTTGCTCTTAATTTTGCCTATCCCATCTCCCCAATCATAAACGAAGACAATCTCTTAGACGGCAGGCTCATAAACGGTACCAAGGAACACGCTTTTAAAGGATTGGTTGGTCAAAACCTCGGAGAATTTGTCAAAAAAACATACTTTGCTAAATTTGAAAAAGAAATCCCTGTATCAGTTGCCAACGACACGATTTGTCTCGCGCTTTCTGGATCAGGTCAGGAATCAGGCGGGATGGTTCTTGGCAGTGGGTTTAACATCAGTCTCAGAATAATCAATGAGCACAAAACACATATCATTAACCTCGAGGCTGGCAATTTCGATAAATTTGAATCTGATAAGATACTTGAAGAAATCGACAGCAAATCAGAAAACAAAGGTATAAATAGATTTGAAAAAATGCTCTCAGGAAACTACCTCTGGCTAATCTACAATTTTGTTGTAGAAAGATATGGTTTGAATATACAAAACATATCAAACAGTAAATCAATGAGTCAGTTGGCTTATGATGACAAAACAAAATCAGGAGATCTAGCTAGAGAAATATTAACAAGATCAGCAAGCCTGGTTGCTTCTACAATTTCAGCTATTTATGAATTTCTAAATAAGTCTGAAGAGCTAACTCTCATCACAGAGGGTTCACTTTTTTGGAATGGTTGGAATTATCAAGAAAACATGGAGAAAAAACTTAAAGAAATTGGAGTACCCAAAAACAAAATCAGCTTCAAAAAAATCCCAGATAGCTCTATTAAAGGAGCACTGGGTCTTATGAAGTAAGAACAAACATATTACTATTTTTTCCCAAACCTCTCCCTAAAAACTATCTTTACAAACTCCAAAAGGGCGAGTTGGCGACGAAAACGCCAAGGCTCACGAATCAGACGATACAACCATTCAAAACCCAAAAATCTAATCAAGAAAGGCGCACGACGAACATTTCCAGATATAAAATCAAACGCCCCCCCTACTCCCATAGCAACCCTGATTGGTAATTTATCCAGATTTTCATAAATCCACTTCTCCTGCTTGGGAGAACCAAAAGCAACGAAGAGGATATCTATGACATCGGTGTCTTGCTTATGACTTATGGCATCTGACTTATTTTTGCCATTTGCTATTTGCCATTTGCCATTTTTTATTCCACCCCATTCTTCTGAAATATAAGAAATTTTAAGATTAGGATATGATTTTTTCAAGCACTCAGCTGCTCTTTCTGCTATTCCCGATCCTGCACCAAGTAAGCCTATGGACAAGGCATTTTCAGATGCCTCTTTACAGAGATCTTGCATAAAATCAACCCCGGTTATTCGTTCTTGGATAGGATTACCCATAATTCCACTTGCTATCACTAGTCCTGCACCATCAGGGAGTGAAATTCGTGCCTGATTTAAGACATCTCTATATTCCTTGTCATGTGTTGCAATTACAACTAATTCGGGATTTGGGGTGACAATGTAAAATTTATCCCTGTTCTTAATTGATTTTATCACATACTCCAAGATATTTTTCTGAGGATCTGTAGTAATGTTTATTCCAAAGTATTTTGTTTTATTTAACATATTCACAAATTACTATAAAATGCTTTTAGTGAATGATCGATTACTCTAAATTTAAATTTTAGTATAAAAATATTATGCAATATTCACGCACATAAATTATAGTCTGGATTCAATATTGTTTAATACGTTTAGAAAATTAAAATTTACTTCTCTAAGTTCTTACATTTTGTGAAATAAAAAACTTTTTTCTTACATTTATCCAAAAATGAAATATAAATACTTACTTCTACAGGTCATTTTAGACTTATTAACCAAACTTTTGAAAAAAATCTTTACCCTCACACTTTTACCCTTTTTGCTAAATTATTTTTTATTTATACTTCTCTTATAAAGCTCAATATTTTCCATCGCAACACCTGTTCCCTTTGCAACGCAGAGAAGCGCATCTTCTGCAACATGACATGGAACGCCTGTTTTTTCAGTCATCAACTTATCTATATTTCGAAGAAGTGAGGATCCACCCGACATAACAATTCCCTTATCAATAATATCTGATGCCAACTCCGGCGGGCACTGCTCAAGAACCTCTTTTACTCCCTTTATAATCTCCAACAAAGATGGAAGAATTGCTTCATTGACCTGTGCTTCATCAAGTACAATAGTTCGTGGTAGTCCAGTTATATTATCCCTCCCTCTCACCTCCATTGTTTTTAACTCTTTTCCTGTGGGAACAACTGCATTGCCAATTGTAATTTTAATAGTCTCGCTCGTTGTTTCACCTATTAAAAGGTTAAACTTTCTCTTTGCATAGGCTGCAATTGCCTCATCAGTCTTATTTCCTGCGACCCGAACTGAACTATGAACCACCACTCCGCCAAGCGAAATAACAGCAGATTCGGTTGAGCCTCCACCAATATTTACTATCATGTGTCCCTCAGCCTGGGCTATGGGAATTCTAGCACCAATTGCTGCAGCGAGTGGCTCATCAATAAGATATGCAATTTTCGCCCCAGCTGACATAGTCGCATCCAAAACCGCTCGCCTTTCAACCTGGGTAACACCAGATGGTATACAAACCATAACTTCAGGTTTGAAAAACCTAGCTCTACCACAAACTTTATCTATAAAATAGGAAAGCATAGCCTCAGTTATAGTGTAATCCGCAATCACACCGTCTCTAAGCGGTCTAAGCGCAACCACATTACCTGGCGTTCTTCCAAGCATGTTTTTGGCATCATGACCAACTGCAACAACTCTATTTTCCTCTGCAGTAACAGCTACAACTGATGGTTCGTTTAGCACTATTCCCTCTCCGACAACATAAACCAAAGTATTGGCTGTCCCAAGATCTATCCCTATTCTTTTGGTGGATGGAAATTTGAAATCCATAAAATTAAAATATATCAAACCATTTCATTTCTATATCAATTTTTGTTTTAGGCTCACTTCATTCCATTATAGAAAGTGGTAGTGGTAGTTGCAAGGGGTTGTTTGAGAGACTATAATCAATCTACATTGTATTTATGGAGAAAGATACTAAGATCAAAGATCATCACACACCAAAGCCCAAAAAAAGAATTCGCCGTCAGATCCTGACATATCTTTTTGTATTCGCAGTTCTTCTGACAGGAACAGCTATCGCAGTTCTTTATGGATCTGGGTTTAGACTTAGCCTCGAACAAGGAACACCATCAGTATCTCGAACAGGAATTCTTCACCTAACAAGCATCCCAACTGGCGCCAATGTCTGGATCGATGACCACCTCACAACAGCCACAAACAACAGCATTAATCTCACTCCTACAAAATACAAAGTCACAATCGGAAAAGATGGCTACAATTCCTACTATAAAGATGTTCAAATTCAAGAAGAGGTTGTTGCCAATATTGAGGCGCTTCTCTTTCCCAAAGCGCCTACTCTTCAAAGCATTTCAACACTTGGAGTTGAAGAGGCTACAGTTGATCCATCAGGTACAAAACTGGCATTTAGAATAGCTTCGGAATCAGGAATTAAGAAAAACGGGATATACGTACTAAAAATGGAACCCAGAGCAATTCCTATTCTTACCGGCCCTGGCTCAGGCTCACAAATCGTTGATGATACGGTTGACAATCTGTCCCAAGCCAAAATCACCTGGTCGCCTGATGGAAAGCAAATCCTTGCAAGCATAACAAACGGCGTTGCTGGACCTGCTGAATATTTACTCAATATTGAATCATTCAATGATGCCCCTCGAGATATAACAGCAACTGTAACAACACTGAAAGAAGATTGGGAGAATCTTGAACAAGAACTTTTTGAGGCTAGAATAAATTCTCTTAAACCTAAAGTCCGTGAATATGCAAA
Source organism: Candidatus Levyibacteriota bacterium (assembly GCA_029260905.1). GTDB lineage: Bacteria > Patescibacteriota > Microgenomatia > Levybacterales > UBA12049 > JAJDCH01. The sequence continues at coordinate 10,968 of JAJDCH010000016.1, read as the reverse complement.
GAAAAATTTCAAAATAATCTCCTGGTCGCCTGATGAAAAAAAGATTCTTTACCAGGCAAGCGCAAATGCTGAGATGCCTGTATTTGCAACTCCCAGAAGAATCGGAAACAACTGGCTTTATGAAAGACGCGATCTCACAGAAAACGCGATTTATGTCTATAACACAACTGAAGATTTCAATACTCGGATAATTGATACTACAAATCCTATTTGCTTGCCAAACAGATCGGGAATCGCACCAAGCGTAAGCGAAACACCTGTTCCTGAAGAGGAAGACCCAGCTCAAGCTTCTGAAAAAATATGTCAAGAAAAAGACTCAATCGAAAATCCCTTTACCTGGTTTCCTGATTCAGATCATCTGATTTATGTGAATGATAGAAAAATAGAAATCGTTGAGGATGACGGAGCAAATCTGACCACAATTTTTGCAGGACCATTTATCAAAAACTTCGTTGCCCCATGGACTGATGGATCCAAGCTCGTCATCCTGACAAATCTTGGCAATCTCAATGTCCTCCCCACCCTCTACACAATAGGACTCAAATAGATCAAAAGGTATATTAAATTATCTTTTGGCAAAAAAACTTAGCTGTTCCGATTATTTTTCTATAGCAGCCATGCGCCTTAGTTTTGCCAATCAAAACCTTCTTCTTTGTTGCATTAACCATTAATGCTTCAACAAACGGACAACTCTCACAATTTGGCACAAGATCAACCATGAAAAGAATATATCACCAAACCTAAAAGAAGTCGGTAATAAATGCCTAAAGACTTTAATAAATTTAATCAAGACAAAATCTCTTTAATCAAACTGCTATTTATTACAAAAACCCTTTACAAAAATCTTGTCCTGTGGCAGACTTAAATTAAGCCTGCAAAAGGCGGTTTTCTGTCGTGAAAAAATTACTGCCCAAAATCAGCTATCAGTTATCAGCTTTTAGCTTTAAAAAGTTATCTTCTCTTATCCTATTGCTTATTGCTTATTGCTTATTGCTGATATTTCCTATCGGTAATGCCCATGCCCAGCTCTCATCAGTGGGGATTGCAAGCTATCTACCAGTTGAGGGAGAGAGCGTAAAAGATGGAGCTATAATCATATCCTCAAATGATGGATACTTTCTCGCCAACAAACCCTATGATCCACAAGTCGTAGGCGTTGTAACCAAAAATCCTGCGATTTCACTCAAAACATCAGGTCAAGAAGGCACACCGGTTGTAAATGTAGGAACTGTTTATGTACGAGTTTCAGGTATAAATGGACAGATTAAAAAAGACGATTTCATTACAACCTCTGAGATACCTGGATCAGGAATGAAAGCAGACAGGTCGGGCTTTGTCCTTGGGCAAGCTCTATCAGATTCTCAATCAAAAACAGAAAAGGATAGCGATCTTGTTCTTGTGACACTTAATCTGCATTTTCAGCAAGTTGGATCAAGCACTTCAAATTCTTTTAAGAATATTCTTAATCTAACCGCAATTGCCAGCTATGAAGACCCATCAACAGTACTTAGATATGTTGTAGCAACAGTAATCATCATCTCTTCATTTGTAGTGGGTTTTCTTATTTTTGCAAAAGCTGTCAATACAGGAATTGAAGCGCTTGGTAGAAATCCGCTGGCTGGACATATGATTCAACTTTCAATTGTTTTTAATGTTTTCCTGATTATAATTGTTATTATAGTTGGTATTGGACTTGCATATATTGTGCTAAGATTATAAGAGATATACATATGATTGAAACAAATACACTACTATCGCTAATTGCTATTATCATCTTGATATGCGCAACAATTTTTATCTATATTATTCTCAAACGGGAGGAGAAATATATTCACTCCAAAGATCAAGATAAATCAACTTATGATAGTGTTCTGAGCGATGCAAAAGATCATGCAAAAAGCCTATTATCAGATACTGGAAAAGCTGCTGCAAATTTATTGAATGATTCAAGAAAAACCAACGAACAGATTGAAATTCAAACAGATAAAATTCTTCAATCAATTGCTGAAAAACAAATACACAATATGAAAAGTGCTACTTCTGGTTTTGAAAAAGACTATGAATCAGAGCTTCAAAAAACCAAACAAGAAATGTATCAAACTATGCAGAAAATGATACAAGATATACAAAATAATTATCAGAAATCGCTTGAAGAATTTACGTCTGAGCTTTCAAGTGGAAGCGCAAAAACACAAGAAATAATTGAAAAGAAAAGAAAAGAGCTTATGAACCAAGTCGAAAAAGATGTTGAGGAATACAGAAAATCCCAACTCGATAAAATCGATTCGCAAACAAGCGCTTTGGTCAAAAAAGTATATCTTGAGGTTCTAAAAAAAAGTATACCTGATACTCTTCATCATGAATTAATCGTAAAAAGCCTTGAAGATGCAAAAAAAGACGAGATATTAAAATTATGAAACAAACTATCGACCTGACTCCGCTTCAAAATTTTCTTAACTCCAAATCAGATATCAATGAGTTGCTGGTAAAAATTGAGAGCCTATCTGAAAAAATTTTTAAAAATGGACTTGAGCCCAAAACAGTAATTGAACAAAACACAGGATATGAGGAAGGTAAAGCAATTTTAAAAACAGCAGAGAATTCAGGCATCAATTTAAATGATGTTGTGAGCCTTGAACCTTTTTTTCAGGAACTTCAAAAAACAATTTCAGAAACCCCTGTTGTCCATCTAATTCTTGCAATTGACCCAAGTATTGAAACAGTAAAAAGTATTCATGAATGGTTTATCAATAATTATGGAAAGCTTGTTGTTCTTGATCTTTCAATTGATGAATCATTGATTGCTGGAGGAATCGTAAGTTTTGGTGGACGAGCCAATGACTACTCTCTAAAAAGCAAACTCGAAGAGGTTCAGCTCTAAGCTAAAAATATGAATAACTATCAATATTACTACGACAAATATAAAGAATATGGTGAAGTAACACAAATAAAATACCCGATCATTGAAGCAATAGGTCTACCAAGTGTCAAGCTTGATGAGGTTGTTGTCTTTGAATCAGGTGAAATGGGGCAAGTGTTAAGTCTTGGAGTAGACACTGCAAAGATCATGCTTTTTTCACCTTCTGCTGTTAAAACAGGTACAAAAATCTGTCGCATCGGCCAAAACCTAGTAATTCCAACTGGCGAACAAATGCTTGGAAAAATGCTTAATCCTTTTGGTGCTCCAATATCCTCAAAAGACGAAACACCAGCTACTGATTCTGCAAGAATCATTGACTCAGATCCGCCAAGTATCGCGCACAGAGCAAAAATTACAAAACCTCTTGATACGGGAATGTCGATTGTCGATATTGTCGTCCCTCTTGGTCAGGGACAAAAACAACTCATTCTTGGTGATAGAAAAACAGGCAAAAGCTCTTTTGTCCTATCTGTGATCAAAAATCAGATCCAACAGGGTTCGATCGCAATTTTTGCTGCAATTGGTAAGAAAAAATCAGATATCAAAGCACTTGAATCATTTATGTATGATGATCCTGAAATCCGTAAAAACATGACAATCATCGCGACAACTGCTTTTGACTCCCCTGCTCTTATCTACTTGACGCCCTATACTGCCATGACGCTTGCCGAATATTTCAGGGACCAGGGTAGAAATGTGATAGTTGTGATGGATGATCTACTGACTCATGCCAAATTTTATAGAGAATTTTCACTGCTTGCTGAAACATTCCCAGGACGTGATTCATATCCTGGAAATATTTTTCACATTCATGCAAAACTTCTCGAACGCGCAGGAAACTTCAAAATGCAAAAAGGCATTCAAGACACTTCAATATCCTGCTTGCCGATTGTTGAAACCCAAGAAGCAGATCTCTCAGGCTATATTGTTTCAAATCTAATGAGCATAACTGATGGACATTTATTTTTTGATGGCAATGTCTATGCAAAAGGTCAACGTCCTGCGATCAATATTCCGCTTTCGGTTACCCGTGTTGGCAAACAAACACAAGACATGTTAATGAAAAATATAAATCGCGAACTCACATCACTTTTTTCTGTTTATCAAAAAGTGGAATCACTGTCTCATTTTGGGTCAGAACTTTCATCATCTGCAAAAGCAACATTTATGATTGGCGAAAAAATCCAACTCTTTTTTAATCAGGATACAGGACTTACTCTTCCCAAAGAAGTTTATCTGATCGTTTTATCGTTAATTTGGCTAAATGTCATAAATACAGTTGATGAAATTGAAAAAACCAGAAGCAAGCTTCTTATTGCCTACCAAAATCAGCAAAATCATGATTTTTTATCATCAGTTATAAAAGTAGAAACCTTTAATGATCTTTTAAGGGTTGTTGGAGAAAAAAAAGAACAAATTATGAAAATGGCGACATAATAAATAATAAATAATAAATACATCTAGATTATGGCAAAACTTAAAGCAATACAAGAAGAAATATCAGGAAATCGAGACCTAAATCTCCTGACGCGTTCATATCAGGAACATGCTATTCAACAGATTAATTTCGCGAGAAATTCAGTCTTATCTTCTCGTGAGTTTTCAGATGATCTCACAAATGTCTTTTTTGATGTTAAATCTTCATATAGAAAAAACGTCCTTGAACTAAGTCGTAAAACTGATGGAAAAACTGGTTCATTTACCAAAAAAAACGGCAAAGATGTTCTGGTTCTTATTTCTGCCAACAACACATTATACGGTGAAATAATTTCAAAAATTTGCAAAATGTATTATGAGGTTGCAGAAAAATCAGATCCTAAAAAAACTGATTTTATGATAGTTGGACGTCAGGGAAGAAATTTTATGGAACAAAAAGAATTAAGACTAAAATATTCTTACTACGATATCCCTGACTCAAGCATATCAATTGAGCTGTTAAAACCACTTGCCCAGGCACTTCTAAACTATGAACGCGTGCTTGTGTTTTATGGAAAGTTCAATAATATTGTTTCTCAGGATGCAATTGAAGCATACCTCTCAGGCGATTTACCTGAAGAAGAAAAAAAAGAAGATACAAAAAAAGAAGAAAAACACAACTTTTTGTTTGAGCCATCACTTTATCAAGTGCTTGTTTTTTTTGAAAAACAAATATTTAGCCTGCTTCTTAATCAAACTGTTCAAGAGGCGCAACTTGCCAGGTATGCATCAAGAATAAATGCCATGGAGAAAGCACAAACCAACATCAGGAAAATTCTCACCCTTCTTAATGTCAAAAAAAAACTTCTCAGAAATATGGAGATGAACAAACAGCAGCTTGAGCTGCTTTCTGGAAGAAAACTTTGGGGAGCGAGGAAATAACACTAAATTTATGGATAGTTCTGGACGCGTAAAAGAAATAAAAGGACAAGTTGTTGAGGTCGAATTTTTGGGTCAAAAACCCAACATCAAAGACCTTCTTTGTCTTGAAGAATCACCAGATGTGATGATGGAAGTATATTCATCAAGCAGCTCGTCTTCTTTCTTCTGTCTTATTCTCAAAAATAGACAAAAACTTTACAGAGGAGCAAAAGCTTTAAACACAGGCAAAACGATTCAAGTCCCTGTTGGACAAAATATAATGGGTAGAGTGATGAATCTTTTTGGAGAGCCGTTGGATGGAGGTTCGTTAATTGATATCAATCAAACTAGATCTATTTACAACAATGATTCAGGTCTTGATCGGGTTGTTGTGGCAAAAGACATAGTCCTAACAGGAATAAAAGCAATTGATTTCTTCTCGCCTATTTTAACTGGTGGAAAGGTAGGAGTTTTTGGGGGAGCAGGTGTAGGAAAAACAGTTCTTCTGACTGAAATCATTCATAATATAGTTAATCAAAACCCCAAAGACACGCTTTCTGTTTTTGCAGGAGTTGGAGAACGTGTCCGTGAAGGACAGGAGCTTTGGGAAGCATTAAAAGAAAGTAAGGTTTTGGAATATGTAAATCTTATCTATGGTCATATGGGCGACAACGCAACAATTAGGTTCAAAACAGCTCTTGCCGCCATATCAATTGCAGAACACATAAGAGATGATATGGGAAAAAATGTTTTGTTTTTTATTGATAACATTTACCGTTTTGCTCAAGCTGGACATGAACTATCTATGCTTATGAGTACTATCCCCTCCGAAGGTGGATATCAACCCACGCTTTTGTCTGAAATGGCAGGCGTTCACGAAAGATTGTTCTCTACTCAAAAAAACAACATTACATCATTTGAGGCGGTCTACGTGCCTTCAGATGACATCTTGGATCATGGAGTGCAATCTGTTTTTGCTCATCTTGATACAATCATTGTTCTATCACGTGAGAGATATCAGGAAGGGATCTATCCTGCCATTGACCTGCTCCAAAGCGCATCATCAGCACTTCGTCCTGATATAGTTGGCGCGCTTCATACCAAAACAGCTCTTCGCGCACAGCAACTTCTGAAAAATGCAGCATCTCTGGAGAGAATTGTCTCCCTCATAAGTGAATCGGAGCTAAACGAAAAAGATAGACAAGTATATTCTCGGGCAAGAATCTTAAAAAACTACATGACCCAAAGTTTTTATGTTATGGAACAACAAACCGGTAAAAAAAGCTTTTTTGTCCCCGTTGCAGATACTGTCAATGATGTAGCAGCAATACTTGATGGTAAATACGATCAAGTTGATCCATATGCAATCAAAGAGATTGGAAGCCTAAAAGATTTTAACTATTAAAAATAGCCTACATTTTAGTATCTATCACGATGAATAATTTACTTAATGTTTCAGTCAAAGATCCAAAAAAAACCAGTTTTGAGGGACAGGCGCTAGCAGTCACATCCAAGAACCAAAAAGGGAAATTTGATGTACTACCCTATCACAGCAATTTCATAACAATCATTAAAGAAGTTCTAACAATTCATTTGGAGGGAGAGAAAGAAATAACCATGCCAGTTGAAACTGGAATCATGAAGGTGGAAGAAGATTCAGTAAAAATCCTCATTGGCATAGACACAGGAGAATAAATACATACAAACTATACTTTAGTATATCTTACTGATCTGCCTTTTCCGTGAACAAGAAGAAGACCAAGCATATTCATCTTGGCAAGATCTCTTGATGCAGTTATTTGTGAGATGCCAAAATATTTCTGCACATCACGATTAGTTATCACTGATTGTGGGGCATCAAGAAGAGAGATTATCTGCATTTGTCTTGCAGTAAGATCAGTGATTGATTTTGACTGTTTTCTATCGGTCTTTAAACTCTCAGTTTCTTTCTTCATGTAATCAAGCACTTCACTTAGTTGTTCTGCAATTTTATAAGAAAAATTCTCAAGCCAATTTGTTATGTTGCCTGATACGATAAACCTTTTGTAGTGATCTTCAAAGTTGGACATTTCGTTGACCCAAATTCTCTCCAAAATCAACTGCCCTCTAAAATCCAAGCCTTCTCTATGTAGAAAAATATATGACGCAATGTTTGATAATTTTTTTTCGCTACCTGCTCTTTTCAAAAAATCAAAAATTACCATTTTCACAATTGCTGACTGAATAATCGGACTATCGGTTGAAGAAGCAAGATATTTTAGCAACTTCCCTAATTCGTTTTCACTTATCTTCAATTTGTGTTTTGAAGATATACTATGTATCTTTAAGATATCTTTTGTAGTAATTAAGTCGTTGGTTACGGTCCAGTTACTTTTGAGATAATCAAGTCCATTTTTATAAGACAAAATAATCTCATGTCTTTCTGAAATTTTATCTTGCTTTGAGTTTCTTCCTGATATGTAAATTGCATTTTTTAGGGTATTTATTATTTCTCGCTCTGTTATCTCCAATCCATCTTCCATCAATCCTAATTTTATTCTTTTCACGGTAGCTACAAATCTTAATCGAAGTTCTGTTTTGGCTGAAAGTGGATAAAGTAAAATTTCACGATTTATATCCTGAATTTTTTTCAGTTGAGACAGAAGATAGGGTGAAAAGTTATATGAAACATTAATCATCGAGTCAAAATTATCATATTCTTATCACAAAGTCAATTAGGAGTAATCTAGTTTTTCGAGGCTAAAAGTAAAATTTAGATAATATTGCGATAAGATTAAAGAACTTGACAAATATATTAATATATGTAGTAATTATAGGGTGGCTGTGAAAACCTCGACAATTAGGTTCAAATGTCTTGATTTTTTGTCTAGTTTTTTCTTCCCATATAAAAATACTTATCATAGTCTTATAACATGGAAGAAAAAGTCTCAAAAAACCATACCTAAACACATATGAATGACAAACTGCTCAGCGTACAAGATGCGGCCAAAAAATTAAAAGTCTCCATCAAGACTCTTCATCGCTGGGAAGAAAAAGGAATGCTTGTTCCAAACCGCACTGATGGCGGTCACAGAAGATACACAGAAGAACAAATAAATAATTTTTCTAAAAACGGAAAACAAAATACTTCTTCATTCTTATCTCAACAAGAACCCAAACTAGATACAACGCCTAGTCGACCAACAGAGAATTCTTCAGTACCCACACAGGATTCTCAGATATTTAAAAAAATCCCTGACACAACCCCTTTGCCAACTCCATATGCCCCTCCCAATGTTGACATAATCGAATCAGAAAGCACTCAGAATAACACTAATAAAAATGAAGAGATAGCTGAGATGCCAATAAAGATTTCTGATTCAAAAAAACTTCCAAAACTTACAACATTCAACAACAAAAGTATGCTGATGGGAATCGGACTTCTTGTTGCAGGACTTTTCTCAATAGCGGGTCTTGTATTTGTGGGCTCACAAAATACCAGTCAGTTAGGAAAAGTTGCAAGAGCCATTTTTAATAGTCAGGATGAATCTCAAGATCAAAACAGTAATGACAATTTGTTAAAACCAATTTCAGTTGCTAAATTACCAGCTGGATCTGAACTTACAGGAGAAATATTATTTGATATTCCTGCCACTTTTAATAAAGATGTCAATTTTAATGCAGGCATAAACATTAGTGAAAATGCTGTAATAACTGGAAATCTTACCGCACCAAATATATTATATGGCATCACAGCAGGTCAAAATATATCAATAACAGGCGATGCGCAGAATCCAACCATCTCATCAACTGCATCAGGAGTCACGTCTCTTGGTGGTGAAACTGGCGATCTTGATTTGTCTGCAGGAACAGGAATAACAATAACTGGCTTAGCAATAGGACTTAGCAATGATTCGGTAACAATTACTGCCGGCTCTGGTCTATCTGGTGGAGGATCTGTGGCGCTTGGAGGCTCTCTTACTCTTCAAAACTCAGGAGTTACATCACTTACTGCTGGATCTGGAATCATCCTTTCTGGATCAACAGGAGGTGTGACGATCAGCTCAAGCGGCGCAACAGGAATTATAACTGTTAAGGAGGGAAACACGCTTTTGACTAGCTCAGCTAGTGCTCTTGATTTCTTGGGAGGAGACTTTGATCTCACAGAATCACCTAGCGGTGAAGTCAATGTCCAGCTTTCATCTATTCTCGCATCCGTTACAGGTGTAGCAAGTAACTTTGATGTTGCCGGAAGCTTCACAGCGGGAACTGGCGACATATTTTCTGTTTCAACAGCTGGTGGCATAACAACTATTACTGACGAAACACTAAACGGGATTGATATCAACTCTGGATCAATATCAGATGTTGTTAATCTGACAATCAACTCAGGTGGAGATCTAACAATCGGAACCATAGGACTTAATGATGCTGGTATTGACAACCTTACATCTGGAGCATCACTGATTGGTGTGTTTGATGAATTCAACAATTCCAACAGCACCACTCTTCAAGCTGTGCTAAATGATTTTGATGGAGCTATCGGATCAGGAGCTAGTAAATGGACTGATTCAGGGACTTTAACATATCTAACTAGTACAACTGACTCTTTAACAATTGGATCAAGTACTGAGCTTGGAAAATTGGCAGTTGATGGAGACGCTGATGAGATACAACTTCTGATTCAGGGAAACTCAACACAAACAGCAAATCTGTTTGTAATTGAAAGTTCTGCAGGAACAGACCTCTTTAGAATTAACCCTTCAGGACAAATTATTTCAGGATCGTCTCTAATTACCCTAACCACATCAACAGGTGCTCTTGATGCAAATAGCATTGGTTTGATATCTTCTGCTGGGACTGGATCGACTTCTTCTGGCTCAGGATTGGAAGTTAACTCCAATAGACTTGGTCTTCTTCAGGGATGCACAGACGGACAAATATTGAAATGGATTAACGGTACCAACACCTGGGATTGTGCCAATGACGCAGGCGCCGGAGCAACTGCTATCATAAATGTTGAGAACAATAACACTCCTGTCGGAACAGATGTAGATACGCTTGATTTTTCAACAGATTTTCTGCTAACTGCCTCTCCTTCAAATGAAATAAATATTTCAATTGCTGATAACATTCTTAATTTCTCAGAACTCTCAAACTCTCTTACACTTGATGCGGCAACAACCATTACAAATGGTCTTACTGGAAACTTCACAATTGATCTTACATCAACTGGTGATTTTGTTATAAGCGATGCTGGCTCACCCTTTGCAACATTTACTGATGGAGGAATTTTTACTCTTGATTCTCTCAATCTTGATGGAACTACAATTGGATTAACAACCGATACTGATCTCTTATCATTGGCAAACAGTGCATTAACCGTAAACGGAACAATAACAGCAACAGGTACTTTGTCTGCATCAAATTTCTCAGGTATCTCATCAGGAACTAATACTGGAGATCAATTCCTCTTCTCCAAATTTGCAGTTTCAGGTCAAAGTGATGTTGATGCTGATACTACAACTGATACTCTAACATTGGCTGCAGGTAGTGGTGTAACCATAACAACAACTGCAGGAACTGACACAGTTACCATATCTGCAACAGGAACTGGTGGGGATATAACAAGTGTTGGGGATGTGACAAGTGGTGATGCATTCACCTCTGGTGGATCAGGTAACTCTCTTTTCTTTAACAACAATTCTCAGGTTGCTGAGCTAACAGCTACA